>DAONFE010000001.1:0-105551 GCA_035403525.1 Candidatus Cryosericum sp.
GACGTTCTGGAAAGCAAGAGCCCGGAGACTGCACAGCATTCAAAGCGTGTGCGGGCCTGGGTTGAGGATATTTGCAACGAACTCGGAATGGAGAACTCCGAGTCGCTTGTCGTGATTCAGGCTGCTGTCCTCCATGACCTGGGCAAGGTTGGTCTTGATGATGAGTTGTTGCGGAAGCCCGGGCTGAGTCCCGAAGAGTTCCATCAGATCATGGGGCACTCTGCCGTTTCAGCAGGGCTACTCGAGGGTCTGACCCTCTTTCAGGGTGGACGTGACATTGTTCTGCACCATCATGAGCGGTACGATGGCAATGGATATCCCGATCACCTCAAGGGAGAAGGAATTCCACTCGGCGCGCGCATCATTGCGATTGCCGACTCGTTCGATGCCATGGTCAGTATGCGGCCCTACAGGGCCAAGAGCCTCACCGTAGAGGAGGCTCTTGAAGTTCTGGACCGCGAGCGGGGAGCTCAGTTTGACCCTGATCTAGTAACCGTGTTCTCGGGGCTGATCCGACAGCACCTTTCTGTTGGTGATATGGCAAACTTCCCGCCGGGGACAGAAATAGGGGACGGCAATGCCGTATCGATCGCGGCAGGCGTTCATGGGTGAAACAAGCCAAAGCCGTGTATTCTTCCAGCGGCGCAGGTCACGTTTCCTGATGGGATTCCCCTTCGCTGTCAGAGTGGATGGCGGCTCATCGAGAGGTCGGTCGTGTTCGTTCTGATTGTTCTCGTGTGCTCTCTCATCCTCAGTCTGGCGACCGGGGGGCGACTCCGTTACGTAGAAGGGTTTCGCTTCCGCATGCTGCCGTTGGGAATTGGGGCGTTCGTCCTGCAGGTATTGATGTTCACAGAACGGGGTGAACTCCTGCTCGGCAGCTTTCTGCCCTTCGCGTACATGTGTTCCTTGTTGATGCTGCTCGTTTTCCTGGGCGTGAACTGGAAGGTGGCTGGCATACCAGTTCTTATCGCAGGGCTGCTGCTCAATATGGTGGTTATAGGGGCCAATGGGGGGCGCATGCCGGCAAGCCCGCAGGCACTCATTGCGACGGGCCAGGCAGACCGAGCCGAGCTGCTTGTTCGGGAAGGCGCAGCAGCAAACGTCGTTCTGATGAGTGACAGAACACGCCTCAATGTCCTTGGGGACCGCATCGTGCTTCCTTTCCTTGGCACCCTGGGGTCCGCCTACAGCATCGGCGACCTGGTTGCTCTGGTCGGGGAAGCCCTGCTGGTCTACGGCATGGTCCGTAAGCCGGCAGTCGGCGAGCCGCGGCAGCCCGTGCGGGATCCGGGGCAGGCTCCTTCCAACAGGTAGTTGGAGGATCATCATGCGTATCCGCGACCTTTACAACCTTATCGACGCGTTTGCGCCATTTCGCTTCCAGGAGGACTATGACAATGCCGGCCTGGTTGTTGGCGCACAGGACGATGAAGTACGTGGAGTACTGCTGTGCCTTGACGTGACGCACGAGACCGTGGAGGAGGCAAGGGCGCTTGGCGCGAACCTCATTCTCAGTCACCACCCCCCTATCTTCAGGGCGCTGAAGAAGCTTGACCCGGCCCAGAACGGGGCATTGATGGCTGCAATCCGCATGGAGATGGACGTTCTTGCTGCACATACGAATTTCGACGCATCGCCTCGTGGGCTCAACGCATACATCGTGGAGCAGATGGGACTCACGGACATACACATGTTGGACGTGCGGGAACAGTACCGCTGGTTCAAGGTTGTCACATTTGTCCCTGCTGAGTTCAGAGACAGTGTTCTGAACGCGATGTTCAGGGCTGGCGCAGGGCAGGTCGGCTTGTACTCTCACACATCCTTCCATGTCGGTGGCACCGGTGCCTTTCTTCCGGGGGTGGGGACACACCCGTACGTGGGCTCACAGAACACCTTGACAGAAGTCGCCGAGGACAGGGTTGAGACGATCGCGACCGAGCAGTGTCTGGCGGCCGTCGTTGATGCCGTGCGACATGCGCACCCCTACGAGGAACCGGTCATCGACGTTTTTGAGGAACACGTTCCTACCGGTCCGTCGCGAGGCATGGGGCATGTCGGCGATCTTTCGGAAGCGCTAAGCCCGGAGGCATTTGTTTCATTCGTAAAGTCGTTCTTCAATGTGCGAGTCCTCCCTGTGGCTGGCATGCTGCCGACAAGAGTCGAGCGTGTGGCATTCTGCTCGGGGTCGGGGTCGTCACTGGCCTCTGCCGCCATGGAGGCTGGTGCTCAGGTCCTGATTACCGGCGACGTTACCTATCACACAGCACTCGATGCTGCGCAGACAGGGGCGTGCATCGTCATTGTGGATCACTACAGTTCCGAGCGTTTCTTCGGCGCGGCAATGGAACGGGCGCTGCGGGAAGAAGCTGGAGACATGAAACTGCCTCCGCTGTACCAGTCAGCCGCTGACTACCAGCCTGTACGGTACTTCTGAAGGAACCAAGGAAACAGCCTGAAGCGCGATTGCGGTCCAGGCTGTTTTCGAAGGAGGGCATGTAACCGATAACGCAGTTATCGATTACTTCGTCACTATAGAAGCGACGCGCGCTATGTCAATGATGATGGCTCCACAGTGATGTGACGCCTGAACAAGCTGATGCTCTGATTCCTTGCGGCCACGATTCCGTGTTGAACGGCCTGTGAAACGTGCTAATGTTTTCGCATGAAAACTCTGGACAGTGATGAGCGCAGGGAATTTGGGCGTCCTACGTGGCTGGAGGTAGACCTGGAGCGAATCCGGGACAACTACCATGTCATCCGTGGGTTGGTTCCAAGCAAGACGCGCATATTGTGCGTCGTCAAGGACGATGCGTACGGGCATGGGGCGGAACGCGTTGCAACGGTTCTTCAGGAGGAGGGTGCGGACTGGTTTGCGCTCTCGACCCTGGAGGAAGCTCTTGAACTGAGGGGTGCTGGCATTGTGGGACATATGCTGGTCTTCGGGACCGTACCGGCCGATGGGGTCCGCGCTGCTATAGAACAGGACATCGCTCTCAGTGTTCCAAACGACGGTGCAGCCGCAGAGTTCGCCTCGGTCGTGCCAGCGGGGAAGCGCCTGAAGGTCCACCTCAAGATTGACACTGGCATGGGGAGAAATGGCGTCCTTTCGGACGAGGCGCCCATCGTATTGCGCACTCTCAACGACATGCGGAGACTTCAGACAGAAGGAATCTACTCGCACTTCTCGTGTGCTGATTCTGACGAGTCCTATTCATCAATGCAGCTGCGCAGGTTTGAGAAAGTACTGCACCAGGCCACAGTCGAGGGAATTCGGCCACCGATCGCTCATCTTTCTAACTCAGCTGGCATTCTGACGATGAAATCTGCGATGTTCGATGGCGTACGGCCGGGGCTTCTCCTGTATGGTTGTTCGCCCATCGAAGGCGTCCCCATCGAGGGCCTGCGGCCTGCGATGTCGCTGAAGACGCGTCTGGTGGGGTTCAAGACGGTGCCTCTGGGCTATGGGATCAGCTATGGCCGCACGTATCTGACCTATCGTCCGACAGTGGTGGGAATCCTACCGGTAGGGTATGCCGACGGCTACTCACGCATGCTGTCCAACAAGTCATCAGTCCTTATCAGGGGCAAGAGGGCACCTGTTATTGGCCGGGTGACGATGGATCAGACGATGATCGACTTGACGGAGGTTCCTGGTGTGGCTTGTGGGGACGAGGTTGTTCTCATGGGCGAGTCGGGCGACCAGCGGATAACCGCAGGTGACCTCGGATCGCTTGCGCAAACCATCAGCTACGAAATACTGTGCACCGTTGGCAAACTGGTCCCACGCACCTACCGGGACAAAGTCGGAACCGAGGTAGCTTGAGGAAGGGCGACTCAGTCAGCGAGGTACTCGAGAATGCACTGATGGGGATTCTCAAGCCCTTGCCGTTCCGCTGCAGTCTCCGGCTCGAGATGGCAACGCCTGCTGGCGCGCACCTGCTCGTTTCCTACCACAGCGATGCCGACTTCGGGGCAGCCTCTATCATCAAACTGCCCATTCTTGTGTGTGTATGCTACCTTGTGGAGGAAGGGCAACTTTCGTGGGATCTTCCCATTCCACTGACAGTCCTGCCACCCCATGGCACTGGACTTCTCGAATATCTGGATACTTCCCGCGCGTGGTCACTGAAAGACCTCTGTACCCTGATGATGGGTGTATCAGATAACATGGCATGCAATCAGCTGATTGAGATGATTGGCGTGTCACGGCTGAACTCCATCCTGAACAGTCTGGGGTACAAGAGCACCCGGGTGCGGCGCCGGATGATGGACCGCCAAACTCTTGCAGAGGGCGTAGACAACACGGTCAGCGCCGATGAGATCGCCGGAATGCTGACGCTTGCGTTTGGGCACCGCCTGGTGTCTGAACGCGTCAGTCGAAGGGTTCTTGAATTCCTCGAGCTCAATCAACTCAAGGACCTGCTTGCATGGCCTCTGCCCGGAAGTGCAAAACTTGCGGGGAAGACCGGTGGCATGCCTGGCTCGCTGCTTGACGCAGAACTTGTCGTCACGAACCAGCAGCAAGCCTATGTGCTCTGTGTGTTCATGGCTGGATTTGACAGAGCCAACACAGCCAAACGCGCCATGGCAGACATCTCAGACGTTGTCTACGGTGTTATTGCTGACGAGCTGAATGCATCGAAACCACTCTAGCCCCCACCGAGTTTCCAGAGCCAGGGAGGCGCGAACCTCGCCTAGGTGAGCGGTTTGACCCGTCGTGCTATCAGCGTTGACAGGAATCCACCGATAAGGGCTGTAACGAACTGGGGCCAGCTGAAGGAGAAGCGGACAAAGGCTGCAGCCGCTGCTGGAAGGCTCGACAGCGTGCCGACGATGGCACCTATTGCGTAGTACAGAAAGACCATTTTGGCGGCCGCTCCGACCACCAGGCCCACCCAGCGTATCCATGACGAAGGTGAGCTGTTCTTTCGTATCGCCAGCCAGAAAACAACAACGAGTACAATGTTGCCCGCCATGACAGCAGGTATCATGACCGGTGAGGGCAGGTGCTGCTGAAGCCATGCCGTCACCGGGGCTGTCAGAGCAATGATGATTCCGGCCCAGACGCCTGTCGTTTCTGTAGCGAGCAGCAGTCCCAGATTCACAATGCTGCCCACTACAAAGAGGTTCACAATGTTGAATGGGGGCACAGAGGGGATGAATTCCCGAATCGCGAACTGGAGGGCAATCGTAAGCGCCAAAATGATCGCAGCTCTGGTGATGTACTTGGTGGTCTTCATGACTCCTCCTTATACGAGCGGCCGCATGTGCTGACTCGCGGACCTGCACATTATACGTCCTCGCTGAGAGGAGTCCAGCATCGCCAAGTGCACGTCAGCAGACGCTGATACCAGAACACTCATCGCAACTTTGGCTCCCTGGGCTGTGACGTTCAGCCCAGGGTATGTGCTTTCGTGTGCCTGCGAAACACACGATTCCACACAGTGTTGGGGCGAGTAATCTGCCGAAACAGCTGTACGGGGCATCACGGGCAATGGAAAAGAGCCACCGTCCCTACCGCCAGATGATTGCCCTGCATAGGAGAAAACGCATCCGACCGCGTATCCGTTACAGAAAGCAGGCGGCGGAGCCATGCAGAGTGGCACCGGGCACGTGATGTCTAGTTGCCGCCCCGGGTCGTTACACGCAGGAGTGGGTACCGCCCGGCAACGACTTCCGCAACTCCGGCCAGCTCTAAGGAGGAGAACCCATGCATGCTCAGGAGGTGTGCATCGATCGCCTTGGTGGGAACGAAGTTCTGGACAACGTAGGAGGACCCGTCTGGCAGCATGGACGCTATGGCTACAATGTCAGTCTCATCAAGAAGAGATGGAACCAGCGTGGTACGGAACTCATGGCGAACCGGGTGAGTTGCAAGGATGCCTATGGACTTTTCGACCGCAGCAAGGGCTCCGGAATTGTGGACGATGTCGCCATAGCGCAGGGGAGGTGCCTTGACGTCCATGGCTACGTAGTCAAGCAATTCATCATTCAGCAGTCGGGTCAGCATGTCGGGGTTGGAACCATTTGTGTCGAGTTTGACTTTGTAGTCGAGCGCCCGGATCTGACGGATGAAGGCCGGGAGGTCGTTCTGAAGTGTTGGTTCTCCTCCCGTGATACACACACCGTCCAGCTTTCCCCTGCGCTGGAGAAGGAAGTCGAGGAACACAGAGCACTCCAGTCTCGGGGTGTCATTGCCTATGATGACCAGTTCCGGATTGTGACAGTACGGGCACCGGAAGTTGCACCCGACAGTAAAGACAGTAGCCGCAAGGCTGCCGGGGAAGTCACCGAGAGAAAGAGGTTCGAAATGCGCGAGGTCCACTGGCGCGTTCAATCTGCCGCCGAAGCGGTGGACATGGGCACAAAAAAACGTACCGCCTGGTGCGCTTGCAGAGCACCAGGCGGAGGACAATACCTGACAGTCAAGGCGTGGTGCTGTGCTGCTTGTCTACCTCGAAGCAGGCCCTGTCGTTCCACTCGGCCTTCTTACCCTTGTTCCATTGTGAAACGGGACGAAGGTACCCGACAACACGGCTGTAGACTTCGGTCTTCGTTCGTTTGCATGCCGGAATGACTGTCCCGTTGTCCAGCAACAGGTCTCCATTTTCCATCTCTTTCATGGTTCACCTCCCCTGGCTGTGTTCAGTATACTCACTGTCTCAATTTGAAACAGTCACGGCGCTTGCGGCAACAAAGGCTGTGGTTCCCGAAGGAAGCAGAATCTTGATCGCGCGTTTGTCTGCAGTCGTGCCGAGGGCAACGACACTGTCTCCCTTCGCGAGGCCAGTGGCTGCTGCTTCGGACAGTTTTTCGTCAAGATACACCTTCACGTTGCCAGACGCGCTGACTCTCGCAAATGGGGCATAGGTGGTGGACCCATGAGTAATCTTGACATAGCCGCCGTAGATCCAGCCGTTCTTGCCCTTGGCGCGGCCAATACCCTTGGCCTGGACCCAGCCCTGTCCCAGGGCCAAAGCGGTCCGGGTCTCAGAAGGGGCCGCAATCTCGAGGACTGTGCTGCCGATGGTGACAGGGCTGTCGCGGAACATCACCCCCGTTTCCGTGGCTGCCGTGAAACCAGACTGCTTGCCAGCGGCAATCGGCGCGCTACCGCCTGTGAACTGATACGCAAACATGGAGGGTGTCGTACCCTTGACAACAAGTGTCGCCTTGCGTGCGCCCTGAGTATATTGCCATGTTTCGTAGGACACCTGCGACCCCGACGTCGAGCTTGTACCGTAGATGCCGAGTTCATAGGTTATCGTCTTTCCATCCGTCGTCCTCGATGCGCCCCGCACAAACGGCGGCAGCACGGACGAAGACGTCGGTGGCGGAGTTATGCTTGCGACTGTTCCGTCCTTGGTCTTTGTGCCGAGGAACGTGCCGTTCGCATCCTGCATGAGGCCGAAGAACGTGCCATCCGAGAAGGTTACTCCCGAGGAGCCAAGGAATGTGTGTGCGGTATCAAAGAGCAGGCTCGACGTGGAAATGCTCCAGATACCGCCGGGAGAAGCAATGACCGGGGTAGAGTCTACCAGCGCCAACCAGGTCGTGCGGTCGAACTGCTCTTTTGTCAGAGGGACCTGCGTCCAGAATGAGCCCGCCATTGTTCCATCGTAGCCGACGGTCGTAATGGTCAACTGCAAGAGGCGAGGAACAGTCGTAGGGGCCGACTCAGCGACCAGCACGCCAGTTGTCGTGCACAACACCTTTGGTGGGGTGTCCCCTTTGCCTTCAAAGACTACTAGCTCCTGCTTTGATGCCAGTTTTCGGTCGATGACCTTGAAAGATCCATCCGTAGTGCGCGACACGTACACGACTTCCTGTCCTGCCGGATGCCAGTCAAACGTGCTGACGGTGCCCAGCTTGGTGAGCTGCGTCCTGCGGCGCCCAGAACTCTGCCACAGGTCGCCCTTGTCGATGTACACGCCTACATCTGCAGCCGACGGGGCAGCAGGCGTTGTTCCCGTTCCCTTGGAGCCCACGTAACGAGCGAGAAAATAAACGCACACCGCGAGGCCAACAACCAAAATGGCAAGGAGAATGCCCGTCTTCTGCGTCTTGCGGAAGCTCTTCATGCTATGGGCCCCCTAGCGTTCCCCATGGGTCACGCACGGCACGTCGTCCTTCCCTGAAGCGCCTGCCTGGGCTGCGAGTTCTTCGTCGCACTTCGGACAGTATGGATGGTTGCCCGCGATGTAGCCGTGGCGCGGACAAATGGAGAAGGTGGGCGTCAGTGTGAAGTAGGGAAGCCGATAGTTGTCAGTGACCGCCCGCACCAGACGCTTTGCCTGGTCGGCGCTCTCGAGCCGTTCACCCAGAAACAGATGCACGACAGTACCACCCGTGTACTTGACCTGGAGGGGATCCTGCAGGTCAAGTGCCTCGAAGGGGTCGGTTGTGTATCCTACCGGCAGCTGAGTTGAATTGGTGTAATAGGGGTCTGCGCCGTTGTGGAACGCCTCCTCATTTGCCACGACGATGTCAGGGTACAGTGCCTTGTCCTGCTTCGCCAGCACATACGTAGCGGATTCTGCAGGGGTTGCCTCGAGGTTGTACAGCTGTCCACTCTCGTGCTGAAACTCCTCGAGTCTGCCCAGCATGAAGTCCATGATTTCGAGCGCCAGGCGCTGCCCGTCTGGTTGAGCAATCGACACGCCAGAAAAGTTGAGGAGAAGTTCGTTCATGCCGTTGAGTCCAATGGTATTGAAGTGGTTGGCCCAGTACGCGCCGTTGCGTTCCTTCACCGCGTCAAGGTAGTGCCTCGAATAGGGGTAAAGTCCCGCGGCCGTCAAGTTCTCGATGATCTTGCGCTTTATCTCGAGCGACGTACGCGCAAGGTCCATGACGTGGGAGAGTCGGTCGAACAGCTCTTCCTTCGAGTGCGAGAGGTAGCCGATGCGTGGAAGGTCGATGGTGACGACCCCAATGGAGCCCGTGAGAGGATTGGCAGCGAAAAGCCCGCCGCCTCTCTTCTGCAGTTGCCGGGTGTCCAGTCTGAGCCGGCAGCACATCGACCGCGCGTCATCCGGACTCATATCGCTGTTGACAAAGTTGCTCCAATAGGGAATCCCGAACTTGGCGGTCATCTCAAAGATGGGGTCGTAAACGTGATTCTCCCAGTCGAAGTCCCGGGTGATGTTGTATGTAGGGATGGGAAAGGAGAAAACACGCCCACGGGCGTCTCCGGCGAGCATGACCTCAGCGAACGCGCGGTTGAACATGTCCATCTCGGGTTGGAAGTCGGCATAGGTTTCGGGAACAGCTCTGCCTCCAACGATGGCCTGCTCACCTGCGGTGGTCCCATGAGGTTTCAAATCGAGCGTGATATTGCTGAACGGTGATTGGAAGCCAGACCGCGTGGGCACGTTCATATTGAAAACGAATTCCTGAACCGCCTGCTTGACCTCGTCGTAGCCTAGCCCGTCATACCGGATGAACGGTGCCAGATAGGTGTCGACAGAGCTGAAGGCCTGAGCTCCGGCAGCCTCTCCCTGCATCGTGAAAATGAAGTTGACCATCTGTCCCAGCGCCGACCGGAAGTGCTTGGCGGGCTTGCTCTCGACCTTGCCGTAGACGCCCCCCAGGCCTCGCATCAGAAGGTCTTTGAGGTCCCAGCCGACACAATACGCCGCGAGATACCCCAGGTCGTGGATATAAAGGTCGCCGCTTACATGCGCGTCCCTCACCTCGGGTGGGTAGACTTCGTTGAGCCAGTATCTGCTGACAACACTGGTGGCGAGGTGCATGTTCAACCCCTGAAGGGAATAGCTGGTATTGGAGTTCTCGTTCACTCTCCAGTCCAGCTTCTCGAGGTACTTCTGGATAGTCTCACGCGGGTCCAGCAGCGACTTGAGGTCACGCAGTTTGCGATGCTGCTCGCGGTAGAGGATGTACGCCTTGGCCGTCTTATGGTGGCGGGACTCCATGAGTGTCTGCTCGACGAGGTCCTGGATCTGTTCGACTGTGGCGATGTCATCAGGGATCTGGGCGACAATAATGCGTGTCAGCCTCTGGGCCTCGGTATCGTCGAACTCATTCGTTGCCCTGCTGGCCTTGGTAATGGCAATGCGGATCTTGTCCTGATCAAACGGTACCTTCTGGCCAGTGCGCTTGATGACATACCGCATACACCACCTCCGACTTTGCTGTTCAGGTTCCTGCCCGTGTTCTGAAATGCTACTTGCACATTCTAGGACCCGCCGCACCCTGGTCAAGCATTGTGAAACGCGGTGTCGGCTATGACAGTGTGGCGTTTCCAGATGTCAACCGTCCAAGGCAGCACTGCAGGGCCGGAAGATCCTATTGTGGTGAGTACTCGGCCAGTTTTGGAATCGGAACATTCTTCAGCACATCGGCAATGGTCTCGTCGGTCGTGACGCCTCGCAGCCTGGCTTCGGCCTGGAGAATCAGGCGGTGTCCCGCGACGAACGGAAACACGAGTTTGATGTCGTCTGGAACGACGAAGCTACGGTTCTGCACATACGCGTACGCCTTGCTGAGACGCATCATATCAATGCTTCCTCGCGGCGAGAGTCCCAGGTACACGGTGTCCTGGTGTCGTGTAGCATCGACCAGCGACACGATATAGCTGATTAACTCAGGAGCGACGAAGATCCCCTCTACCTCTTTCTGCATGGCGAGGAGCTCTTCGCGTGAGATGATATGCACGTCCTCCGTCACAATCCTGGCTCGTTCGTAGAACCCGGTTACGATCTCCGCCTCTTTGTCCTTGGAAGGATACCCGATGGCAAGCCGCGTCATGAAGCGGTCCAGCTGAGCTTCCGGCAGGGGAAAAGTACCCTCGTATTCGATTGGATTCATGGTGGCCATGACGATGAAGGGCCGGTCAATGCCCACGCTGGTTCCGTCAATTGTTACCTGATACTCAGCCATGGCCTCGAGGAGGGCGGACTGCGTCTTGGGAGTGCCGCGGTTGATCTCGTCCGCAAGCAGAAGGTTGGTGAATACCGGGCCGCGCTTGAGGCGAAACTCCTGAGTCTTCTGGTCGTAGACGGACACGCCCGAAATGTCCGATGGCAGGAGGTCCGGTGTGAACTGGATGCGTTTG
Organism: Candidatus Cryosericum sp.; assembly: GCA_035403525.1. Lineage (GTDB taxonomy): Bacteria > Caldisericota > Caldisericia > Cryosericales > Cryosericaceae > Cryosericum. The sequence goes on from DAONFE010000001.1 coordinate 11,078, forward strand.
AAATCCAGACCGAGAGAGCGGGCAATCAGATTGGCAAGGGTAGTCTTCCCCAGTCCCGGAACATCCTCAAGCATGATGTGCCCCCCTGCGAGCAGCGTAGCAAATGCCACGGTGACCACAGTGTCCTTGCCCACAAAATACTGTTCGACGTACGAAATCGCTTTGTCCATCTGCTTGTTCATCTTCTACCTCTCGCTAACGGTGTGTCGTGGTTCAATAAACGTGTCTGCCGTACTGTCAACGATGAGCGACGGGAACTGCCCCCTCGGTCTTGATGCGCGGATGCTGAGTTTCACGCTTGAGGAGTTCCAGCAGTTTCTCATACGCTGCTGTTGCTGTGCGCACCTGGCTGGCCCCTATTTCGGCCGTCGAGTACCTCGCAACGTAGAACAGTCTCCCCAGGACGTCAATCTGTTCGGCCAGGTCTGGATACCAGACTGCGACTCTGGCTGCAAGCTCTGTTGGTGTTTCTCCTCGTACCATGGCGAGGTCCAGGGGATAGAGAGCGTTGGCTGCCATATAGAACAGCGCAAGGACGGTGCCCCTTGGATCGCGCAGAAGTTCATCATCGTCGAGACGCTGAATGCGCTTGATGGTGCGCTCGATAACTACCCGTTCGCGTCTGCGTCCGATTCCCTCGAACAGGGTGCCCCTCTTGGCTACAGCCTCGCGAATGCATATCACCAGGCAGGCCAGGCAGGAGAGTCCCGCCAGGCAGCGCGCCACTGTTTCCAGGGCGAGGGCTGTGGGCGAGGGGATGTAGGTCACCTCGGCGCGCAAGGCCAAAACCATCTGCCATGTCCTGGGGGTCAGCACCTGGCCGTTCACAGACCATGGCGAGGAAGGCCCCAGCATGACTGTACCGAGGACCTTGCTGCGAATGCTGACCAGCGCTGCGAAGACGCCGATACAGCCGGCCCAGCATGCGATTGCGGGTACGAGCCTGCGGAGCGACCTGCCCGGTCCCTCCTGCAGCATTGTTCCAAGGAAGATCCATCCTGCAAGCAGTGCGACGGCGGGGAGCAGCAGCGCAGGCCCAAGTGCCTTGAACTCCTCAATCAGGGCCAGGCGCATCAGCCAGGCTCCCACTCGACTGGATGCCACGGTCGGCCAGGGCTTCCACCAGTTTGTGGGGTGGCGTGGCGATGTCGCTGCTTCACCAGGTCGTCCGAACAGGAAGTCCTGCAGTGCGCGGGCAACAGACGCGCTGAAGGGGCCTGTCTCGACAGGAAGCGAGACTGCGAGAATGGTTGACATGACCGCGATGCCGCCGACCACGACCGCGCGCTGCACAAAACGAGGTCTGTCCTCCTGAGTGCCAGCCAGTATCATGGCAACCAGGACAAGGAACGACAGCGTTGCGATGGTTACGCCGGCCCCGGTGGTGTCCAATGCGCTCAGCAGGGCAAGCCACACTACATTGCCCAGATAGACAGGTTCTCCAGGAGGCTTCAGGCTCGTCCACACAATGCCGGCATAGAAGCAAAGAGGAACGAGAAGGAAGAAGAACTCGCGGTAACGGGCGGCATAGTCAACGGCGAGGCGTGCCTGGTTCGTTGCAATCACACTCACGAGCACAACGGCAATGATGCCTTCCCACGTCAACTTGTGCCGTTGCAGCCATGGCGCGGCGAGCAGGACGGCGATTGCAGGAAGCACAATCCAGACTGGAATAGTCTCACGTGCGGTCCAGAATACAACCAGGGTCGAAACGACCATGAACGCTATGTGCAGGATGCGCTTCTCCTGGTCCGTGGTTACCCTCATCCCAGCGCGGCGAGTGTGTCGTTAATCCCGATGACAGAGAGGTCCACTCTGGCGTCACGCAGAATCTTCTGCGTCTTCCTGAGACGCGCGATCTGCTCAACATCGGGCATATAGTAGGGCACGGGACGCTCTCCATACAGCAGGTATGTCCCCTGTGGAAACAGACAGATCGAAAGGCGCGAGAACTGAGCCTGCATGCGCAGCAGGGCACCGATTTCTTCTTCTTTGAGCTCGTGCTGGATGAGGTACAGCTGAGAACGTGCGGGCATCTGCAGGCGTTCACGCCGAAGGTAGTCGAGGAATACCGTGCTGGTGGGGTCCTGATCCATGCGGGCCTTGGCCTTCGCAAGCAACTTGAAGCAGGCGAACAGATTCGTTGCGTCGTTCGAGAAGCCCGTCGACGAAAGGGTCTCCTCGCCCAGGATGGTCAGGCCGAATGGGAGTTTGTGGTCGTAGGCGTACTGCAACACGCTCGCGGCAACCATTGTCATGTAGTCCTCGAACGTTTCCAGCGTGAAACTTGGCTGGTGCCGGATGGTAAGGTTGAGCAGGACGACCAGCGTCTTGGACGCGGAAGGAGAAAACTCCTTCACCATCAGGTCCCCGCGGTGGGCACTCATCTTCCAGTGAATGCGATTCATCGGGTCGCTTTCGTATGGCCGGACCCCTGCAAGCTGGGATACGTCGTAGTTTGGAGCAAACTTGACACGCTGCCCGTCCAGTGGCGAGGTAAGCGCGATGCGCAGCTTCTCGAGGGGCAGAACTGTCGGAAAGACAGTCAGTTCCTGGTCGGCCTCGAGACGTCTCGTCAAGCGGAACAACCGTAAAGGGTCGGCTACGGTGATGGCCCCTCCACCCAGGGCGTAGACGCCGCGGCGATTGACGTGGAACTCGAGCAGTGTAGCCCGTCCCGATGTCCGGGACCCGTCCTGAATGATGTAGTCAGGCAGGACGGGTTGAAGATGAACGAACAGGGGCGAGTGCTCCGCAACGCCCCGTATGGACATGGTCAACGTGTCCCGCGATTTCATCTGGACAACAGACTGCCGCAGCCGTTTCTCCACCTGCACATGATCGCTGGTCCTGAGAACGGTTGGAACCATGAGCGTCGTGTAGAGCGACATGAAGACGGCCAGGTAGAACAGCGGACGTGTCCCCAGGACCAGCCATGCGGCTGCCGCCACCACGGAAATGGCGATGCCGCGTCCTCCGACGCGTGCCACTCGTTTCATCGTCTGTCCACCGAACCGCGCATTTCGTCAGACCTGCCCTGTGCCAACCAACCCACTCGTCCTGCCATGGTTCCTCACGATGCACATTGTAGGCCGCGCAGAGTCAATTACAATGCTGGCGGAGACGAAAAACAGCGGGGCCAGCGTCAGTGGTGGTTGTGGCGAACGTTCATTTCTGATACACTGGCTGTACAGGTGTCGGGAGGCGAGCATGATTCGAGTTGTCATGGACACAACAACAGGCATGACGAAAGGTGAGTTCGAGGCGGCAGGCATCACTATGGTGCCGCTGTACATCCGCGACGGCGAGAAGCTGTTTCGCGAGCAGGTCGACATCTTTCCGGAGGACTTCTACAGGCGCGAGCGTGAGGGAACGCTGTTCGAAACCGCTCAGACAAATCCGGCTGATCTGGTCACCCTGTTCAAGCCGATTGTCGATGCTGGGGACGAGATTGTGTGCGTGCTGATCTCGAGTGCCATTTCCGGGTCTGTCAACGCAGCTCACGTTGCTGCTGAGACACTTGAAGCGGAAAACAGAATTTCCATCGTTGACTCCCGCGAGTCTGGTTTTGGCGAGGGGTATCTCGGCTTGACAGCTGTCAGAATGGCCCAGGCAGGCGAAAGCCGGGAAGAAATCGTGAAGGCTCTCGCGGACATCCGGGCACGTACCCGGACCTACTTTATCATGGAGTCGCTGAAGTGGCTGTTTCACGGTGGCCGTCTGAGTGGCGCCGAATACTTTCTTGGGTCGGTCGTCAAGCTCAATCCTATTATCTGGTTCGACGATGAGGGCAAGATGACAGCGTATGACAAGACACGGACGCTCAAGGTTGCCAAAGAGCACATGCGGAAGCTGGTCGCGGAAGCGGGCAGGAACGGGGTTGAAGCAGCGACCCTTCACTGGCCTGACAACTGGGACGAGGCCCAGGAGTTCCATGCCGAAATGGAACAGATCCTGGGGGTTCCTGTTTCCTATACCAAACTGTCCTGTGTCCTGGGTGTCCACACCGGTCCTGATCTTCTGGGGCCGTGTGTGATCATGAAGGGGTAGCAACGGACGCTACCCGCGTACTGTGCCAGAGGGCGTCGCGTGATGTCCGCGGAACTGTCGCCAGATATGGGGCGGCCGTCTGCCAGAAGAACAATGTGGTGGCTCGCATGAGAGCCCGCAAAGGAGCGCTATGGTTAAGGTAGTGATGGACTCGACATGCGGCATGACGGTCGAGGAGTTTGAACAGGCCGGTATTACCATGGTTCCACTGTACATTCGTGAGGGGGACCGCCTGTACCGCGACGGAATCGATATCAAGCCCGCGGACTTCTATCGCAAGGAGCGCGAAGGCGTCATCTTTGAAAGTGCTCAGACAAATCCGGATGACCTCGTCCGGACGTTCAAGCCGATTCTCGACGCCGGCGACGAAATTGTGTGTGTGATGATTTCCAGTGCCATTTCCGGGTCTGTGAACGCAGCGCATGTTGCCGCGCAGATGCTCGGAGCCGAGGACCGCGTTTCTGTCGTCGATTCGCGACAGAGTGGCTACGGACAGCTTGAAATCGGGCGGATGGCAAAACGCATGGCGGATGAAGGCAAGAACCGCACAGAGATTGTGGATGCGGTTACTGACCTTCGTGAACGGACCTGGGTGTTCTTCATCATGGAATCTCTCCACTGGCTGTACAAGGGTGGACGTCTGACTGGCGCTCAGGCACTCATGGGAACCATTATTCAGCTGAAGCCCATTGTCTGGTTTGACGACGCAGGGCGGATGATCACCTTCGAGAAGATACGAACAACGAAAGCTGGGAAGGAACGGCTGAAGCAGCTGGTCCTGGACATGGCGTCGCACGGCGTCGTATCAGCTGGCCTGCACTGGGCGGACAACTGGGATGAGGCGCAGGAATTCGGGAGCTGGATGGAGTCGGTGCTGCACGTACCGATTGAGTACAACAGGGTGTCGCCCGTGATCGGCTGCCACGTTGGCCCCACGGTGCTCGGTCCAGTTGTGGTTATGAAGGAGAAGCCGGAACCTCCGAAGGGACACGCAGGCTGAGCACGACGCCGGCGAGAACGATTGCGCCGCCAGCTGCCTGTACGGGCAGAATCGCTTCGCGAAGAAGCGCCCATGACGTGAGAACGCCGAACACGGGAATCAGGTTGAGGATGTTCACGGCCTGTGTTGAGGTCATGCCGGTCACGCCGTAGTTGTACAGCGAATACCCTCCCACGGAGCACAGGACGACGAGATATGCGACTGCCCATGCAGCAACAGCTGGGATCTGTCCAGGCGGGTTTTCGAATGCTGCTGCAAGCGGCAGCAGAACCAGGCTGCCAAACAGCATCTGGAACATTGCCGTTTTTGCAGGGGAACTGCTCTGGGCAAGATTCTTGACCAGAAGGCTGTAGAAAGCCCAGCAGATGCCTGAGAGGACGATCAGGGAATCGCCCGCAAGGCGTCTGCCCCGGGCCGCGCCGGACAGCGTTCCTGGTCCGACGATGAGTGCTACTCCCAGGACTGAGAGCACGATGCCTGCAAGTTCCATGTGTGAGAACTTCCTGTGGTACATCAGTCCCTCGACGATGAGCGACAGAACAGGGAATACTCCCATCATGAGTGAGATCTCGGAGGCTGTTGACAGCGCGAGACCGACGTTCTCGAAGATGTGGTTGAGCGTGTAGCCCAGGATGCCACCCACAACCATGCCGAGGATTTCACGGCGCCGAAGTCGCAGGTCCTCGTGGCGTATCAGAAGCCAGACGAAGAGAATAACAGTGGCGCAGACGAACCGCAGCCATGCAAGCCAGAGCGGAGGAATAGATGCAAGCGCCACCTTCGAAACAGCAAAGGACGTTCCCCAGACCAGGGCAGAAGCAACGACCGATGCAATGCTGAGCAGCCGGCGTCGTGTCATCGCATAGTCAGACAGGAAGTCCGTGCAGCGCTGGCACGGCTCTGCCTGACATCCAGATGCTCTGCATAAGCTATGGCCTACGCCTCGTGGTCCTGAAGTTTGTAATCCCGGATCTTGTTGAACAATGACTTGCGGGAGATGCCAAGTATCTGGGCCGCCCTTGTCTTGTTACCTCCGGATTCTCGCAGGGCCTTGCGAATCATGTCAATCTCGACCTGCTGTATGGCGTCGGACAGACGAAGGCCGCCATTGCCCGAGGCAACCGGCTGAGCCGTCTGTGCAGCAGTCTGCACGAAGCCACCGTTGTCATCCGCCGATACTTCGTCACGTGGGTGAAAAAGCGGCTGCGACCCCAGGTCTATCGAGTCGGGCAGGAGGACTGGTGCCTGAGAGATAATGACCGCACGCGCGATGACATTTTCAAGCTCCCTGACATTTCCAGGCCAGTCATATGCGCTCAACCGCTCCAGAGTCCCGTCAGCAATGTCTGTGATGTCGCGGCCGTACTTTGCCGCGTACTTCCTGAGAAAGTGACGTGCCAGCAGAGGAATGTCGCCCTGGCGGTCGTGCAGAGGAGGCAGTCTCAGGGTAATAACATTCAGCCGGTAAAAGAGGTCTTCACGGAACTTGCGCTCCGAAACAAGACGCGCCAGGTCCTGGTTTGTCGCCGCAATGACACGAGCCGATGACGTCAGATGCTCGCGCCCGCCGACACGCTCAAAGCCGCCGTCCTGCAGGATGCGCAGCAACTTTGCCTGAAGTGGCAGGGACATATCGCCGATCTCATCAAGGAAGATTGTACCGGACGACGCCTGTTCGAATTTGCCAATGTGGGTTTCGTACGCATCCGTGAATGCACCCTTCTCGTGACCAAAGAGCTCACTCTCCAGGAGGTTCTCCGGAATGGCCGCGCAGTTGACGACAACGAATGCACGGTCCTTGCGGCTGCTGTTATTGTGGATGGCCTTGGCAACCAGCTCCTTGCCCGTTCCGGACTCACCCAGGATGAGAACCGTGGCGTCAGAGCTCGCTACCTTGCCAATCTGCTTGTAGACCTCCTGCATGACGGCGCTTTGTCCTACCAGCTCGTCCTCGTTGATGGCAGGAAGATCCTCCGAGCGGGTCCTTCCGGACAGATACGACAGCTCGCGCAGTTCCAATGCCCGCTTCACCTTGATGCGAACCTCATCGATGTCGAACGGCTTCGTCAGGTAGTCGTAGGCCCCGGACTTCATTGCAGAAATTGCAAGGTCAGATGAACCAAACGCGGTAAGGAAGATGACCGGCAGGTCAGGTTGAGATTCCTTGATTTTGAGGAATGCGTCCATGCCACTCATCACGGGCATTTTGACGTCCATGAGAATAGTGTCGGGCTTGAGCGCCCTTGCCTTCTCCACGGCCTCCTGCCCGTTCTTGGCGACGCTTACACGGTATCCCTCGTCCTCAAGCGACTCTCTCAGTAACTCACGTATGTTTTCTTCGTCGTCGACGACCAGGACAAGCTTGTTCTGGGTTTTCATAGGCAATCAGACAGTCTAGGGGTTTTGGAGGCCAAGTCAAACCTCGCTCTTGACGATACGCTGCATGCTGACAACAAACGTGGTACCCATCCCCTCTGTCGTTTCGTACGTTATGATGCCATTATGGGCGGCAGCAATCTTCTGCGAAATGGAGAGCCCAAGACCGGTGCCGTGTTCCTTCGTTGTGAAGAAGGGAGTAAACACTTTGGGACGGTCTTCATCACGGATGCCGACGCCTGTGTCAGCAACCCTGACGATAACATGGTCTCCCTCGGATTCGGCAGTTACGGTCACAGTCCCGCCCCCCTTGTCCTGCATGGCCTGAACGGCATTCTGCAGGAGGTTCATGAACAGCTGCTCGGTCTGCCGGGCGTCCCAGGTCACCAGGACTGGCGGTACCTGCAGGTCCAATGTAGCGTTACCGTCCTGGAACTGCTGCGCCATGAGGTCGCCCAGAGATACAAGTGACTCACGCAGGTCGAAGGCCACTGGTTGAAGCGGTGCCGGTCGCCCGTATGTCAACAGGTCTCTGACGAGGGTCTCAAGGCGGTCTGCCTCGCTGCTGATTGGCAGCACGTACTTGGCCTCGGGGCGTCCCTGCAGTTTCTTCTCCAGAAGGCTGGCGTACCCTTTGATACTCGTGAGAGGGTTGCGTACCTCATGTGCGATGCCGGTTGTGAACACGCCCAGCGTCTTGAGGGACTCTGTCTGCTTAGCCTCCTCGATGCTCCGTTTCAGTGAGTGTGCCAGGTCGGCGACGGCTGTCGAGATCTCTCCAAGTTCACCGCCTCCGCGCGGGATCCGGGTATCAAGGTTCGTCTTAAGCCGAACGACGCTTCGGCGAAGATTGAGGAGGCGTATCAGGAAGAACGCAAGCAGAATGACAGTAGCAAGACCGCTGGCCGCGATGGAGATCGTCGACGTCTTGAATGCCTCGAATCGTACCCGCTGAAGGGGAGCGAGAACCTGCGGCATGTCACGATCCACAACGAGATAACCCAGCGTGCGCGTCCCCGCCTTCAGTGGAAGCGTGACCGTCAGCTTGGCAAGCGGATTGCGTGAAACGTCGGTCAGGTAGACGAGGCTGGGGGTGAAGAGGGGCACCTGGTAGCCAATGCTGATACGGGGGAAGTTGCCCTTGAACCCCTGAATGTAGTCTGAGAATGACTTGGACAGGAAGACGCTCATGAGCTGGTCCTGCCGTGTCTGGCTCAGCTGGTCGAACTTGTAACTTGTGGATAACTCACGGTACATGCGGTTCCACCGTTCCACAGCCTGCAGACCGATAGCGTCCAGGGTCTCTGTCTCCTTGTTGACGAGCTCATTCTGAAACTCGAGGATGAGGCCGTTGCTCAGGATCGCCATGGATATGCCGACAATCAGCAGAGCCGTCACGATGATCTGGAAGGTCAGGGACTTGAAGATTCTGCCCAATGCTGCTCCCAGGCGGTAGCGGTCCTAGATGGACACCCGTCTCAACAGTTCAACAAGTTCCGGCTTGAGAAGATTGCGCCGCGTCACTGCCTCCAGCGTGTCCTGAAGCACAATGTGACCATTGCGTGTTCCTGCAACGACACTCGAACGTCCTTCCGTGAGAGCCACGACGGCCGCCTCGCCGGACGTGCTTGCCAGGATCCGGTCAAACCGCGTCGGGCTCCCGCCTCGCTGGACATACCCCAACACAGTGGCGCGACATTCCACCGGAAGGTTGGCATTGATGTAGCGAGCCAGTTCCTCGGCATGCCCGGCGCCTTCAGCCATGACGATGATGTGGTGCTTCTTCTGGGCCATCACATCGTCTCGCAGGTGTGTGATCAGCTCAGGAATACTGAAAGGCAACTCCGGGGTCAGGACAATGTCCGCTCCCGTGGCAATTGCCGCCTCGAGAGCTATGGACCCGTTATCCCTGCCCATGACCTCGACGACGAAGACCCGGTCGTGCGACTCGGCGGCATCACGGATGCGGTCAATCGCATCGATTGCAACGTTCACTGCCGTGTCAAAGCCAATGGTGTAGTCGAATCCGTACAGGTCATTGTCTATGGTGGAGGCCACGCCCGCAACAGGGACGCCCAGCTGGCCCAGCAGGTAACCACCCGTCTGTGAGCCATTGCCACCGATGATGATCATGCCGTCGAGCTGGTTCTGCTGAACCACCAGTGCTGCCTGCCTGCGTCCCTCGGGCGTACGGAAGAGTTCACTGCGGGCGCTCTTCAACATGGTTCCACCCAGTTCAAGGATGCCAGATACAGCACGGGCATTCAGTTCGGTCCACGTGTTTGTGACCAGGCCATCGTAGCCGTGCTGGAACCCGATGGTCACGATACCCATCGACGCCGCCGTCCTCGTCACTGCGCGGATCGCGGCGTTCATTCCGCTGGCGTCGCCTCCGCTTGTCAGCAGCCCGATGCGCTTCATGCAGCTATTTTGAGAAAACGTTCAACAGGTCGACCCATTCCTGAGGCACGGTCTTCAGACTGCCCACTGCCTCTGCAAGAGGAACCGCTACGACCTCGGTCCCATGGAGGGCTGCCATCTGTCCGAACTCACCACTGTGAATCATTTCCACAGCCTTCACACCAACACGTGACCCGAGCATGCGGTCGAACAGCGTTGGACTTCCTCCACGCTGGATATGTCCAATCGTCGCGGAACGGGTCGACACACCCGTCTTCTCCTCGAGAATTCGTGCTACTTCCGGTCCCACGCCCCTGCTCTGGAGCAGCGGATGACCAAAGTCATCGACGTTCTCGCCGGAGGTCTGGAAGATCTGGATTCCTTCACTGACGACAACGAGCGCGTACTTCTTGCGCTTGTAGGCGGTCATGACACGCTGAACGACGGTGTCCCAGTCGACAGGAACCTCCGGAATCAATGTGCAGTCAGCGCCAGAGCCAATGCCAGTGTACAGAGCAACCCACCCGGCGTGCCTGCCCATGACCTCGAGGACGATGATACGCCGATGTGACAGCGCCGTGTCCTTCAGGCGGCGAGCGGCGTCCAGGGCAACCGATACCGAGGTGTCGAACCCGAAGGTAAAGTCGGTCCCCGAAAGGTCATTGTCCATCGTCTTGGGAACGCCCACAACCTTCACACCGAGCGCTGCCAGCTTGGAAGCCACGCCCAGGGTGTCATCGCCCCCGATGGCGATGACGGCATCCAGCCCAAGGGTCCCGATGTTTGCGATGGTCTGCTGAACAAGAGCCGGATCCTTGAACGGGTTGGTGCGGGAGGTTCCCAGGATTGTTCCGCCGCGGTCAATAATCTCGTCAACTCGCGCGAGGTCGAGGGGCTCGGTCTCACATGATAACAAACCCTGCCATCCACCTACGATTCCGATGCACTCATCACCGAAGTCAAGCGCCCGAAACACTGCGCCGCGTATTGCCGGATTGAGCCCAGGGCAGTCTCCGCCGCCCGTCAGAATTCCGATTTTCATAGCCAGGTTGACCTCCGTCCAGAACACCAATCTGCCACTGGTGTACGGAGTCATTGTATGGTGCGCCCCTGGTGAGTCAAGGACGCACCATGGATGGCACATCCGGATTTCCGGAGCAGGGAGCTCGAACTGAATTCCGTTAGGGCCAGGCAGCTGTATACTGACAAACTGGCAAGTCGCTGGTTCCGGTGGACTGTCGGAGGAGACCCATGTGCTCGAGAGTTTGTTGGGCATCCTACAATCCGTCGTTTCGGGGGCCTTCGGTCTTGTGTTTCCGGTAGTAGGACACCTACGGCAGGGTCGTCGAAGGCGACTGTTCGGGATGCTGGTGGCGGTGTGGCTGCTGAGTATTGCAGCTGTGGCGATTGTTGGCAGTATCTACGCTCAGGCGCTTGCGCCGTGATGAGAAAGGGTTCGTAGCCGGCAGCATCAATTGTGAATCCCTTGGTGCCAGGCACCAGGGGATTCACAATTCGAGATTGCGGCAAGGGGGAGGAAGTCCATGTGCAGAATGTTTGGAATGATAGCTCAGGAGGAACAGACGGTGGAAGCCTGGCTGACCGGCGAACAATCGTCGCTCGAGTCACTGGCCAGGAAGGACAAATCAGGGTGTGGGAACCGCGATGGATGGGGCATCGGATGGTACCGCGATGGTCAGGTACAGCCAACCGTCGTCAAGGAGCCGCTCCCTGCCGACTCTTCTTCTTTGTTCAGGACTACGGCGCATATGGTGCTCAGCCGTGCCGTTGTGGCGCACGTGCGGCGCAGCAGCGGAACAGCGAACAATCTTGAGAACACGCATCCATTTGTCTGGGACAACTGGTTGTTCTGCCACAACGGGTCTTGCGACGGGAAGTCACTGAAGCAAGTTCTCCTGCCGGACTTTGCCACTGGTGTGCACGGGGATACGGACAGCGAGGTGTACCTTGCGTGTCTGGTGCAGCATCTTTGCCGAGAGCCGGACCCGATACAGGCCCTGAAGGCAGGGGTTCTTGCTGCGATTGCGGCAGGTGAGCACAGTGGGCTCAACTTCCTGCTGACCGACGGTCAGGTCATGTACGCGCTGCATTCAAGCACGAAGCCGGACCGGCACAGCCTGTACCTCGGTGACATGTCAGGCGTGACCCTCGTAGCCAGCGAACCTCTCGGAGCAGCTGCGTGGACGGAGATACCTGATGGTTGGCTGGCAATTCTGACGCGGGAGGGGCACTCGATGGTGCAACTGGTCCCCGCTCTTGCTGCCAACGAGTGATACGACCTCGCGTATACGTCTTTGCCTTTGCTTTTTGAGGTGGTTTGCCTACGATAGTGCATGTGCTGGCAGTCACATCAGGAGGTAAGCGCGATGGTCCTGTGGAAGAGCATTGTTCTGGGCATAGTGCAGGGGCTTACGGAGTTCCTGCCCGTCAGTAGTTCAGGTCACCTGGTCGTCGCTTCGGAGCTGTTGAAGGCAAGCACGTCAGTGGCGTATGACGTCGCACTGCATGCCGGTAGCCTCATTGCCCTGCTCATCTTCTTCTGGAAGGACGTTGTCGGTCTTCTCCAGGGATTTCTCGCTACGTTCCGTAGCAGCTTGCCTCCCGCCATGATCCGGAAAAGGAACGTGTTCTGGATACTGGTGCTAGCGATTCTGCCGTCAGGCATTGCCGGATTCCTGCTGAGCGATACCATCGACAAGGCGTTCACAAGCATCACCCTCGTGGGAGCGATGTTCCTTGTGACTGCACTCCTTCTCTTTCTGCAGCACTTTTCTGCTGCGACGCGTACAGTTCGTGAAGTTACATGGAAGGATGCGCTCGCAATTGGTATTGGGCAGACGTTCGCGCTGCTGCCCGGTCTGTCGCGCAGTGGGACCACGATGTCGGTCGGGGTCTACCGTGGCATCCGTCAGGAAGATGCCGCGCATTTCAGCTTTCTCATGGCCATCCCCACCATTGCCGGTGCTGCTCTCGCGAAAGTGAGAGATTTGGCCAAGATAGGACTGAATGCGGGCGGGTACGTGGACATTGCGATAGGCGTCCTGGTCAGCGCGCTCACCAGCCTTGTTGCCATAGGATTGCTGTTGAGGGTCGCGCGCAAGGGAAAAATGGAGTGGTTTGCCCTGTATTGTGCGGCCGCAGGTGTGTTCACATTGCTGGCCCATGCGGCTGGTCTGCTGTAGAATACTAGATAGCACGTTGCAGAGCGCACACGAACAGACGTTCTGACGTGTACAAGGAGGCAGCTGATGTTTGAAAAAGGACCGGGAAAGAAAGACATTGCCGAGCTGGCAGAGTCTCTGGGCATCCGCGATGAGGAGATCGATTACTTTGGCAGATACATGGGCAAGGTGGACTACCACATCCTGGACCGACTGCAGGACAGGCCTGAGGGCAAGTACATCGACGTGACTGCGATCACGCCAACTCCGTTTGGCGAAGGAAAAACAGTCACAACCATCGGCCTGGGGATGGCGTTGAACAAACTGGGGTTTCGTACGGTGAATGCCTTGAGGGAGCCATCCATGGGCCCCGTGTTTGGCATCAAGGGCGGGGGCACCGGTGGGGGCAAGTCCTCGCTGTTTCCCATGGAACAGATCAACCTGCACTTTACGGGCGACATCCATGCTGTTGAGACGGCAACCAACCTCCTGGCGGCCGCGGTGGACAACCATATCTCACAGGGAAATGAGCTGGACATCGACCCGCAGTCCATCAGCTGGCGGAGGACGATGGATGTGGAAGACAGGTCACTGCGGAGACTGACCATCCCGATTACTGAGAAGAAGAACGGCGTCAAGACTGAAACTGCTTACCAGACTGGGTTTGATATCGCCGCCGCCTCACCGGTGATGGCCATTCTTGGACTGACCACTGGGTTCGAGGACCTGCACCAGCGTTTGGCCGAGATTGTCGTCGCGAGGACCCGCGCCGGAACTCCCGTCACGGTGGCAGACCTGCATGCAACCGGCGGGCTCGCTGCGGTGCTTAAGGATGCCATCTATCCGAACCTCGTGCAGACCGAGGAAGGCACCCCGTCATTTGTCCACATCGGGCCATTTGCCAATATCGCGTTCGGCAACAACTCTGTCCTCTCTGACCGTATTGCGTTGCGTCTGGGCGACTACGTCGTCACCGAGAGTGGGTTCGGTGCGGACATGGGCTTTGAGAAGCTCATGGACATCAAACTCCGGCAAGCCGGAATGAAGGCTCCAGACTGTGTTGTGATCGTGGCGACAATTCGGGCCCTGAAGATGCATGGAGGGGCTTACACCATCAAACCAGGAAAGAAGCTGGACCCTGCCCTCGTAGCTGCACCCAATATGCCCGCTCTGGAGCTGGGCTGTGAGAACCTTCGGGTTCACATCGAGAACGTGCGCTCGTACGGACTGCCGGTAGTCGTTGCCATCAACCGGTTCCCGGATGATACGGCCGACGAGGTCGCGCTGGTTCAGAGGAAGGCGGTCGAGTTCGGCGCAGTTGCTGCAGTCCCGCATACTTTCTTCGTGGATGGCAGCGATGGCGGCCTGCAGCTGGCGCAGACCGTACAGGAGGTGGCGGCCTCGTCTCATGTGGGGGAAATACACTATCCGTACGAACTGACGGACGGCATCGAAGAAAAGATGCGCAAACTGGTCCGTACCATCTATCGTGCTAAAGACATCGACCTGGCTCCACTGGCAGCAGAGCGCATCAAAGAGTTCACGGCGGCAGGTTACGGCGGCTGGCCCATCTGCATGGCCAAAACGCATCTGTCGATCAGCCACGATCCGGATGTCAAGGGCGCGCCGTCGGGGTATCTCTTCCCCATCAGAGATATCAGGGCCGCGACTGGAGCACGCTTCCTGTATCCTCTGGGCGGAACGATGGAAACCATGCCCGGCCTGTCCAAGGTGCCTGCACTTGTCAACATCGACGTGACCGAAGATGGAACAATCACGGGCCTTCGCTGAAGCAGTGTGAAGGTGTGCACGCTGTAGCACTCGTGTTCACTGAATACAATGATGCTGGTACGACAAATTCGACATGGAGGTGAGGATTGAAACAGACATTTGTCAATCTTGGTGCTGCTTTTATTGGTGAATCCATGGCTCGCAACCGGTACACGATGTACAGCAAGGTGGCTCGCACTGAGGGCTTCGAGCAGATTGCCGCTATCTTTGCCGAAACGGCTGACCAGGAGCGTATGCACGCAAGCATCCTGTTCCATCTCCTTCAGGACATCAAGGAAGAAAACGGCGGAGACCTCAAGGTCCCCGAGGCAGGAGTCCCGCTTGTCCTCGGGACGACCGCCGACAACCTGCAGGCGGCCATCGATGGCGAGCACTATGAAACGACAACCATGTATCCAGGGTTTGCTGATGTCGCCGAGAAGGAAGGCTATTCTGCCATCGCAGCGCGTCTGCGTGCGATAGCTGTCGCGGAGGCACACCACGAGGAGCGGTACACGAAACTGCTCAAAGAGGTCAAGGAGCAGTCGGTGTTCAAGAAGGATCACAAGATCATCTGGGTCTGCAGAGAGTGTGGATATGTGTACGAAGGCACGGAACCTCCAGCCAAGTGTCCTGCGTGCCAGCATCCCTACAGCTTCTACCAGGTGAAGTGCGAGAACTACTAGCATCTGAAGCAAGGCGGGGGACCCGTGGCCGGGTTCCCCCCGCAGCTGTGAAAACGAATGAATCCGACTATTGACAACTGTTTTGTCTGTTCGCCACGGAATACTTCTGGACTTCATCTGCAGTTTGCCGTCTCAGACGACGAATGCGTCGCGGAGTTCACCGTGGATGCTTGCTTTGATGGTTACAGAGGCGTTACACATGGCGGTATCCAGGCTGCCATTCTGGATGATGCCATGGCGAATATCTTCTACAAGTCGGGGCTACCTGCTTTCACGGTTGAAATGCAGCTGCGGTATCGTCGCCCGATGTACTCGGGCAAGCAGTACCGAGTCGAGGCCGTGGTAACGGAAAACCGAGGAAGTCGAATAAGGCGCACGAGGGCGTGTATCAGGGACCTTGCCTCAGATGAGGTTATAACCGAGGCGACTGCCACGTTCCTGATTGGCCAGGGTCTCCTGAAGACTGTGAGGAGTTTGGCGGCAAGGGATGAGCGCGAAGAAGAGAGAGAGGCCGGTCAAACCGACACGGGCGCAGGAATTGCAGGAGAAGTACCCGGGGCACAGACCCATTCCTCCGAGTAAGCGCACTGTCGTCGTCACACTCGTCGCGACAGTTGTCCTGTCGCTGCTCATAGTATTCCTGGTAACCCGGCGCATGCAGCCGTCCGGCTCTTCAGGCCTTCATGACGTCCAGCTCGATACGTCGATGGGTGTCATCACGCTTGAGTTGGATGGCGATTCTGCGCCACGCACGGTCGCGCAGTTCCTGGACAATGTGCACGCTGGCGTGTACGATGGGCTCACGTTTCACCGGGTTGTCAAAGGGTTCATGATCCAGGGAGGAGACCCTGCTGGCGACGGTACGGGGGGAGGAAGTGCTCCACTGGAGAGGACGGGGATTCATCATGCTCGCGGAGTCATTTCAATGGCCTCGTCAGGTCCCGGAGTGACGCAGTCGGATACGCAGTTTTTTATACTTCAGGAAGATGCGTCGTCGCTGGACGGCAAGTACGCGGCGTTCGGCCGCGTCGTGGATGGGATGGACGTTGTGGACAAGATCGCAGCCGTTCCCGTGCGCGAGAATCCGCTGATTCCGGGTGAACTATCGATTCCTGTAGACAGGGTTACAATTCTCCGGGCGACCGAGGTCGCCCACCAGGGGGCTACATGACACAGCAGAACAGGTTCGTGCGCATAGAAACGTCGAAGGGTACCATGGAACTCGAGCTGTATGCTGCACGTGCGCCCAGGACGGTTGAACGCTTCATGCAAGCCGTAGGCAGCGGAGCGTACGATGGTCTGCGGTTTCATCGCATCATCCGGGACTTCATGATCCAGGGCGGCGACCCCCTGGGCAACGGCACCGGCGGTGGCAACGTACCATTTGAGGGCTCGGATGTTCAGCACGTGCCTGGTGTGATCAGCATGGCTGCTCAGCGGGCGGGAGTTGACCAGTCGGACATGCAGTTCTTCATCATGACAGGGACGGCCCATGAGCTCGATGGCAAGTACACCGCGTTCGGTCACGTGACACGGGGCATGGACGTTCTGGAGGCCATCGCCAGTGTTCCCGTCGCGCAGGCTTCCTGGGGAGAGCGCTCTCGTCCGGTTGAGGACGTGACCATCATCAGCATGTCAGAAATCCCGAGTCAGGCGGAGTGATGGCAGTCCACATTGTGACAGATTCCATCAGTTGCCTTCCAGAGGGCTATGCGGAGGCGCACGGCATCAAGGTCGTGCCCATTCGTGTCTCGGTGAATGGTGTTTCCTATCGTGAGGGGATCGAGATGTCTTCGGACACCTTTTACGAGAAACAGCGTGCCGGAGCCAGAGTGTCGACCACCCAGGCAAGTCCGGAGGACTTCCGTGCAGTCTACGAGGAGCTCCTGTCTGTGCCTGGAGACCAGGTTCTCAGCATCCACGTTTCGTCAGCCATGAGCGGAACGCTCAACAGTGCGTACACGGCTGCAGAACAGACGGACCCGACACGAGTCCGCATCTATGACTCAAGACTGGCTGCCTTGGGACTCGGATTCATGGTGATGCACGCCGCTGCGCTTGCTTCGCGTGGCGCCAGCATTGAGGACCTTGTTGCGGCACTCGACGCAATGTTGCCTCGTATCCACATCTACTTCCTCGTGGGCTCACTGAAGTATCTGATCGAGGGCGGTCGGATTGGCAAGGCCGCTGGCGTTGCCGCCAGTGTGTTGCAGATCCGCCCAATCCTCATGGTGAAGGACGGAATTGTGGACGTGTTCGAGAGGCCGCGCACCATGCGCACGGCCCGGGACCGGCTCGTCGCGTTGATAGATCAGGGCGTGGTACGGGGGTTGGAACGTATTGCATTTCAGTACACGGGAAATCGCTCCGAGACTGAGACACTGCGACGGGAATTTTCAGCGCGCACTGGCATACCGTCGTTGCTGACGCCGATAGGTCCCGGTGTAGGATGCCACACGGGACCTGACACGATGGGCGTCGTCCTGGTCGATGCTTGAAACGGGCACACTCTGCTGAGGGTAGCAGTGGCCTGCCTTCGCTGGCATTGCTGTGGATGGTGGCCTGGCCGGGACTGTTCCGGGGGCGCGTGGTCTCATGAGTTGGAGTAAAGGCCCCATGAGCTATCTGCTGGGGAGCGTGCTGGACTGGCTTGGTGCCAAGCATGCAGCCGTGCGCCTGTTCTGTGCTGCCCCGCACTCAGATTATGCCGCCTGGTGGGCCGGTGTCAGCCTGCTGCAGCGGGGTGCAGGCGAGGATGCGAGAGCGCTGCTGGAACCCCTTTACGCGGCTCACCCGGAGTGGAAACGGACCAAGCGGTTGCTGGCTACTGTGTACCTGCGAGATGAGCCAGACCAGGCAGCGAGCCTGTACGGGGCGCCGCAGGATACGTGGGACGAACTCACACTCGGCGACCTGCTGTTCTTTTTCCTTGATCGGAAGGAGGAGGGGCTCGGTCATTGGCGGGCTGCCTATGACGGCATTGACTGGAAGACGGGCCGCGAGCTTGATAATCCGGCCAGACTCGTGCTGAAGAGGTTGTGGCGCTTCACGCATGAGGCGTTATACCTCGAGCAGTTTGCCAAACTGGACACAGACAACTTCCGACAGCAGGACATCGTCGACTATGCGAATCTGCTGGCTTCACGCGGGGACCGTGACCAGGCACGCGAGATGCTTGACCGCGGGCTGTACATCTACCGGGGAGACCCTGCCCTCACCACATGCTGGCAGACACTCGGGTTCGGGGACCTTCCGTCGTATAAGGCGAAGTCTGCCGGGGTTGCTGTCCTTCGACACAGCGTTCAGACCGGGCTTCTGACCGAGGTGACAGACCTTGCTGAAGTCGTGAAGCAGGTGCATGAGGGCTATCCTGACGGGATTATTACGATTGCCAGCAGTGTCGTCACCATGTGCGAGGGGACGCTCCTGTGGATACCAACATTTCACCCGTCGCGCCTTGCCCGGCTTCTCGGGCCATTCACCGGACACGGCGCCGGCCCCGTCGTTCACTGGTACAGCTACCCCCGCGAGGCAGCATGGAAGGTGGAGGCTTACATGGAGCTGGCCGGTACCCTCCGCGTCATCGTTGGTGCCGCTGCGACGGCTGTTGGCAAGGTTGTGCATCACAAAGGCTGGTTCTACAGCGTCGTTGGTCCTGTCGCAAAGGCAGTTGATAGTGACAAACTCATGCCATATGATGCGTGCCTTGTTCCTGGACCGCTCGATGTGCAAGCCAGTCTCAGGCGGTTGTCCTCGTGCGGGGCGCAGATTGCTGTTGTTGACGTGAATGACGTCTTCGGTGCCGAAATCGTTGCGTGCACGGACGGAGTGGATACAGACTGGCTGAGAAGGGCGCTCGAAGACAATCCTGCGGGGAACGATGATTCCATGACCCCGATCGTGGTTGTCATGCCAGGGGAGCGTTGCGAGTCCTGCGAGACGGTGCCTGACTCAGAGTAGAGGGAGGAAGTTCCTCTCAGCTGCCCGCCTGTCCTCCTGGGAGGATGCCTGCGTAGACGGCGAGCTCCGTCGCCTGGGCTGTGGCTCCATCGGAGGCAATGGGTGTAACCAGCAGAACGACCAGTGAATCCTTGCGGTATCCCTCCATCGCCGTCGTATCGCCAAAGCTGTTGTTCTGTGCGTCACCAGCGAAGCCCTGTGTCCGCAGCCATTGGTCAATAGCTACAGCGTCGTCCGATGTAGCAGGCTTTGCAATCATGACGACACCCGACAGCGTCACCTTGGCAGGCTCGGCACCAGTGGAGTTCACGTACCAGTCGAAACTATGAGGAACAGCCATCGAGAACTTGAGGCTGCTGGCTGACTTGAGGTCGCTCAGTAATTGTCGTGCAGGTGCGAGGTCGGGGGTTGGAACCGTTGTCCCCGTCTGGCTGCCCCCGTGTCCCAGCATATACCAGGCTACCCCGGCCGCAGCGATGAGCAGAACCAGGAGAACTACCAGCACTCGAACAGCGATTTTCATAGACCCGACCCCCGCACGTATGACAGTAACAAGTTATTTTAACACATCCACGCTGCCTGCAAGCGCGAACAGTGGCGATGTTCGCCGTAGGGGGCTCCGATTGACCTTTTCTTCAGGCGGTCTAGGATGAAGGCGGCACACGCATCAAGGGGGAGGTCACGGATGCAGGTCGAGATGGCGTGGCGGGATGAACGCGTGAACGTATTCGCTTTGAGCGGCGTGACTGCGGGCCTGGAACTTGAACCACAGTTGTTTGTCTGCAAGAAGCGTCCAGTGGCCGACCATGGTCCGTTTGCTCTCGACCCCGCTCGTGGCCGCGCCCGCTACCAGTTGTCTCCTCTGGGAGCTCTTCTCCAGGAGCGTGTCGCGCGCATGGACTATCCCCTGCGATACGTCGCAGAGGTGGACGGATACCTGCGCATTCCCGTCACGTACGCTGTTTTTTCCGGACTGTGTGCGGAGGGCTGGTTTGCGCTCTGGAATCCTTCAGCGCCTCTTGCGTATTTTGAGGGCAGGCAGGAAGGGTATCTTGCGCTCATGAGAATCTCGGTAATGGACAGTGCGGTGCCGGAGCAGCTGCTCCAGCGGGGCCGTTCCGGATCGAATTTCGTTTATTACCTGGATCAACCCATAGTGGCAAACAGGCTGCGACCTCTGCTTCGGCCGCAGGCGTATGCTCGGCGTACCACCGAACTCAGGGCGTACCTGGACGAACACGGGTGGCTGCTGGGTGAACAGCTGCCAGCGTCAGTTCCGGACTTCGAGGCCGAGAGCCTGTTCGACGACCTCTAACTGTTGCTCTCAGGACTGTATCCGCAGACGGGAAGGGGTGTCTTCACGAGCCTGCAGGCACGATGCGGATGGGTTCTGCGTGCGTTCGTGCAGCAATGTTGGTGGGCGAGGAGATTCGCGTGTAGCCAAAGTAAAGGTTGGCCTCGCCCGGAGAGATGGCACGAAAGGTCCACAGTTCGGGGTTTCTCAGGACTTCTGCACCCTCAGGCTGGTGTACCAGCTCGACTTTGGCAGCATCCGTTGCCAGAAGCTCCCACCGAAAGTCCGGGTCGACGCTGCTTTCCAGTGCCACAGTGAACGTCTCGCCGACGTGCACCTGGCGTTCCGGCGTTGTCTTGAACGAATTCTTGAGCAGTGGAATGATGGCAAGCAGGATCAGCGCAGCCACAGCCACGGTGGCAATCTGCTTCATGGTGTCGGGTTTCTTCATGGCGAACAGTATATGCCGAAGTGGTCAGGTTGCATGTCGTTCTCCGCGCGCGGTTCCGAAGCCTGTATCCCGGCCCTCTATGATGGCCTGCAGCACATCCATGTCCAGCGCGCACAGCACGGCGTCGGCAAGCCGGTCCAGAGATTCCTCCACGGCCGATGTGGTACTGTCCGCGGGAAGCTGCTGCCACCCCAGAGATGCGAGCCATGTTCTCCGGAACGTCTCGTTGGAGAAGATTCCATGAAGGTAACATCCCCAGCACCTGCCATCTGGCGTTGCATTCCCTTGCGGTGTTACAGCCTCGTCCTGGCCTCCGTGAGGAACAAGCAGCCAGGGCGTTCCTCCCGAACTTCTGCCCATGTGAATCTCGTAGCCATCGATGGTCTGACCGGCAAGCGGGGCCATCCAGCCGGGAGCCGTTCCCAACCGAGCTCGCACCTGATGTGTTGTCTTGGTCGCGTCAAACGCAGTTGTATGGTTCAGCAGACCAAGACCGTCGGCTGAGTCAAGGTCTGACTCAGTATGACCCGGATCTGTGATTCTCCTTCCAAGCATCTGGTAGCCTCCGCAGATGCCAACAACAGGTATGCCGCCTGTGGCAGCACGACAAATCGCGTCAGCCAGCCCTTTGCTTCTCAGCCATGCGAGGTCTGCCATTGTTGCACGGGTTCCCGGCAGGATGACTGCGGCAGGATTGCCCCAGTCCTGGAGTGAGGCGACATAGTGGAGGTAAACGCCCGGTTCTCTCGAGAGTGGGTCGAAGTCATCAAAGTTCGCTATGTGAGGAAAGCGGATGACAGCGATATCGGTTGCACCCTCCTGCCTGCGCTCGTGGACGGGACCATCAAGAGAGGCCGCATCCTCTTCTGGAAGTGCGAGGTCTTCCAGGAAAGGAACGATGCCAAGTACTGGAACTCCAGACCGTTCCTGAAGAATGGAAACCCCACCGTCAAACAGCGCGGCATCTCCATGAAACTTGTTGACGATGAACCCCTTAATGAGTTCGCGTTCCCCGGGCGGCAGCAGCCAGAGGGAGCCAAGGAGCTGAGCGAACACACCGCCACGCTCGATGTCACCTACGAGCAAAGCCGGAGAGCCCGCATATCGCGCGATGCTCAGGTTCGCCAGGTCGCGCCCGCCGTTGTTGAGCTCTGCAACAGCGCCTGCTCCTTCTATGATCACCAGGTCATAAGTGGCGCGCAGCCGGTCGAGGGCGCCTGTGATGGAGTCCCACAGATTACTCCAGTTGTCTCTGTAGAACTGCTCAGTGCCACGACCGGCGGGCCTTCCCGACAGGATAACCTGACTTGTTCCACCCCCTCCCGGTTTGAGAAGAAGAGGATTCATGTCAACGCTCGGTGCAATGCCCGCGGCCAGGGCCTGCACTGCCTGGGCCCGGCCAATCTCCGAGCCGTCACTACAGACGGCAGCATTGTTCGACAGGTTCTGACCCTTGAAAGGAGCGACGCGCACGCCCATCCGTGCAAAGACGCGACACAGGGCGGTAACTATCAGGCTCTTTCCTGCAGATGAAGAAGTCCCTACAACCATGAGCGTCCGAGCTCTGTGATCACTCATGGCTGACTACTCTCGTGTGCGACGTTACCTGGTAAACCGGATTTCATGGTACATTCCCTTCAGACGCCCCGCGTGTCATTGAGTCTACCCGTGCGTTCCTCGGCGTGGACTTTGCGGAGGTGCCGCATAGAATCATAGCATCTTCGAGGAGGTGGTCCATGGGAACAAGCGAACTCCATGCAGCACAAGGCAGACTGGTGGACCTCGTGTCCGTACAGCCAGGGTCAGTTGTCAGCAAGACTCTTATTGACCGGTCGACCGGCACCGTTACGCTGTTCGCATTTGACAAAGGACAGAGGTTCAGCGAGCACACCGCGCCGTTCGATGCGCTCGTCATGGTTCTCCAAGGGACCGTCGACATTGTCCTGGATGGTCAGCATCATGCGGTGACGCCGGGGGAGGCCATTATCATGCCAGCAGGTTCTGTACACGCGGTCGATGCTCTGGAACCGTGCATCTGGATGCTGACGATGATACGCTCCTAGACTGGGAGGCACCGACCTTTTCGTTGCTAAACAATGGTATAGAATATCTATGTAACGCAACAGAACGGCCGCAGGGCCGACATCGGTGGGGGGTGGTGCATGGATGAAAATGTAGCCCGGTTCCTGGCGCAGCGTCTTGGCGAGGAACAGTATGCGAAGCTGAGCAGAATCTCGAGCGGCGAGCTGTACGAATTCTTGGCACGTTTCATCAAGTTGCTCGATCCAGCGAGTGTGTTCGTCTGTGATGACTCAGCCAGAGACGTAGCGTATATCAGGGAAAAGGCGCTTCGCGATGGTGAGGAGCAACCTCTTGCAATGGAAGGTCACACGATTCACTTCGACTCGCCTCTTGACCAGGGCAGGGACAAAGAGCACACGAACATTCTTGTTGACCCTGGGGAGGAGATGGGACCCCAGATTTCCACACGCGACCGCACCGAGGGGCTGAAGGACATTCATGAGGTCATGGACGGGATCATGCGCGGGCGCGAGATGCTGGTCGTATTCGCAACGCTGGGCCCGAATGGTTCGGAGTTTGCCATACCGGCTGTTCAGTTGACCGATAGTTCCTATGTAGCGCACTCCGAGAAACTGCTGTACCGACCCGGGTATGAGGAGTTCATTCGGCAGGGGGAAGGGGCGCAGTTCTTCCGGTTCGTTCACTCCGAGGGCGAACTCACGGAGTCTCATACGAGCAAGAACATCGACAAGCGGCGCATCTACATCGACCTCAAGGATGACATTGTCTACAGCGCCAATACCCAGTACGCTGGGAACACCGTCGGCATGAAGAAGATGGCTATGCGGCTGGCAATCTATCGCGGCTCCCAGCAGGGGTGGCTATGCGAGCACATGCTCGTCATGGGTATCCATGGGCCGGACGACCGCGTTACCTACTTCACAGGGGCGTTTCCTTCCATGTGTGGCAAGACATCGACAGCAATGCTGGAAGGGGAAACCATCGTGGGGGATGACATCGCCTATCTTCGCCGGATTGGTGGAGTTGTGCGTGCAGTCAACTGTGAGCATGGCATGTTTGGCATTATTCTCGGGGTCAACAGCAAAGACGACCCCATTCAGTGGAAGGCGCTCCACGCGCCCGGTCACGAGGTCATCTTCAGCAATGTCCTGAAGACAGACGACGGGGACGTGTACTGGGAGGGCAAGGACGAGCCGGTTCCCAGTCATGGCATCAACTTCCAGGGTGAATGGACGCCGGGCACACTCGACAAGAACGGAAAACCTGTTCCGCCGTCACACGCGAATGCCCGTTTCACGCTTGGTCTGGACATGTTGGACAACCTGGACCCGAACGTAGACAATCCCGCCGGTGTTGAGGTAGGGGCGTACGTCTACGGCGGACGGGACTCGGATACATGGGTGCCGGTGGAGGAGTCGCTGGACTGGGCTCACGGCATTGTTGCCTTCGGAGCTTCCATAGAGTCCGAAACAACTGCTGCCACACTCGGCAAGGCAGGAGTGCGGCAGCATAACCCGATGTCGAACCTCGACTTCCTCTCCATTCCGTTGGGCCGGTACCTGCAGGTGAACGTGGATTTTGCAGAGGGAGTGGTGAGGGCACCCAGGATCTTCGGTGTCAACTACTTCCTTAAGAGTCGCGACGGCAAGTTCCTGAACGGAAAGAACGACAAGAAGGTCTGGTATAAGTGGATGGAGCTGCGGTGCCACGGTGACGTGGACGCTATCAGAACTGCTACGGGGTGGATTCCGCTGTACGAGGACCTTGTGCCTTTGTTCAGGACAGTTATTGGACGCGAGTATTCGCATGAAGAATATGATGCCGAGTTCTCGCTTCGTATCCCCGAGAACCTCAGCAAGATAGACCGTGTCATCGAAAGCTGGAAGAACAGTACAAACGATACCCCGGCTGTTCTGTTCACGGTTCTGGAGGCCCAGCGGGAGCGTCTACTCCAAGCTCAGAGAGCATTTGGCGACGAGGTGAAGCCTTCGCAGTGGAAAGACATGGCGTGAACTGCGCCTGAGTACGAAGTAACAGGTAACACTCGAGCCGCGTGCCTTGACGGACACGCGGCTCTCCTGCTTTCCTGCCTCAGCTGACAGATTCTGAAACTCAGTGTACCGGGGACTGGCTCAGGTTGGACAGGATCAGCTGTTTGGCGCGGGGAATCTTTGTCCAGGACATGGAGAGTTCGTCGATTCCCATAGAAATCAGCGTTGGTATGGCCTGGGTGTCGCCAGCAAGCTCACCGCAAACTCCGACCCATTTCCCATGCCGGTGTGCGGCCTCGATGGTTGAGCGAATAAGGGCAAGGACCGCGGGATGCATGGGCTGGTAAAGATAGTTCAGGTCCCGGTTTGTCCGGTCCGCGGCAAATGTGTATTGAACAAGATCGTTCGTGCCGATGGAAAAGAAGTCAACCTTGTCCGCCAGGCGCTCAGCATCCAGGGCTGCTGATGGAATCTCCACCATAATGCCCACTTCGATGTTCCTGTCATACGGAATGTGCTCTGCGTCAAGCTCCTCGCGAGCGGTGTGCAACAGCTGATTGGCCTGGTCGATTTCTTCCTGTACGGCTATCATGGGGTACATGACGCGTACTTTTCCAGCGGTGCTCGCACGCAGAATGGCCCGCAGCTGCGTCTTGAACAGGGTTGGGCGCCGCAATCCCAGCCTCGTAGCCCGTACACCAAGGAACGGATTTCCCTCGGGCGGGAGGTGGAGGTAGGGCACCTGCTTGTCGCCGCCAATGTCCAGGGTCCGGATAATGACAGGCTTGGTGCCGAAGGCTACAAGGACGGACCTGTATGCTTCAATCTGCTCGTCCTCGCTCGGCGGACTGTCGCGGTCAAGAAAGAGGAACTCTGTCCGATACAGCCCGACGCCGTCTGCCCCGTACGCCAGGGCAGGAGCAGCATCGGCAGGCCCTCCGATGTTTGCGGCAACTTCTACCCTCTTGCCGCTCCCGAGCACGACTTCCCGGTTCTTGTACTGGTCGAGAACCTCCCGCTCTTGCCGTATAGCCTGGTCCCGCTCCTCGAGCTGCGCTCGTTCCTCAGGTGTCGGGTCCAGGATGACGGTCCCGCTCTCCCCGTCGACGCCAAGACGTGTGTGCTCGTCGATACCGGCTGCTGCTGCCCCGAGCCCAACGACCGCGGGAATGCCAAGGGCCTGTGCCAGAATTGCCGTGTGACTGGTGGTGCTTCCTTGTTCTGTCACGAAGGCGAGGACATGCTGGCGGTCGACCGAGGCCGTGTCCGCGGGCGCGAGGTCGCGTGCCACGACAACCGCCGCATAGGGCAATGAGCGGAGGTCAGGTTTTGGTTTTCCCACGAGCGCCCGAACGACACGTTCGCCCACGTCGCGAATGTCCCCCGCCCGTTCACGAAGATAGGGGTCGGCGAGACCGTCCAGAAGCTGAGCACTGTCCTCGTAGCCCCGGTGCACCGCTGCAGCAGCCGTGTAGCCTTGGGTGACGTAGCGTTCGATGGCCTCCTGCACCGTCGAATCGTCCAGAAACATCTGGTACGCAGAGAAGATCTCAGCTTCTTTGCCCTTCCCCTGTTGTTCCATCCGGGCGTGCAGCTCTTCCACCTGCCTGTGGACGGTCCCAACGGCAAGCTTGATAACATTCAACTTCTCATCAGCAGAGAGCATGTCCCGTGCCTCCGCGTCGACGACCAGTTCGTCAGGACGGTAGATGTAGGCTCGTCCGATGGCGATGCCTGATGACGCAGGAATCCCCTTGAGTGTGCTCACTCTTCCTCTCCGATTGTGCTGGTGACGAGGACTTCCAGGGCATCCAGTGCCTGAGTCTCGTCTTCCCCTTCTGCCTCAACCTGAATCACCGAGCCCTTCGCGGCACCCAGCGACAGAATACCGAGAATGCTCTTTGCATCGACGGTGTGCCCATCCCGCGTGGCCCTGATCTTGGACTTGAAATGGGATGCAGTCTGAACGAACAGCATTGCCGGGCGCGCGTGCAGCCCGGTCTTGTTCCGGATAGTCAACATTCTTGTTGCCATATGAAGAACCTCCTCAAGGACCGTTCAACTTTCCGTGCCAGACAGGCTAACAGCCCTCAGTTTAGTCGTGAACAGCGAAATGCAACGGGCTGCCGCTGGCAGGAAAAGGCCCTTGACGCGTCCCAGGAGGACAACTGCGGTTGCGTGGGCCTGCGCCGATTCGAGTATCCGTCAGGTCCTGCTTTTATCGAAGCGCGCTGACGAGCAGGTCAGCGAGAAGGAGGATATTCAGGAGGCTGACGACCACAGCCGTCGTCCACAGCAGCCCACGGTCAAGGCGGCTGTTCACATACGTTCCCATAACACGGCGATCTGAGGTGAGCATGATTTGCAGCGCAATTGTCCAGGGCAGCTGCACTGAAAGAGCTATCTGACTCACGACGAGCGTCGTGAAAGGGTTGCCGGCAATGAGGGCGAGTGCCAGTGCACCCCCAAGGGTGAGCACGACGCCGAGCCTGCTGTGATTGTCGGACACATCGTATGGTTCTCGCGACATACCTGCGACAATGCTGCCCCCGGCCATTCCTGCCGTGACGGACGACGACAGCCCAGCCATGAGCAGCGCGCCGCCGAACACTACCGAGGCGGCCTTGCCGAGCAACGGCTGCAGCATGCTCTGTGCCTGGCCCAGGTCTGTGACGACCACATGGTGTGCAAAGAACGTTGCGGCGGCAAGGATAATCATGGAACTGTTGATTGCCCATCCGACCAGCATCGAGGTGAGCGTATCGACAAACTCAAAGCGCAGCTGCTTCTCAATCACCGCTGTCCCCTGTTCGTTAAGCTGGCGGCTCTGAATGATCTCGCTGTGGAGGTACAGGTTGTGTGGCATGACGACCGCCCCGAGTACGCTCATGACGACAGGAATGGACCCGGACGGAAAGGACGGCGTAACCCATGCAGCAGCTGCCTGTGTCCATGGAACGTGAACCAGCGAAAGTTCGTAGAGGAACGATAGACCGATGAGCGATACGAAGGCAATGATGAGTTTTTCGATCCGTCGGTACCCATTGGTCAGCAGCAGGAATCCTACCGCCAGCCCAACCAGCACAGCCCCGATGCGCAGGGGGAGGCCTGTCAGGAGGTTCAGGCCGATGGCTCCTCCCATGAGCTCGGCAAGAGCGGTACATATGCAGGCCGCGACGGCTGAACTCAGGACAGGGCGTGCAAAGCGAGGTGCAAGGTATTGTGTGGCAGCTTCTGAGATGCACAGACCAGTGACAATTCCAAGATGCGCGGCATTATGCTGCAGGATGATGAGCATGAGTGTGGATAGGGTCACCATCCATAGGAGGCGGTAGCCGTACAGCGACCCGGCCGCGACATTGGAGGCCCAGTTGCCCGGGTCGATGAATCCTACGGTGACAAGGAAGCCAGGGCCTATGTATTTGAGGACTTCAAGCGCCTGGAATCGTGGATGGTGACCGGTGAACAGACGCTGTATCCTTGGTGGCAGCCTCATGGGGGCAGTATACGAGGGTTGTGTTCACCATCAAGCGGTTCTGGACGGGCTGCGTCAACCTTGTCGAGAAAAAGAATTGCAGGATGCTTGACAAGCTGTATAATGCACATGGATTTTCCAGGATACTCTGACCTGCGTCTCATCGATGTAGTTTGTCACGGCCGTGGTGGCTCGTCTTTCCGGTTGCTGTCCTGAGATTTGAGTGGAGGTTTCGCATGCGTATCAGGATTGAAGTGCACAGTGCCCTTGGCACATTTGTTCTACCTCAGGGCTACAACCCCTACGTGCAGGGGCTTATCAATGCTTGTATTCCGACGGACATTCCGTGGTCGGGCGATGGCCAGGGGGCGGAAGAAGGCCATTTCAAGCTATTCACCTTTTCGCAGTTGTATGCCCGGTCAGTTGAGCGGATTGACGTCAGCGCACGCAGCGAGGAAAAAGGAGACGACCGGGTGCGCTATCAGCTCGTGATGTCTTCCCCCGTCTGGTTCTACCTTTCTTCGCCGAGCCAGGACTTCATTGAAGCATTGATTCCACGCCTGGAACACAGCCACGATTTGCACATCGAGCGCAATCTCGTCGAGGACATTCATGTCAGCAGGGAGCCCTCGCACGCGGAGATGGCGAGCGGCCAGGTGAGCTGGCGCATTCGCACGATCAGCCCCGTGACCGTATATCAGGGTGACACGAGAGAGGGCCGGTCGACGACGTACTACGCGCCAGATGACCCTCTGTTCTCCAAAATCGTTCTGGAGAATGCGGTGCGCAAGTACTATGCCTGGACGCATGAGCGCGCACCGAGCGAAGGGTTCAGCATCAAATGTCTGGACCGTACTCCGCACCTGGCTGTCATTTCCTTCAAGGACACACCGGTCCGCTGCTACACAGGGCGCTTCCAGCTCACTGGCGACGCACGGCTGCTTGCGTTCCTGCTGGAGTCCGGTCTGGGCGGCAAGAACTCTCATGGCTTTGGCATGTTCGACATCATGGCGGAACCCGAGAGTGGAAGACCCTCAGGTTCCAGAACTGCCGGCGCGGCCGAGCACGGGAACACAAGGGTCGATGGGCGTCAAAAGGAGTCAGGTCACGGGCACCGGGAGCAAGCCAGAGCGTCGGACAGCCAGGCTCCATCAAGCCGGCCGCAGACACACAGGACCCCCGCCAGGGGTTCCGCGTCAGGCCCTTCGTCGCAGACCCGTCGTCAGGATGGAAGCTGGTCGGGTGGCAACAGAAAGGACAGCGGATTCCGTTCGGAACGACAGCATACTGACCGGAGGAACGGGCCTCGCAGCGAGGAACCGCGACGGAAGTTCGTGAGCCGGTATGCTCCGGAGATTCGCCCCGTAAGCCGGGAGAAGGCCGCGAGCGGTTCCTACAGCATCTGGGACGGGCAAACCAGGACTGAGCTGCCTCGTTTCGTGCGGCCTGATGGCACGGAGAGTACGGGCGGTCCCAGAAAGAATACGAATCGGCCTGCCGGTCACAGCCCGCATGGCTCTTCTGGTTCTGGAACGAGTTTCCACGGCAAGGGACAGGACGGCACCCGCAGAACTCCTGGCTCGGCCCCGAACCGGTCATACGGGGAGAAGCGAGGCACCAGCAGATCGGGTCGGACCTACGGCGGCAAGAAGGGAAACAACTCAGCTTCCCGCTAACTGATACACGTCCCTCTCCGGGACTGCGGAAACCAGCCTGACTGCTTGTTCGTAGTACGAATGAGAGTATACTCCAGGCCGTGCGGCCCGATGTCGATGGCCGGCTCCACGGAGGACCAGTGGCAAGAACTGCATCAAGAAAAGACATCCTTGAAGGCCCGATTGTCCTGACCATGTTCAAACTGGCATGGCCGCTCATGATTTCCAGCCTCCTCCACTATTTGTACAACATGGCAGACACGTTCTGGGTTGGGCATCTGCCCCCGGCGGAGAATGCCACCGCGGTTGCCGGTCTGCAGATAGCCGGCCCCGTCATTTTCTTTCTCATGGCGTTTGCGTTTGGCTTCAATGCCGGAGGATTGGCACTGGTGTCCCAGTACATGGGTGCTCATCGCAAGGAAGATGCAAACAAGGCTGCTGCCCAGACGCTGTCCCTCTCGATTGTCTTCGGTCTCGTGATCATGGTCTTGGGTGTAGCTCTCTCGCCAGTCCTGTTGAAACTCTTGACATCCGACACTGCCGTGGCCGCCGCGGGGACAATCTACACGCGGATTGTGTTTATCGGGATGCCCTTTGAGTTTGTCGCGGCGGCGTACGCGCAGGTCATGGCTGCGTATGGCGACACGGTTACTCCCATGCAGATCAACCTGATCTGTGTCCTGGGCAACATCGTGCTGGACCCCCTGATGATCTTTGGCATTGGACCCTTTGCCCGCATGACTGTGGCTGGAGCTGCGCTGGCAACGATCATCTGGCAGGCAGTAGCTGCGACGCTGTCACTGGTGCTTCTGCTGCGTGGGCGACATGGGCTTAATGTGACGTGGCGGGAACTCTCACCAGACTGGTCCTGGTACCGGCGGATTCTGAAAATCGGGCTGCCCTCATCCATCGGGGTGTCTGGAACATCTTTCGGATTTCTGGTGCTGACGGGAATCATCGGTCGCGTATCCAACGCTACTGTTGCTCTATCGGCATACGGTATCGGCGACCGCTTTATCAACGTGAGCTTCATCGCCATCGACGGATTGTCGCTGGCCATCTCCACGATGGTGGGGCATGCACTCGGCGCAGAGCAGCGCAAGCGCGCCAACACAGTCGTGTGGAGGGGGACTGCGCTGATGTTCGGGCTGCTGGTAGGCGAGGGGATACTGCTGTGGGCCCTGACGCCATGGTTGTTCCGGGCGTTTATCCCGACGCAGCCGGACATTATTCGCGAGGGGATTCTGTTCATGTCCCTGTTCCTGCCCTCCATTCCGTTCTTCGGTGTCGTCAACGGCGTCCAGTCAGCGTTCCAGGGTTCCGGCCACAATGTGCCTCCTATGATCATGCAGCTTGTCCGCCTGTGGGGGCTTCGGGTCCCTCTGTCCTGGTACTTTGGATTCAGCCGGCAGCTGGGGTCGCGGGGCATCTGGATCGGTATGCTCATCAGCAATGTTCTGTCGGCGGTTCTCGCCCTGGTGCTGCTGGCAACCGTCGACTGGCATCACAAAGTCATCGAGCACACTCCAGTTGCTGAGGAGGAGGTCGTCTTTGCTGCTGTCGATGAGTTAGTATCTGTTCCCTCGGACGTCAAAGCCTAGGTGGTGAAAGTGGCCAGAAACACACGCATGCCCACGCGCGATGAGATTCTCCACAGTCCGGTCGTTCCGACCATGTTCCGGCTCTCATGGCCCGTCATGGTGAGTTCGCTGCTGAACATGGTGTACAACATGACCGACACGTTCTGGGTCGGCCACCTTCCGGCCGCTGAGAATACTGCCGCAGTCGCAGGGCTCCAGGTCGCGGGGCCAGTGGTGTGGTTCCTGATAGCTTTTGCCTTTGGATTCGGGTCAGCTGGCCTTGCCCTTGTGTCGCAGTACATGGGCGCACACAATGAGAAGGATGCCGAAAAGGCAGCCGGCCAGACG
Organism: Candidatus Cryosericum sp.; assembly: GCA_035403525.1. Taxonomy (GTDB): domain Bacteria; phylum Caldisericota; class Caldisericia; order Cryosericales; family Cryosericaceae; genus Cryosericum. The sequence goes on from DAONFE010000001.1 coordinate 43,339, forward strand.
ATGTCCCTCGCTATCATACTGGGATGTGCCGTTAGCGTCGTGGGCGCCCTGCTGTCACCACTGCTTCTGCCTGTGCTTGCCCCGGATGTTTCCATATCGACCAACGCCATCAGCTACACGAGGATAGTTTTCCTTGGCATGCCGGCGATCTTTGTTTCGGCCGTCTATGCACAGATCATGAACGCCTATGGCGATACGGTGACTCCCATGGTGGTCAACGCCATCGCAACCGGCCTGAATGTGATTCTGGACCCGCTCATGATCTTTGGAGTTGGTCCCTTTGCGCGCATGGGTGTGGCGGGGGCTGCCCTTGCAACTATCCTCTGCCAGATTCTGGCGGCGGTTGTATCGTTGTGGCTGCTTGTGTCCGGCAGGCGCCGTCTGAGGGTTTCTGTGCCGGAACTGCGGCCGGAGAGCATCTGGATCAGGAAGATTCTTCACATCGGCATTCCTGCCTCCGTCGGGGCGTCTGGCACATCGTTCGGCTTCATCGTTCTCACCGGCATCATCGCGCGCGTGCCTAATGCCACAGTTGCCCTGTCTGCGTATGGCATCGGGGACCGGCTGTTCAGCATCACCTCGCTCATCAATGATGGAGCTGGAATAGGAATAGCGACCATGGTGGGCCAGGCGCTTGGCGCGGGTATGAAGGACCGAGCGACGGAGGTCGTCCGCCAAGGAACGACGGCACTGGTCAGCCTGATGGTTGCTGCAAGCGTGCTCCTCCGCCTGATAACGCCGATGGTGTTCCGGGCATTCATTCCCACACAACCTGCGGTCATAGCAGAGGGCATTCGCTTTATGTCAGTGTTCTTATGGGCAAATCCGTTCTTCGGCTTGATGATGGGGGTTCAATCTGCGTTTCAGGGCTCGGGTCACAACGTTCCCAACATGATTCTGGACCTGGTGCGTCTCTGGGGATTGCGTGTTCCGCTGGCGTGGGTCTTTGCGATGGCACTCGAGATGGGCTCGCAAGGGGTGTGGATAGGTATGACAGTCAGCAACATCCTCGCAGGGATTCTGTCCCTGATCCTTCTGTTTGTCGTCGACTGGCGGAGGAGTGTCATACCGCATGCCCCATCTCCAGAACCGTTGCTGGTTGGCGAGGAAGCCGTTTCCTCAGTGACAGGAGTGGACATCGTCGACCAGCCATAGGGATGCAGGGTAGTGGCCTGCGATGGTGACCATCCCTTGACACCAGACTTCATCGTGTCTAGGATACATGCGCACCACGAAACCTGTCGCTTGGGAGGCGCATATGTTCTATCTGAGCAATATCCTCGGCATGCGCGTCCTGGACCGCAAGCAGGCTGTCGTGGGTTCAATTGCGGACCTCGAGGTTGCCTCCGCTGAGAAGTTTCCGATAGTGGCGGCCGTTCTTGTCAGAACGCGCAGTGGGTTGAGCCGCGTGGGCTGGCACAATGTCCGGGCGCTGGGCATCGCGGAATGCACACTCAAGCTGGTCGGCAGCGAGCTTGAACCCAACTTCACCCTTCAGGACACATCCATGCTGCTTTTGAATCACGTGCTCGACAAGCAGATTGTCGATGTTCACGGGGCCAAGGTCGTACGCGTCAATGACATCGAACTGGCCGAGAGCCACGGTCAGCTGCGTGTGATTGCAGCCGATGCGGGCCTGCGCAGTTTTCTTCGCCGACTCGGGCTCTCATGGGCGATTTCCCTTGTCGAACAGATGAGGCACCACAAGGTTGCTGAGAACTCGATTCCATGGAGCTTTGTCGAACCCCTCGGGCGGGATGTGCGCAACGTACAGGTGCGGACGACATGGAAAGAACTGTCCAAACTGCATCCGTCAGACCTTGCGGACATCGTGGACGACCTGGACTTCAATGAACGAGATGCACTGTTCAAAGCGTTGAACGACGAGCAGGCGGCAGATACCCTGGCAGAACTTGAAGACGACAGGGTCAAAGTGGCTATTCTGGAACGTCTGGGCGTTGCGCGCGCTGCGGATATTCTCGAGGAAATGGACCCTGACGATGCAGCGGACATTCTGCAGGATACGCGTGCGGATACCCAGGAGGCTGTACTCCAGGAAATGCAGCCGGAAGAGCGGGAAGATGTCCGGGAGCTTCTGGCATATGACGAGGATACGGCTGGGGGCCTCATGACCAATGATTACCTCGAAATCAGGCAGGAGATGACGGCCGGGCAGGTCATCGACCTGCTGCGGCACGAGGCACCCGATACCGAAACCATCTACTATCTTTACGTGACCGACGACAGCGGTCGCCTGGCAGGAGTCCTGTCGCTGCGGGCTCTGATTGTTGCGCAGCCGGAAAGAGCGGTTGGCGACATCATGCTCAGGCATTCCGTTTCGGTGTTTGTCGATGACCCGAAGAAGAAGGTGGCAGAGGTCATGGACAAGTATGGATACCTTGCCCTTCCTGTCGTGAACCACGAGGGACTGCTTCAGGGGATTGTCACGGTAGACGACATCCTCGACCAGGCTATGGAGTGAGAGCAATTCCGATGGCGTGGTGGAAGCACCTGAGAACCAGGTTCGGAAGGTTTTGGGTAACCCTGCCGGTGCTCCTGGGCGTGCTTGGTCCCGGCATCATTACGGGAAACGTCGACAACGATGCGGGTGGCATAACGACCTACAGCGTCATAGGGGCGCGCTTTGGGTATTCCATGCTGTGGGTTCTGCTGCTTATCACATTCACGCTTGCAATGATCCAGGAGATGTGTGCACGGATGGGGGTCGTTACGGGAAAAGGGCTCGCAGACCTCATTCGGGAGCGATTTGGTGTTCGGGTGACCATGGTCGTCATGCTGCTCCTGCTGTTCACGAACCTGACGAACACGATGGGAGAGTTCGCGGGAGTTGCAGGCGCAGCTTCAATACTCGGTTGGAGCCGTTTTGTTGTCATCCCTGCGGTTGCGTTTCTCGTGTGGATTCTTGTCGTGAAAGGGTCCTACCGTTCTGTGGAGAGAGTACTGCTTGTCTTCTGTGTCGTGTATCTGACCTACGTTGTCAGCGCGTTCATGGCTCACCCTCATTGGGGAACCGTCATCCGAGCCACGGTGACACCGACATTTCAGATGAACCGTGAGTTCACTTCGCTGTTTATCGCGACCATTGGAACGACGATTGCCCCGTGGATGCAGTTCTACCAGCAGTCATCCGTTGCCGAAAAGGCCATCGAGGTCAAGAACTATCGCTACGAAGCTCTGGACACATACATCGGCAGTTTTCTCACGAATTTTGTTTCGTTCTTTATCGTTGTTGCCTGTGCGAGCACCTTGTACGTTGCTGGAGTGCGTGTCGATACGGCCGCTGAGGCCGCGGGCGCACTTGCACCGCTCGCGGGCAACTATGCTTCTCTCCTCTTTGCTGCGGGGCTCATGAACGCCTCTATCATGGCAGCCGGGATCCTGCCGCTCTCCACGGCGTACTCCGTGGCGGAAGCTTTCGGATGGGAATCAGGGGTTGGCAAGTCGTTTCGTGAAGCGCCTCTGTTCTATGGCCTCTACACAGCGCTCATCTTCGCTGGTGCCGGAATTGTTCTGTTTGTGCCGGAGGGCAGGCTGGTGAGCCTTATGCTGTTCTCACAAGCAGCCAATGGCATACTCCTTCCCTTGATTCTTGTGCTGATGTTGAGGCTTGTAAATGACCGTTCGCTCATGGGTGACTATGTTAACAGTCGGGGCAAGAACATCGCAGTGTGGGCACAGGCCATCGTGATGATAGTGCTGGCTGGGATCCTGACCGTTCAGACCCTGGCTGGCATATTCAGCTGACAGATTCATGATTGTTGCACCAGCGTGGTATACTAGTCCATGAATTGATTCGGTAAGCGAAGGGAAAAGCTAGAGTGAGTCTTAGAAATCGTTTGCCTGCATTTGAGTCCAAGGACTACCGTCTCTGGTTTGCCGGACAGAGCGTTTCTCTTATCGGTACGTGGCTGCAGAACACTGGACAGGCGTGGCTGGTGCTCAAACTGACCAGCTCTCCCTTCAAGCTTGGCCTGCTCACGTCGGTGCAGTTTCTGCCCTCCCTGGTGCTGTCCCTGTTCATCGGGCCTATTGTTGACCGCTATCCCAAACGTTCCCTGCTGCTCTTCACGCAGACCATGTTGGCGATAACCGCTGTCGCTCTGGCGGCAGTTGCGTTTGGCGGACACGCTGCGTACTGGCAGGTCTTTCTCATTGGTGCAGTAACGGGCGTCATCACTGCGATCGATGGTCCAACGAGACAATCGTTTGTCTCAGAACAGGTGCATGATCGTTCGGCGGTGGCCAACGCCGTCGCGCTCAACAGCACGATGTTCAACATGGCTCGCGTCATCGGGCCAGCTGTCGGAGGTGTCCTCATCGCTGCCGTCGGCATCCCATGGACATTCATCCTGAATGCGGTCAGCTTCATCGCGGTTATCATCAGTCTTGTGTTCATGCAGGCTGGCCGCACTCCCGTCCGGTCAGTGACCAGCAATTACCTGGCGGATGTGGAGGAAGGCATCCACTACATCAGGAAGAACCAGGTGGTGATGAGTCTCCTGACGATCGCAGGTGTTATCAGTATGTTCCTCCTGAACTTCAATATACTCATCCCGAGCTTCGCTCAACTGACGCTGGGTCTGCAGGCCGACGGATTCGGAGGACTCATGTCCGCTATGGGCATGGGAGCTCTCGCTGCCGGCTTACTCATGTCCCTTGGAGGAAAGGGCCTTGAGCCCAGAGCATCGTACATCTACATCTCAGGATTCATGCTCTCAATTGCCATGATACTTGTAGGAGTGCAGCGGAGTTTCTACCTGAGCGGCGTGTTGCTGTTCTTCTGTGGGTTTGGAATGGCTGCCATCTCCACCATGTGCAACACTGGCTTGCAGATGCAGGCCCCTGACGCAATGCGCGGTCGCGTCATGGCAGCCTACAACCTCGTGTACGTCGGTTCTACGCCAATTGGTGCTCTCTACGCAGGCAAGATATCGGATGCCCTTGGGGCTAACATGGGCTTTCTCGTGAGCGGTGTCATAGGATTTGTGTTTCTTGTCTGCATGCGGGTCTTTGTTACGCCGCACACGTTTGGAAGCCGCCGAACGCTGGCCGCTCCGGCTGTGGTCACGGCGCCGGACTTTCAGGCGGTTCAGACAGCCGAGTCTCCTGCCATGGTGGATGCGCGTTCTGCGGAGGTAGACAGAGACTGACGCACGATCGTCGCGAGTTCCTGCAGCGTATATGGCTTCGAAATGAACCCTCTGAACCCGGCGGTACCATCTGTCGTGCCAGTTGCGTCATATCCTGACATCAGGACGGCAGCGACGGCAGGGTTGATTTCGCGCAGTTTCTCAAACAGCTGCCTGCCATTCATATGGGGCATCATCATGTCAAGCAGCACCAGGTCGATGGACTGCCAGTTGCCCCTGTACACTTCCAGTGCTGCAACAGGATCAGCACTCTCAGTGACCCGGTATCCGAGGCCGGTCAGGACCTTGACGGCAACGCTCCGGACCACGTCCTCGTCATCAATAACGAAGACTGACTCGCCGTGCAGCGATGGCGGCAGGGAGCCAGGTACGAGTGGCAGATGTCCATGTTTCTGAGCGTCCGCTCTTGATACAGCCGGAAGCACCAGCGTAAACGTGGTGCCGTGCCCGCGTGCAGAGGCAACCGCAATGGTTCCTCCCATATCGTGGACGACACGCCAGACGATGGACAAACCAAGCCCGGTTCCCTCCGGACGCGTGGTGAAGAACGGTTCGAACAGATGAGCCCTGGCTTCCTCGGACAGGCCGACTCCAGTATCCGACAGCGTAACCTCTACGTAGTTGCCAGAGGACAGAGCGGGGATTGCGTGATCCTGCCAGTATGCAGCGTCGGCTGCGATGTTCCGTGCCTCTACGGTGATTGTTCCCTCGTGGTGCCCAATCGCATCCCTGGCGTTAATGACGAGGTTGAGCAGCACTTCCTCGAACTGCATCCGGTCTCCGGATACGAATGCGAGGTCCGGCGCAACATGTGTGACGAGCCGGGTTCTCTTGTCGAAGCCAGGTGTTGCGATGGACAGTGTATCCTCAAGCGCGGCGCCGACGTCAATGTCAGTCAGCGTCGGAGCCTCTTTTCGTGAGAACGTGAGCAGACGGTGCGTAAGCTGTGAGGCGCGCATTGCCGCACGCTCGATCGTGTCGAGCTCGCGGTAGGCGTCGGACCCCTCCGCCATGTCGGCTTTGAGCAGGGAGGCGTGACCCATGATGCCGCCAATGATGTTGTTGAAGTCGTGAGCGACGCCGCCGGCAAGCCTCCCGACAGCCTCCATTTTCTGCGACTGGATGAGTTCCCCTTCCAGCTGCCTCGACCGCTCCTCTGCGGCGCGCTGGTCGGTGACATCCCGGAAGATGGCCTGAATGATGGCTGGGCCAGCGGTCGGTATGGACTTGAGGGAAGCCTCGCACACGACCGTGCGGCCACCAGGCCCAACGAACGTCCAGTCGAAGCGCTGCGGAGTACCGAGCAACGCCTTGTTCTCGAACAGCTGAATTGCCTCTAGAGAGGCGACCCCATCTGCCTGGTTCTGTGGGCTGATGTCCTCTACATGCTTGTTCACAAGGTGCTCGGGGGTCGTGCCCAATGCGCGCCCGGCGGCAATGTTGGCTTGAACAATTGTGTGGTTGCGGAGAATGAGAATCGGGTCTGGTGCGTCGTCAAACAGAGCGTGGTACTGCTCGTAGGCGGCGCGGACTGTCTGCTCTGCACTGAGCTGTTCTCGCAGGTCATGAGCAACCATCACGATGCGGTCGCTCGGTGGCGGCAGGTTGGATATCATGAGTTTGACGGGAATGAGTGAACCGTCCGATGCGCTGAGATGCCATCGGGTAGACGACAGGCTTTGGTCGAGCACGCTTACCAGCGTCTGAGATGCATCGGTTCCCTCAGCGACCATGATAGACCCCAGCTGTGCGCCGACGAGGTCGGAAGAGCTCCTTCCCAGAAGAGCGTTCAGTGCTGTATTGGTTGCTTCGATGCGAAGCCCCTCGGGTGTTGCATAGACGAGCATGGCAGGCTCTGGTACCGCAGAAAACAACTGTTGATAGTACGCGGCTCTCTCACGCGTTGCGCGCGCAGCGCGTTCACGTACCACGAGGAGGTAGGCGACCCCGCCGACGGCCAGCAACACCGCGACTACAATGAAAACTGTCCTGAGGTGGGTACTCTCCGCTCCAAAGCTCGTAGTTGTTCCAAACCACGTCGTTTGCATCTGGGTCAGCAGCCCGCTGTTCTGCACATGTGCGAGAGTTCGGTTGAATTGAGGCAGCAGCGGCAGCATGTTGCGTGCCGCAGGGAATGCTACTGGCTGGCGGCCGGTCAGGAATGAATTGAACGAACCAGCCTGGTGCAGCACGAGCGCCCCAACGTAGGACCTGTTGATGAGATACTGTGCGTTCAGATAGTCATGAACTGCAGCGTCCGCCTCGCCGCGTGCAACCGAGGCAATCACTTCCTCGGGACTCGCATAACGCTGCACGTCAATCTTTCCAATCGCATCACTGAGCTGAGTCACGTAGTCGTCAGAGGCGGTCCCGGCCTTCACGGCTACCCGATGTCCTGCAAGGCCACTGGCGACGCGAATGGGACTGTCAGCCTGTGTTACTAGGACCAGCCCGGAGTCGAGGTAGGCATTCGTAAATGAAAAGCGGGAGGCGCGCTCAGGTGTCCTGAAGATGGATCCGATGCCGAGGTCCACTGTTCCCTGCTGAATCGCCTGCAGTTCCTGCGTGAACGGCATGACCTCATACCGCACGGTCCACCCGTTGAGTGACGCGATCAGGTTGACGAGGTCAACGTCGAAGCCTACCAGCTGACCATCCCGGTAGTAGACGAACGGTTCGTAGATGTTCGCTGCCACAAGCAGTTCTGGCGGCACCGTAGGAGCTGTTGACGCCGATGCAGGCTCCAGCGCGTTGCCACATGCCAGCCCAAAAAGCAGGACCCCGACCAGCCAGATCGCCAGAAGCCGCAGGGTCGCTGCTCCGTGGTGTCCTGTCCGGATGTTGTCGCCTGGCATTCCCCTGGGCGAAGGAGCAATCCTTTGCATGCAACAATCATAGCGGTTCAGAGCGTACTGTAAAGCGCGCGAACCACGTGACACCGGAGAGGACCTACGCCTGGTCCGAGTCCGCCGGGAACAATACGTTTGCTGGTCCCGTCTAAGAAATGTCCAAACTGTTTTCGGGGAGGTGTCACGAAATGCTCCAATGTACCAGTGTGTGGAGCCGAAAAGTGCTCTGCTGCTTGATTGTTGCAACACTGACAGTATCCGGATGGATGTCGCCTGCCCGTGCAGGGACAACGACGGTAACCCTTTCGGCAGGCAGCGTCCGCGCCACCGTGAACGGCCGGGCAACAACGATGCTGGTTCCACCGGTTATCGACGGACCATCGCAACAGATGCTAGTGCCCATCGGTTTCATGGGGCGACAGTTCGGCTACGCTGTCTGTGCGGTGCAGCAGGGCTTGGGGTTGCAACTGACGCGCGGGCAGGACTTCCTGGTCGTGAGCGTGGGGAACCGTGACGTGAGGCTGGGTTCTGGCACACTGGGGTTGGCCGTTCCTCCAAAGGGGTTGCTGGGAGAGGTCCTGGTTGCTGTATCTGACGTTCAGGTGCTCCTTCACCTGCAGGTTACCCCGGGTGCGAACGGAGCCATGATGTTCAGCGAGACCATTCCAGACCGGGAGGTCGACGGGGCGATCGACGCAGATGCCGTAACCTATGAAACGCGCAGGGAGCAAGTTTACATGCAGACCGTGGACTTTGACATCGTCCGTATTGATCTGACCGGCAAGGGCATTCATGTTGTTAGTTGTCAGTCGATTGGCGGCGTTGGCACAGGACGCTACCCGTCGGTATTTGTAGACAGTCTGAAGCCGCTGGCAATGATGAACGCGACCCCATTTAACTTGCAGACATACATCATGAGCGGATCCGTTCAAGACCAGGGCACGCCCGTCTACTACTCAGGAACGTATGTGTCAACAATAGGGATTACTCCTGACAACGTCCCTTTCTATGTGGAAGGAACAGCGCGTGCAGTCGTCCAGCTCAACACAGGCAAGAACCTGACGGTCTCGCGCATCAACCAGAGTCCTGCTGGACCAGGTTCACAAACGCTGTCACTTTTTACGAATTACTACAACGGAGGTCTCTCGGTCGGAACGAGCGAACTGCTGGTTGTGGTCGCGGGAGGGCGGATCGTTACTGTGATGTCAGGTCGATACTTCACTCCGCGCACCCTGGCTGCGGGGCAAGTCGCTCTCTATGCGCGTCATCCTGATACCGTCACACTGCTGAGAACTGCTTCAGCCGCCGAGGTCCGTTCGTTTGTAGGGGATCGCGATTGTACCGGGTGTACCTTCCTGCAGTGCGGGCCTGTCGTGGTCAGGTCGGGCAAGCCCTTCATCGACTACGCCAGATACAAGGATATCAGTCGCACCTCAAAGCTTGGCTCGCGCGCATTTCTAGGCATGGATGACAGAGGGCACCTCTATTTCATTGTCACGCCTGCCAAGGTACGGCTGCAGTTTGGCGACGTCAGTGTCGCGCTGGCCAGGCTCGGTCTGTTCACGAACGTTGTTACACTCGATGGCGGAGCATCCACCACGCTATACTACAAAGGGCAGTACATCATCAAGGGCACGCGGGCGCTGACAAACGTGCTGTGTGTGCCCTCGTCCTAGCCTGGCCAGAACAGAGGAGGCGCGGGTGGCGCAGCTGAGAGTTGGAGTAGTTGGTCTTGGAGCAATTGCGCGCAAGGCTTACCTGCCGGTATTGAGTTCCAGAGAGGACCTTGACATCGTCCTTGCAACAAGAAACCTCGCGGTCCTTGAGGAGCTTGGACGCCAGTATCGCATTGCGAACAGAGTCCAAACGGTGGACGAGCTTGTCGGTGCAGGCGTGACAGCGGCATTTGTTCATGCCGCAACAGAAGCCCATGGGTTCATCGTCCGGAAACTGCTCACATCGGGCATAGATGTCTACGTCGATAAACCCATCTCCTACTCGATAGATGAAAGCCGCGACCTGGTCCGGCTCGCAGACAGCCAGGGGCGCATTTTCATGGTCGGCTTCAACCGGCGCTATGCGCCGTTCTACAGGACGCTGTCCACTGTCTCGGGAGCGTCTCTTGTGCTCATGGAAAAGCACCGAGCCGCTCCGCCGCAAGATGTGCGGACCTTTGTGTACGATGACTTCATCCACGTGGTGGACACGCTGCGCTTTCTCTCCCCGGCCGATCCGGTTGACATGCATGTGGCCGGCATTCGCGAGGGCAATCTTCTCAAGCAGCTGACTGTCCAATGGACAACGGCCGGAGGCACAGCCGTTGGTATCATGACGCGTGGTTCAGGATGTGACGAAGAAAGACTCGAGGTGGCTTCTCACGACGAGGGCTGGCGCGTACTGGACCTGCGGAGCTGTGTACACTGGCATGGTGGCAGGGCAGAGGTTACGCGAGCTGGAGATTGGGAGTCACCCCTGTTCTCTAGAGGCTTCTCTCAGATCGTCGACGCATTCGTGCAGTCAGTCATACTGGAACGGCCGGCGACTCCTGCGGCCGAGGATGCTCTGGTGACGCACGAGCTCTGTGAGCAGATCATCGAGCAGTTGCAGTAGCCTGTGCCTGGACCTGACTGCCGCTACGGATGCCTCCTGCGCACCTCGGTGTGGGCAAGCTCTTCGTAATGCCGGATGATGGCGCTGTGGTCTGCTGCTCCCAGCCCTTCGCGTTCCAGCTCCCGAAGCGTTTCAAGAACCTGTGCTGTCAGAGGGACAGGCACTCCGAGGTCGTGCGCTGTATCGACAGCATTGACAAGGTCCTTGATGTGCAGTTGGATCCGGAAACCCGGTTCAAAGTTGCCATCCAGGATGGTCGGTATCTTGACGTTCATGACCGTCGATCCCGCCAGGCCGTCCTTGATGGCTTTGAACACAACTTCGGGGTCCAGGCCTGCTCTCGTAGACAGAACGAAGGCCTCGGAGATCGCCGCGATGTTGAGCGCGACGATAATCTGATTCGCCAGCTTGGCTGTACCTCCGCTGCCAATGGGGCCTACGAGGGTAACTGACGAACCCATCCTTTCGAGGATGGGCCGCACGGACTCGAACACCGCGGGGTCGCCGCCCACCATGATGGCCAGCGTGCCGTCCACAGCCTTGGGCTGACCGCCGGAAACAGGGGCGTCCAGCATGGCCACGCCCCTCTTCTGGAGTTCACTGCTGATGTCCTGCGACACAGCGGGAGCAATGGAACTCATGTCAACCAGAATGCTCCCTTCCCTGGCGCCAAGGGCTATGCCGTCGGTACCCAGCACCGCTTCGCGGACGTCCGGCGAATTCGGGAGCATGGTAATGATGACGTCGCAGCGTGATGCAACCTCTCGGTTCGATGCAGCGCCCTCGGCTCCCAGACTGAGCATATCGCTCAGGGGAGCTGTCTTGTCGTAGACCACCAGAGAGTAGCCTGCCCTGAGCAGGTTCTTGGCCATTGGCCGCCCCATGATTCCCAATCCTATGAACCCTATTTTCATCTCTGCGCCTCCCTTTGCCAACTGGTATCCCCTGACTTCTTCGCGTCACGCTGGCTTGTGCCACGCGCTGCGTGCAAGCCTGGTCGGTCTTCACTGCTCTGCAAGACTGGCTCCACGGAACCGAGTCGGAAGCCCTGCATGACCCACTTTACACATCATGCCACGCGGGGCAGTGTCGTGCAAGCTGTTTCGGGCGCAGCCCCGAGCTTTGTCGGTCGGGCGCGCGATACAACAGTTTTATTGTGGCCCATTCGGACTACGATGATAGTGCAGTGTTGGGCTGGGGGGCGATAACCCGCCGGTCAAGGAGGAACACGGCAATGAGCAAGCAGCATAAGAACTCTTCGACCAACAAAGGTTCCCCTGTGCGGAGAGAAGCACCGAAGCGGCAGTCCTGGTCGACCATGGACAACGCAACCAAGAAGTTGTTCATGTCTGTTCTCATCGTCATGGCCGGTGCATTGATGACAGTCCTTCCCGGTTGGCAGGTGGTGGGTTACGTCGTTGTCGGCGTTGGGCTCGGGTGGTATATCTGGCTGCGTCTCGCACCTGTCCTGAAAGCCCGCCATTCGCGTCCTGCGCCTCAAGCAGGTGGCGAGGACGGTACCTCGGAATGAGCGGCGGCTCGCAACAACGCGCGACAATGAGAGTCGGATACGGGAGTGCGGTCGTCACCCCTGAACCAGGGCTTCAGATGGCAGGGTTCCTTGGCGAACGGCTTGCCGAGGGCGTCCACGATGACCTGATGGCGAAGGCCCTGTACTTGGGAACAGGCACGGGGGCCGGCATGCTGTTGATCGAAGTCGATACACTGGACGTTGACCGCATGTTTGTTGATGAAGTGCGTCTGGGCATCAGCCGCGAAGTGGGTATTTCACCTGAACGCTGCCTTGTCGCGGCCACGCACACACACTCCGGACCCTGGGGCCTTGCTCACGGGGAGGTCCCCGGTGCATCCGACGTTTCTGACGCTTTCAACAGACCCCTCTTCAACCGCACCATCAGGGGATGTGTCGCAGCTGCTGTTGCAGCATACCGCGACGCTCACGAGGCCTCTGCGACGTGGGGCAGGGTTCCTCTGCTGGAGCCCGTCTGTGGAAACCGGCGCGTGCAGTGTGAGGAACATGCGGAGATGGCAGTGCTGGAGCTACGGGGCGACCATGGGGCACTGGTGGCGTACAATCTGGATTGCCATCCAACTGTTCTTCATGAGGAGAACCGGCTCTACAGCGCGGACTTCCCCGGCGTGGTCGCCCGTGCGTTGCCGCAGCTTGTTCCTGATGTTGAGGCCGTCATGTTTCTGAACGGCGCAGCGGGGGACATGAGTACAAGATTCTATCGTCGTGATTCCGGGTTCAGCGAGGTCGAGCGCATCGGTGGAGTTGTTGCGAAGAGCCTCGCGGAGGACCTGGGTACTTTGCGCGAACTGCAGGTGCCTGTCGTGGAGCGCGCACGGGACGTGCCGCTGCAGCTCAAGCTCAAGGACTTTCCGTCGCGCCAGGAGCTTGATGCTGCCTTGACGGAGGCGCGGAAAAAGTTGGACAGAGCGATTGTGGACCACGTACCCAACCTTCGACCTCTGCAATCCGCTGTGGAAGGCCTGACGTTTGCTGTCGGGGCAACTGAACGCATGCGGGGGGTATCCTCAATTGAGTCGAGGCTATCCCTGGCCAGATGCGGCAACCTGCTCTTCGCAGGGATTCCCGGTGAACTGTTCTCCTCGCTGGGTGCAGCTATACGCTCTGCGTTCCCAGGGTACGAAGTGCTCGTCGTAGGTTACTGCGGAGATTACGTAGGCTATATTCCGGATGCCGAGGCATATCTGGAGGGCGGCTACGAGGCATCTGCCACGTTCATTGCACAAGGAGAAGGTGAGCATGTGCGTGACGCGGCCATCGATGGCCTGCGCAGTCTGCTTGTGTGAGCAGGAAGGGGGTTCCATGGAACAGCACCTGATGATTCAGGAGATTCACGAAACTGCATCTGTTCTGGAACTGCTTGCTGAACAGGAAGGTCCTCACATTCAACAGATTGGCAGAACGTTCGCCGACCTGGATGCTGACGTTGTGGTGGAGTCGGGACGCGGGACGTCAGACCATGCGTGCGTCTATGGCCAGTACCTCATCGAGTCCCTGCTTGGAATTCCTGTGGCGCTTGCGCTCGGTTCGCTGTATACCAATTACGACCTTCCTCCCCGGCTTCGGCACGGCGCGGTGATTGCCGTTTCGCAGTCGGGCGAGACGGAGGACGTCTGCACTATCGCCCGGCGCGCGGTGAAGGACGGGACCCTCACCATTGGTGTCACAAATGTAGAAGGAAGCACACTGCAGCACCTGACCGGACCTGCCACGCTTCTCCTGCGGGCTGGCCCTGAAAAGAGTGTCGCGGCGACCAAGACGTTCACCGCTTCACTGGCGGTTCTGCTTCTCCTGGTCCACGGTGCCCTGGGAGACAATTTCGATCTCCGCAGCGTTCTGCCGTGCATAGCGCAGATTATGGCCCGGGAGGCGGAGATTCAGGACCAGGCGCTGCGGTACGCGTTTGCCGACGACTTCGTGGTGCTGGGAACCGGGTACTGCTATACCAATGCTCTGGAGACCGCTCTGAAGCTTAAGGAAACGTGCTATATCAATGCACAGGGCCTCTCATCGGTCGATCTGATACATGGACCGCTGGCAGTTCTTAATCCAGACCTTCCAGTCATCATGTTCGCTCCTGATGATGCCTGCCTGGATCTGAACATTGCTGTGCTGGAACGCATACGGTCGACGAGAGCCCATGTGCTTGTTGTGTCGGACAACGACAGAGCATTGCGGTATGGAGACATCGCGTTCCGCATTTCGCGCTCAGACCCGACCCTGTACCCGCTTCAGAATGCTCTGTTTGCACAGCTCTTTGCGTACAGTCTGTCCATTGAACGAAAGCTCAATCCCGATGCCCCCCGGTATCTCAGCAAGGTCAGCCTTGTGGGAGGGCAGGAACAGACTTCGATTGATTGAACGGGCAGGCAGTGACCAGGAACGGGCTGTCCCCGCATCCAGTTGAAAATTGTTCGTCTTTGGTGAAGATAGCTTGTGGCGTTACTGGTTCGCGGAGGACGAGAACCGGCGTACCAGAGGCAACATGTATGGGGAGGAGGTGGTAATGGAGTCCAGGAGCGTAGATCGCCTCCGTGGCTCCGATGGGTGAGGACTGTATCGCCTGATGCACGTTTGAGGAAGTACTAGGGAATCTGGTAAGGAGGCTTGATCTATGGGTAACGGCTATGGCATTTGGATCTCATTCGTCTTGGCGGTCTGGTCCTATGTTGCGATGATCGCCAACCTGGGTCCCACTTGGCTACTGAACGACCCGATCGTCAGCGGGCTGTTTGTCGGCGCCGTTGTTGGCAATGTTCCACTCGGTCTTGCCCTGGGAGGCACACTGGAACTCATGTCACTGGGTCTGTGGACCTATGGTGGGGCCACGACACCCGACTATACAACCGGTGCTATCGTGGGTACCGCCTTTGCGGCGCTGTCGAAACTTCCCACGACAGAGGCAATGGCTGCTGGTATGGCAGTGGCGGTACCAGTGTCGCTGTTCATGACCCAGCTGGACATTCTGGGGCGTTCGCTCACCACGATCTTCATCCACGGAGCGGACCGGGCCGTGGAGAAACAGGACGAGGCTGCGTTCTCAAGATGGCATCTCCTGGGACAGTTGCCCTGGGGACTGTCACGCGCAATTCCCGTCTTCTTCGCGATCTGGCTTGGGTCCGGACCCATCCAGACCCTGATCACCAACATTCCTGCGTGGTTGACGCGGGGCTTCTCGACGATGGGACATATCCTTCCAGCCCTTGGGTTTGGTATCCTTCTTACATTCCTGCCCATCGAGAAGTGGTGGACGTTCTTTGTACTCGGGTTCGTCATGTTCGCCTACCTCAACGTGCCTTTGCTCGGAATAGCATTGGCCGCGCTCGCTATCGTGCTGATTTACTTCTCCCTGAAGCCAGTCGAAGCTGCTGAGGAGCAGGCGGAAGAGGCAGAGGCGGAGAAGGTCGAGCAGGCGCCAAGCCCTGTCACTCGCAAGGACCTTGTAAATGCGATGTGGCGGCACAATCTCACGCTCCAGCTGTCCTGGAACTACGAGCGCATGCAGGCGCTGGGTTTTGCCTGGTCAATATCTCCCATACTCAAGAAGGTGTATCCGAATAAGGACGACTACTTCGCTGCGCTCAAGAGGCACATGGTGTTTTACAACACCAATCCCGCCATAGGCTCGCCGACAATCTTCGGGGCGGCATGCGCCCTTGAGGAAAAGAAGCAGCCCGAGGTCAGCGACAGTCTGAAGGTTTCCCTGATGGGTCCTTTCGCAGGCATCGGCGATACAGTCATGGCCATCCTGATGAAGCCCATCTTTGCCGTGTTTGCTGCATCGATGGCGCTCCGTGGAAGCACTGGGGGTGCCTGGCTTATGCTTGCTCTCGGGTTCATCTGGTTCTATCTGATGTTCCCAGGATTCTGGCTTGGGTACAAGCAGGGCCTTGGCCTTGTGCGTCAGATGAGCAGCGGTGCCGTTACCCGCATTACCGATATTGCGAGCACGGCTGCCCTGTTCATCATGGGCGGGTTCATTCCGAGCATTCTTGCCAGTGTCAAGACGCCGATTGAGTTTACGAAGAAAGTCACCATCGAGGGCAAGGAGGTACTGCAGACTGTCAAGCTCCAGAGCACGTTTGACGCTATCCTGCCGTACATGCTTCCTCTGCTTCTGACCTTTGGTGTCTACTGGCTGCTGAAGAAGAAGCACTGGACGAACCTTCAGGTCCTCCTTCTTCTGGTTGTCGTCGGAATTGTGCTTGGAGCATTCAAGCTTCTGTAACCCGAGCACGCTACTTCGTTTTTGACAATGCGGTATCCCGGGCCAGCGAATGGCCCGGGACCGGAGGTTAGTGATGATAGGAATTGTCGTTGTAACACATGGTGAACTCGCAGATGGCATGGCTGACGCTGTAAGGCTGATAGCCGGACCACAGGAGCAGCTGAAGACAGTGGCCCTGCGTGAAGGGGACAGTATTGATGAACTCAAGACGCGTATTCAGACTGCCATCACAGAGACGAATACCGGCGACGGCTCTCTGGTGTTCGTGGACATGCTTGGTGCGTCTCCATCCAACGCGGCTGCCTACCTGGTTCGTGATGATGTCGAGATTATTGCAGGCGTTAACCTGCCTATGATTCTCGAAATCCTTGGGGTTCGTGGAAGCATGCCCCTGGGTGATGTTGCCGACATGGCAATGAATGCGGGAAAAGCTTCCATCGAGAGTCTGAGCAACATGATGCGTGAAGCGCTGAAGGGTTCACAAACGACTGATGAGGGCACGCCTTCATCTTCAACTGACTAGGAGCATACTATGGCCTTCTTCCTGCATATAGACAACCGTCTCATTCATGGGCAGGTTACTGTCAGCTGGTGCAGCTACTACGGGGCGAAACGTATTGTGGTCGCGGACGACAAGGTCGCCGCCGATCCAATCCAGCGTATTATTCTGCCGCAGGCCGCTCGGGGACTTCCAACCTCTGTGTTGGGCATTGCAGACGCCTTGAAACTATTGGCGACGCTCGATCCGGCACACGAAAGCGTGCTCATCATCGCGCGCAATGCCGAGGGCGCTCTGGCTCTTCTCCAGGGAGGCCTCAAGCCGAAGAGTATCAACGTGGGCAACCAGGCGCCTGTCCAGGGGACGAACTACGTCATGGTGCTTCCCTGGATTGCGGCCACGAAGGAGGACGCTCAGGCGTTCAAGGCCATGAGTGATATGGGATACAAGATTACGCCGCAGCGGAGCAGCAGCGACCGTGCGCTGGACCTGGTTGAGCTGCTTGGGAAGAAGGGCTTGCTGTAATCCGGAGGAAGTACGGAAAAAGGATTGAGGTGAGGACTATGGAGCTTGAGTTCTTTGACAAGATCGAACAACTGATCCCCGTGCTGAGAGGCGAGGACCAGCACATGCGGGAAGCCGGACACATCGTAGCCCAGAGCATCATGGGCGGAGGAATCCTGCAGGCCTTCGGCAGTGGACATTCGGCCGCATCTGCAATGGAGATCTGCGGAAGGGCTGGCGGCCTTATCCCTTCCAAGCAGATCAAGGAACCATCAGGCGGCTTGTACGAGCGCATCGAAGGGGTTGGAACTGCCTTTGCAGAAACCTGGGACCTTCGGAAGGAAGACTGCCTGTTCCTCATCAGCAACTCAGGGCGCAATCCGCTGATTATCGAGATGGCGCTGGCGGCGCACGCGGTGGGAGCGCCGATTGTCGCAGTGACGGCGCTTGAGGTTGGCAAACACAGCACGTCGCGGCACTCCAGCGGCAAAATGCTGTGGGAACTCGCCGATGTGGTACTTGACAACCACAGCGTCGAGGGGGACGCGGCTATTGAGATTCCTGGGTTGCCAACGCGTATCGCGGGAACGTCCAGCATTGCTTCTGCCATGCTCGTGGACCAGACCATGGTGTTTGCGATTCGCGAGATGGTAGCCGCGGGATACGTCCCGCCCGTCTACATGAGTGCAAACGTGGACGGCGGCCCCGAATTCAACAAGCAGTATACGGCCAGGTACGCCGACCGCCTGTATCGTGTCTAGCACTGTCCGGCTCGCGCTTGCCGGGCCGGGCTATATCGGGCGCATTCACTGGCTTTGCTATCGAGCACTGCCGGCTGTCTACAGTGTCATTCCGGCGCAGGTCATGTTCCATACGGTGCTGACCTCGCGGCCAGACATGGCAGAACGGCTTGCATTCGCTGGCGCTGCCCCTTATGACCAGGCTGCTGCAGCGCTCGGCAGTGCTGACCTGCTGGATATCTGCACGCCGAATGCAGCGCATCGTTCTCTTGTGATGGCGGCGTTGGCATCGAGCCGGCCGGTATACTGCGAGAAGCCGGTGGACCTCAGTGGAGACCTGGCGCTGGAACTGGCGCGGGAAGCTGAGGCTGCGGGTGTCTTCAACCAGGTGGCCCTTGTCTATCGGTTTCTTCCCGCCATGGCGGCAGCACGGGCGGTAGTTCGGGCCGGTATCATTGGTGACGTTGTGACGTGGCGGGCGGTGCTGTTGCATGCGAGCTATCTCAACCCGAAGCGCGAGATGTCGTGGCGGCTGTCCAGCAGCGAATCGGGTGGCGGAGCTCTGATGGACCTTGGCGTGCACATGATTGATGCTGTACGCATGGTGATCGGGGAGTTCGCCGCTGTTCGATGCGTCACGAGGACGGTTGTGGGGAAACGACCGATTGCGGGTTCCTCGGGGAATACCGCTGCGGTCGATGTCGACGACTGGGCGCTGGTGACGGGGGAACTGACGGGCGGCAGCACTGGTACTGTCGAGGTTTCTCGAGTTCATGCGGGCCGGGAGGGGACGTTCGCCCTCGAGGTTTTTGGGACCCAGGGTTCTGTCAGTGTCGATCTTTTACAGTCAAAGGCAGTGGTCATGGATGCTTCTTCGCACGATATTACTCGGGATGTCGTCATCGACGACCCATGGTTGTCGTACCTGAGAACTGCCTTCCCCAGCCCCAAAATGTCCATGGGACTGATGTGCGACATGCACGCAGCAAGCATCTATACGCTCCTGGACGGTGTGACTGGCGGGCAGGTGACGTTTGCTGAACGGCCCACGCTCACGGAGGCTGCGTGGACTCAACGGGTGGTCGACGCTTGCTATGCTTCTGCGCGAAGCGGCGAACGCGTGCCCGTGGACCATCCGAACGCACGGTAAGCTGATGTTTCCTGGGTTCCAGGAAGCAGACGAAAGGAGCGCACAATGATTGCACCTTCATCGAACCACTATGTCATCAAGACAGACCGCCTGTACACTCCGGACGAGGTCGCCGGAACCTGGTGGGTTGAAATCGACGCACATCAGATTGTCCACGTTACTGAGGAACAGCCGGTGGGGCTCGAGACCCTGGATGCTACGGGCCTGCTGGTGGCGCCTGGGTTCATCGACGTTCATATTCACGGGTTTGGCGGCCATGACATCATGGAGGGCAGCCCGGAGGCACTGGAGGCCATGGCGGGAGGACTTCCGAGGTTTGGCGTAACGTCGTTCCTGCCTACCACAGTGGGAGCGAAGGTTACGGTGCTGGAGCAGGTCATGAGGGCACTCACCCCGAAGCTGCTCACCGTTTCAGGTGCGAGACCGCTCGGATGGCATCTGGAAGGACCGTTCCTGAGCCCGAACATGCCCGGCGCCATGAACCCGGAGGATTTTGAGGAACCCACGGACGCAAACATTGCAGCGCTGCTGAACGCTGGTCCGCTTCTCCTCATGGCCGTCGCCCCCGAGCGCGATGGAGCTGTCGCCGCAATAGAACAGCTGGTCAGCCACGGCGTTCATGTGTCGATTGGGCATACGGACGCCGATTTTGAGCATGCGGTCGCGGGAATAGCTGCAGGTGCCACGTCGTTGAACCACCTGTTCAACGTCATGCGGCCAATGCTCCACCGGGAGCCAGGGCCTGTCGCGACCGCCTTTCTGTATGACGTGTACCTTCAGTTCATTGCGGATGGAGTGCACACGCATCCTGCAACGATTGCTCTCATCAGCAGGTACCTCAAGGAGCGCCTGGTCCTTATCTCGGATGCTGTCCTGGCCGCCGGGCTGGACGTTCGCGGGGCGTTCGTGTTTGATGGGAAGGAGGTCACCGTCGATGAGACCTCCGTTCGCCTCCCCGGCGGCCGTCTCGCAGGCTCAATTCTGACACTTGACCGTGCGGTACGCAATGTCGTCAGTATCGGTGGTCTCGACTGTGCCTCGGCCTTCAGGGCAGCGGGACTGAACCCTGCGCGCTCGATTGGAGTAACAGATCGAGGATTGATAAAGCCCGGAGCGATTGCGGACATTGCTGTTCTGACCCCTGACCTGCATGTCGTGGCCACGATCTGTGAAGGCAGAATGGCCTATTCTGCCTGAGCCGTGGCAAAGGTACAGCGACTCATAGCGTGTGACCTGGACGGCACACTGCTCAACAGCAGGTCGGCGATCACGGGTGAAACTGTGCAGCAGCTGCGTGCTGCGCTGCCGCCCGGTACGGAGTTTACCATCTGCACCGGGCGGGAACAGTACTCTGTTGCCCAGTATGTTGAGCAGCTTGCCCTCATCCATGTTCCAGTGATCACCGAGACAGGTGCTGTGATTCAGGATCCGGGTGACTGGCGCGTTCTTGTGGAGCGGGATCTGGCAGGATCCGTCGTGCGACAGGTACTGGACCACCTGGCAGCCGGGAGGCACGACTTCAACTTCTTTCTATCACGTGGCAAGGAGTTTCTCGTCTACAAGAATGAAGCTGCGCCCTTCTTTCTGCAGGACACGCTGTACTCTGAGCTGAATTCGCAGTTTCAGGACATCGGCACCTGGCACAGCCACGATGTCGGCGGTTTCAGGAAGATAGCGATCCGTTGCCGCAAGAATGAAACGGATGCGCTTGAACATGAATTGGCGGAGCTGCTCGACGGAATGGCAACGATCATGAAGTCTGATGTCAACTGCCTCGACATCATGGGCGAGGGGGTCAGCAAAGGAAGCGCCGTGGTGTTGCTGGCAGACATGCTTGGTGTTACGCTGCAGGATGTCATGGCAGTGGGTGACAACGAGACCGACGCCAGCATGTTCGGGGTCGCTGGCGTTTCGGTAGCGATGGCAAACGGTGACCCCGAGGTTGTGCAGATGGCGCGCTATGTTGCACCCTCGAATGATGACGGTGGCGTGGTTACTGCGGTTCAGCGCTTTGCAAGTGGAGAGTATCATGCCTGAGCGCGGGGCATCAGGAGCTTACAGGCGACTGGCGGTCTTTGACCTTGACCGTACGCTGCTGGACGATCATGCGGAGATCAGCGACGACGCGGCGAAACGCCTCAAGGCGGTTCGCCATCCTGACCTTGCCTGTACCATCGCTTCAGGGCGTGACATGCAGCGCATCGTCCCGTTTCTCAAGCGGCTGGAGTGGTTGTCCGTTCCAGTCATTGCGGAGCAGGGAGCCGTTGTCGCAGACCCTGCTGACGGACGGCTGCTATTGGAGGAGATGGTTTCGCGAGAAGTTATTCTTGGTTCACTGGACGTCGTGCGTTCCTGTGGCCTTCCCGTGAAGCTGATCCTGTATGGACGAGGCGAACCACAGGCATTCCACACGCCCGGCGCGCCGCGGCGTGACGACGGGATGCGCGAGTTCACAGACGAGCATGACGTAGATACGCAAGGTGTTCGCAAGATCACGCTGATCTGTGCACCGGAGGATGCGGGGAATCTTCAACAGGTCCTGGAGCGGACGCTCGGGTCTGCCGCCACTGTTGTGCGAGCTGATGTTAACTACCTGAACGTCATGGACGCGGGCGTCAGCAAAGGGTCCGCACTTGCCTGGTTGATGTCATACCTTGGCATCGTGCGCAGAAACGTCATGGCGGTGGGCGACTGCGAGGCGGACCGGAGCATGTTCGCCCAGGCAGGAGTGTCTGTGGCGGTGGCAAATGCAGACGAGGGGACCCGCTCACTGGCAAGGTTTGTCGTACCGGCGAACACGGAGCAGGGAGCGGCAGTTGCGCTGGAGAGATTTGTGAGAGATGACTTCGGACGTTTGTCCGGGGAATAGAGTCCGGGGAGGACAGAGATGGCGGCAGCAGCATACATTGATGCAGTACGTCATATGATTGACCGCATCGAGAAAACTCAGATGGATGGGATTCTGAAAGCCGCTCAACTGGTAGCGGACAGCGTGCAGGGCGGCGGTGTCGTGTTCGGCTTTGGGACGGGGCATTCTCACATGATTGCCGAGGAGATGGTAGGCAGGGCTGGAGGTCTGGTCCAGGTGCAGGGTATTCTGGAAACGGAACTCATGGTCCATATCAACGAAACACAGGCCACCTACCTTGAGCGCCTACCTGGACTTGCTCATGTCTATTTGACGAACAGCCCGGTTGAAGCAGGTGACGTGCTCGTGGTGATTTCCAATTCGGGACGTAACGCCGTTCCTGTGGAAATGGCTATGGAGGGTACCAGGATGGGCCTCCACGTCATTGCCGTGACTAATGTTGCGCACTCAGAAAGCACACCCTCTCGCCATCCGTCCGGAAAGCGCCTGTTTGAGGTGGCTGACCTTGTACTCGATACGTGTGGAGTTCCCGGAGACGCACTGGTTGCCATCAGTGGCAGTACATCCAAGGCAGGCCCGGGTTCGACCATCGCCGGAGCTCTACTGGTGAACAGCATGATGGCAGAGGCCATCGAACTGCTGGCGGCGAGGGGTGCACTGCCTGGCGTGCTTCACAGCAGCAACAGCAATGACCGCGCGGGGGCGCTGGAAAACGCCGAACTCGCTTCTGAGTTCAGCAGGATACTGTGTGACCGTATTGTACGGATGCAGCGCCGTGTGCGCGAGGACCTGGCTGACTGACGCTCGGTGTGCTGGCTGGCACGGTGGTGACGCCGGGAATCGATATCCGGTGCTTGACACAGCGGGCCGCGCAGCTACAGTTATCGACAGTTGTCAGTCAGGGAGGTGGCTCATGAACATCGACAACATGATACGTAAGGCCACTCGACCCGTCGAAAAGCATCGTGCTGTAAAGCGCAGGCCGGCAAAAGTGCGGCACCTGCAGAAGCAGCAGAAGTTGTGGATGGCGTCGAAGGTCGTCTGGCGCAGCTCCGAGAAGAAACGAGGACCTGCGCCATTCCTTTACCAGCTTCGTGGGCGTTCCTCGTGTCCCGTGTAACCAGGCGTTGCCCGGTATGGTGAGGGCGCCAGGCATGGAGCGTGCACTGTCTGTGGCAACGGTCCGCGACGTCAGCGTCTTCCAGGTTGCCGGGTTGTATCTTGTTGCTGCCTGCGACAGCCTTGGAGCTATCGGAAGGAAACCCTCCGACGTTGTTGCCGCATCTGAACAGATCTGTGGTTCGTATACGCTTCGGGTCTGTCTCAGCGAGCTTGCTGCCGTCGGAGCATCCCCGATGCTGGTTATGTCGCTCGTGTCCAACGAGTGGGAACCTACTGGACGAGCAATCCTGGAGAGCATCAGGACTGAACTTGACATCAACGGCTACTCGGATGTTGCTATCACGGGCAGTACCGAAGAGAACATGCCGACGACCATGACCGGCCTTGGAATCGCGGTACTTGGAACAGCCCCTTCGCTTCGCTGGAGAAGGACGCGTGCAGGCGACAGCCTGTTCCTGGTAGGCCATCCGTGGGTTGGCAACGAAGTGCTGGAACACGGTAGCGAGTTGCTGACCCCAGCGGTCGTGAGGTTGCTGGTTGCAGATGATGCGGTGGGTGACTTTCTACCATGCGGTTCGCGCGGCATTGCGCATGAGATTGACGTCCTGGAGCATGAGACTGGCATGAAGGTACAATTGGACGAGAGCTGGCCATACCTGAACAAGTCGGCAGGTCCGGCCACGTGCGGCATTCTGACAGCGCACCAGACGCCGTTGTCCAGCCCCCTTGGACTTACCAGACTGGGCTCCATCGAGCAGAAGCAATGAACCTGGGGGCAACCTCCTGGCAGGATGCGGGAACCTACATCGACAATGTGCGGCTGCTTGCCGGGCATGCATCGTTCTGCGAACTGCTTGTCTACACGTGGAATAACGAGATTCAAGACCAGCTGGAACGGGACTGGGATGCCATGACAACTCTCCTGAGTCTTTCCGTGCACCTTCCCGCTGACAGCACAGAGAATGCTGTTGCGGCCTTACGGTTCTTCCAGGACCGGGAAGTGTTGCGGTTTACTGTCCATCCGATTGATGACACAGCGACCCTTCGGGCGCTGCTCACTCTGGGCGTGAGGCTCGTAGGGGACCGTCTGTGCCTGGAGAACCTGGAGAACGATGTCTTCGAAACCGTCTATGCACAGGTAGAGGACATTCCCTTCTCGGTGACGCTGGACTACGGACACCTGCTTCTCACCGGAATGTCGCCGGATATGTTCGCCGACCTCTATGGCGAGCGAGTCGCCGAGGTCCACTTCCATGGATGTGACGGAAGCAGGTGCCACATCCTGCCGGATGAGGCAACCCTTGCTGGATTCAGCGAATTCATGGACAGGAGATTCGCAGGAAGGAGTGCGGACATGCCCGTCTGTGTCGAGACGTTCGAATGGCCAGTCACGAGGTTCATCCTGGATGCCTTTGCACGTGACCCGGTTGCGGCGACTCCCAGGGGGAGCTGACTTCTTCTTATGAATCGGAAGGCGGGGATGGGATCCTGAGTCCTGCCTCCACCAGATGCCGGTACGGTCCATCTCTGTGGGCCATCAGTTCTTCGTGCGTTCCCCGTTCAACCAGTCGGCCACGCTCAAGATAATAGATAGTGTCAGCGTCCTGAATCGTAGACAGCCGGTGGGCAATAACGAGGGTCGTGCGACCCCGCATAAGGTTCTCGAGTGCCCCCTGGACCTCGTGTTCACTCTCAGCGTCAAGAGAAGCTGTGGCCTCGTCCAGCAGCAGCACGGGTGCATCCTGCAGCAGGGCCCGTGCTATGGCGATACGCTGCTTCTGACCGCCACTCAGGTTCCGGCCGAGCTCTTGCAGGACCGTCTGATAGGCATTGGGCAACTGCATGATGAAGTCGTGGGCATTGGCGGCGCGTGCCGCCTGTTCTACCCTTTCGATGCCCGGGTCGGGCATGCCGCCCACGATGTTTGCATAAACAGTGTCGCTGAAGACAAATGCGTTCTGCGGGACATAGGCAAACTGGCTTCGCCATGCTGACAACTCATGATCATAGATTGAGTGGCCATCCACGGTGATGGTACCGCGTCTGGGCTGATACAAGCCAAGGATGAGCTTGAACAGCGTGCTCTTTCCTCCGCCCGATGGCCCGACGAAAGCAGCCCTGTGCCCGGCGGCTACCGAGAAGCTGATGTCCTGCAGCGCGGCATCCTCCTTGGTTCTGTACACAAAGGAGAGATCGTCGACACACAAGCCTGGTCCTGCCTGTGGCTCGCGGACAAACGGCGGCCGTGGCAGAGTACCGGGCTCGGGAGACTCGTCGAGGAGATCAAAGACACGGACTGCCGAGGCGAGCTTGACCTGAAGGTCAGTGAGCAGGCTGGAGAGCTGGCTGAAGAACATCGTTACTTCGCTGACCAGCTGGATGAGAGCGGCTAGCTGTGGGAGAAATGCTGGGTCGATTGCCACCCGTCGGGCTCCGTACGCAATCAATACCAGGCTGACGACGTCGGCCATATTGTCAGTGAGCGACCGCAAGGCGTCGTACCACCCCAGCAGAAGCCCCTCGTGGCGCTGAGCAAGGCTGGCGCTGGTAAATCCGTGCAGAACCCAGTCCTGCAGGTTGAACGCTCGTACGATGAAATTGCCGCGTGTCATCTGTCCTGTACGACCCAGAACCTCTGCCTTCTTACTCTGTGCCGTCTCGGCGTGTCGTTTCAGCGGGCCCAGGAGAGGAACGGTGATAAGAAACAGCAGGGACGCGGCGCCGATGATAAGCAGCCCAGAGCGCCAGTCGATGATGAGTGCCAGAGCGATGGACCCGAGACCTCCTATCATCAGGTTGGAAAGGAGCTGCATGGTCTGCGCGTAGAACTGGCCGATTGCTGCAACATCATTGCCCAGTCTCGACTGGATATCTCCCGGGTCGTACCGCTGAAGTGCGTCGAGGGGAATGCGACTGACTGCTGTGAAAACTGCGCTGCGCACGTGCCGCTCAGCCCTGGACGAGCCGCTTACAAGCGCGCGCCCCGCAAGCAGTATTGCAACTGTTGCGAATACTCCTATGGCGACGAAGAGGACCACGGAGAAAAGCAGTCCGTGTGAGTCCTCTTGCATGAGGCCTTTTGTAAACAGAGCAAGTGCCTCAGCGAACAGGGCGTTGACTCCGAGGTTGACAAGCCCTATTCCGATGATCCCGGACATGTACTGCCTTCGTGCGTCTCCAGCATACGAGAGCAGTCTGCGCAGGTTCTTCCAGTTACGCATGAGGTGCCTCCTGCATGTGCTGCATGCTCCAGAGTCTGGCATACAGACCACCTGCCTTCAGGAGGTTCTCATGGGTTCCCTGTTCAACGACCTGTCCGTCCTCGAACACCACGATACAGTCGAAGTCCTTGACCGTACTCAGCCGATGCGCAACTGCAATGATGGTCCTGTCATGGGTTCCATGGGTGATGGCAGTGTACACGTCTTGCTCCATCTGGTTGTCCAGCGCGGACGTAGCTTCGTCCAGGAGGAGAATCGGGGTATTCCGCACAAGAGCGCGTGCGAGTGCGATACGCTGGCGCTGTCCGCCGGACAGGCTGCCCCCGGCTTCGCCGACGCTCGTCTCAATGCCCTGCGGCAAGCCTGGCACAAAGGCACACTGTGCTGCCTCGAGCGCGGCGGAGATCTCCTCCCCGGACGCATCAAGCCGTCCTGAGGCCACGTTTGTCCTGATGGCATCATCGAACAGAAACGCATCCTGGTCGACGACAGCCATGACGGTCCGGAGCGCCTGGAGCGACCACTCTGATGTGGTGACTCCCCCGACACGGAGCTCGCCTGCCTGGGGCTCGTACTCCCCGGTGAGCAATCGGATGACGGTGGACTTGCCGGAGCCGCTTGCGCCAACAAGGGCGACCTTCTGTCCGCGCACGACCTGGAACGACACATCCCGGAGCTGCGGTTGTGGTGTCCCCGGGTAGGTGAATGTGACGTGACGGAACTTGATAAGCGGTTTAGCATCGAGATTGCCGGTAATGCCTCCCGTCCGCTCCTGCGGAACGTCCAGAAGCTCGAGAACTCGGGCTGCTGCGGCTGTCCCTGCGTGGATCTGCCCGATGAGCCGCGGCATTTCCTGAAAGGGGAATGACAGATAGTTGACAAGTTGGATGAATGCGATGAGCATGCCAAACTCCAGGCGTCCCCTCAAGACCATCCAACCGCCTGCGGCGAAGACAACGACGAACGGCACAAGAGAAAGCGCAGTCCCAGCAGAGTACAGTTTGGCGACCTGACGGGCGGCCTCAAGCGAGTGGTTGAGCCAGTGGTCCAGGCTGTTCTCGTACCTGTGCTGAAGGACCCCGTTCATTCCTGCCGCCCGTGCGACCTCTGCTCCGGCAAGGTCTTCCTGAACAGTGACACTGGCCTGTGCAAGGTCGGCCTGGGCAGCAGCAGCCAGAGGACCGAGAGGCTTCGCCAGCAGGGAGGAAACAAACAACAGGAGCGGAGTGACGGCAATCGAGGCGAGCGTGAGCAACCAGTTGTGCATGAACATGTAGGTGGCAGCCAGAACTGCAGTCAGCGACTGGACGATGAACTGTGGAACATCGTTTCTGACAAGCTGCTCGACGTGGAAAAGGTCACCAGACATTCTTGAGGAGATTTCTCCCGAGTGCCACGCCTGCATTGCTCCGGCCGAAGCATGCGCAAGCCGTGCAGCGACACGTTCGCGCAGACGTGCCTGCAGCCGCTCGCTGAACTGGCTCGCGAGCAGCTTGCGGAGAAATGTGGCCGTCATACCAGCAACGACGACTATCGTCCAATCCCTGATGACGCTTATTGTGACGTCCTGTGGCTGCTTCCCGGTGATGAAAGACCAGGCCCGTCCGAACAGGTGCGCCGAGGCGACCGTCGCCACGGATGCAGTAACGCCGGCGATGGCCGCTGCAATGAACAGCCAGACCAGAGATCCACTTTGCCGGAGCAGGCGTTTCATTGAGGCGGAGTCAGGGTTGCAGTGCTGTGTGCCTGTGGCCTGCGAGCCCTAGAAAACATTGCCGTGAAGCTTCGGTTACCACGACACACTGAGGTGACCGGCGCTGAGTCGCCGGATGGTGACCTCGCCAGCCAGTTGTCGCGCTGTAACCATCGCGTGCGCAGCACATATGCCAAGGTCGAGAAAGCGCTCGTTGTCCGTGCTGATAACAACCTCGCTGCCAGACACGACCTGGAATGTCCAGGGCTGCCGATTCACTGCAGACGGTGCTAGACGCGCCGAATTCAGAACCGTGAGCACCATGGGCGAGCAGTCCTCAGGTATCGGATTTGTCATGAGCTTTTCCAGAGGTTTTCGCGTGTATCCGCGTGCCATCATGGCAGTAATTGCAGCACGCGGTCCTTGCCTGGAAGGGCGACCTACCGCAATGGAGCACGGACTGCCTGGGAGACGAACCGAGGCATACCAGCATGTCCCCCAGCCGTTCGCGAGCAGCGCAAGGACAATCTGCTCGCCCTGATACCCGTATTCTGACAGCTGCTCCTCAGAAGGATCGCACTGCGCGTACAGCAGCGCACTGCAGCCCATGACCGACCGTTCGGCAAGAGCCCAGTGCAGAAGGTGTCCTGATTGAAGAGGAACAGCCGAAGCAATTGCTCCCGCCACCTCCTCACGGTCACGTTCCGTGAGAGCGTGAGGCTCGTATGCGCGTACCGAATGCCGTTCGCGGATAAGGCTGATGTAGTTCATGCGGGAACTATCCATAAGGTCTCCTCTCAGCCGTTAACTCCAGCCGGGCGGGCGCTGTGGCGCTGTGTCCGGCTGGTTCGCATTGAGCGTGCCTTACTTCAGAGATGGCATGCGAATGCCATGGTCCTTGGCGAACTGGATAGCCGCAGGATAGCCAGCATCGGCGTGCCGTACAATTCCGCTTCCAGGATCGTACGTAAGTACTCGCGACAGACGCCTGGCAGCTTCCTCCGTGCCATCGGCTACAATTACCATGCCTGCGTGGAGCGAGTACCCTATGCCAACACCGCCCCCGTGGTGGACCGATACCCATGTGGCGCCTCCAATCGTGTTGAGGAGAGCGTTCAGGATAGGCCAGTCCGCTATGGCATCGCTGCCGTCCATCATATTCTCAGTCTCCCGGTTTGGCGAGGCAACCGATCCTGTGTCAAGGTGGTCGCGCCCGATCACGATAGGGGCAGTAATCCTGCCAGACTTCACAAGGTCATTGATAAGCAGACCGAACCGTTCCCGCTCACCATATCCCAGCCAGCAGATACGCGAGGGCAGTCCCTGGAACTCGACCTGATCGTGGGCCATCTGGATCCACTTTGTGAGGTGCGGGTCATACGCAAATTCTTTGAGGATGACCTCGTCAGTTGCCCAGATATCCTTCGGATCGCCCGAAAGTGCCACCCAGCGGAACGGTCCCTTTCCTTCCTCAAACAACGGACGGATGTACTTTGGCACGAACCCGTCAAACCTGAACGCATCCGTGTAGCCGTTCGACAGGGCCTGCCCGCGAATGTTGTTGCCGTAGTCGAAGACAATCGCGCCACGGTCCTGCATTCCCACCATGGCCCTGCAGTGTTCTGTAATTGCGTCGAGTGCGCGGCGCTGATATTCGGCGGGGTTGCTCTTGCGCAGTGCATAAGCTGCCTCAAGAGGCATGCCGTTGGGTACGTACCCGTTCAGGGTGTCATGCGCAGAGGTCTGGTCGGTGACGACATCGGGAATGATGCCGCGTCGCAAAAGTTCAGGGAAAACATCAGCGGCATTGCCGACAAGACCCACAGAGAGTGGTCGGCTCTCTGCAACTGCTTTCCTGACGAGTTCAAGGGCACTGTCGAGGTCAGTCACCATGGTGTCCAGGTACCTTGTGTCCAGCCGCTTCTGCAGCCGCGAGGGATCACATTCCACGATGAGACCTACACCGCCATTCATGGTGATGGCAAGCGGCTGGGCCCCGCTCATGCCCCCGCAGCCGCCAGTCAGGACGAACTTGCCGTGCAGGTCCGTCCAGCCAGCCTCCCTCGCCGCAGCCGCAAGAGTCTCATAGGTGCCCTGGAGAATACCCTGGGCTCCAATGTAGATCCATGAGCCGGCCGTCATCTGACCATACATCGTAAGGCCCATGTCCTCCAGGCGGTGGAATTCGTCCCAGGTCGCCCAGTGGGGCACCAGCATGGAGTTGCTGATAATGACCCGTGGGGCATCGGGTGTCGTCTTCCACACTGCGACCGGCTTGCCCGACTGGACAACCAGCGTATCGTCAACATCCATGCTCTGGAGCGTTGCGATGATGTCATGATACGCCTGCCAGTTGCGCGCCGCCTTGCCTTCGCCGCCGTAGACAATAAGTTCGTCGGGCTTCTCGGCAACGGCAGGGTCCAGGTTGTTCATGAGCATGCGCATTGGCGCTTCCAGCAACCAGCTCTTGCATGACAGCTGAGTTCCATGCGGTGCGTGAATGGGTTCCATTGTGTGCCTCCTGTCAGATTGCGTTCGTGTGAATCAATGTTCGCACAGCGTTTACGTCATCAATGTACATCCGGTCTCCGTCCATTGGCGGAACGACCTGGCGAATTGCCGCAAATACATTGCCTGTCGCGGTGCCCAGGTCCTGTTCTCTGGCCCGGATCCCCACAGCCTGGCACGCAGCGAGCAGTTCGATTGCCAGGACGTTCTCGACGTTGTCAGCAATAGAGCGGGCTTTGCGGGCAGCTATGGTTCCCATGCTGACGTGGTCCTCCTGGTCTGCTGACACGGGAATGCTGTCGACCGAGGCCGGGTGGGCGAGCACTTTGTTCTCAGAGACAAGAGCAGCCTGAGTGTACTGGGCAATCATGAGCCCGGAGTTGAGGCCTGCGTTCGCGGTAAGAAACGCCGGCAAGCCCCTGCTGAGGGCCGGATTGAGCAGTCGATTGGTTCTGCGCTCACTGATGCTTGCGAGTTCCGCAAGGGCGATACCGAGATAGTCCATCGCCAGGGCGACGGGTTCGCCGTGAAAGTTGCCCCCCGAGAGGACATCACCGTCGTCGGGAAAGAGCAGAGGATTATCCGTGACCGCGTTCAACTCGCTTGCGAGAACGCTGCTGACGAACGTCAACGTGTCGGCAACGGCCCCATGTACCTGGGGAACGCACCGGATGCTGTACGCGTCTTGGACCTCGTCGCACGTCCCCGTGAGCTTGCTGTGGTTGAGGTAGGCAAGCACTTCACCGGCAACGCTTTCCTGGCCGGCATGTCGGCGCAGGCCAGCAATTCGCGGGTCAAAAGGCTCCAGGCGTGCACGGAGAGCCTCCATCGTCAGTGCTGCGGCCATGTTAGCCAGGTGAAGGAGATGCTCTGCGTCTGCCAGGACCAATGCGGCAACGCCTGTCATGACAGCAGTACCGTTGATGAGTGCAAGCCCCTCCTTGGCACCAAGCGTCGCGGGCGTCTGGCCGATTGCTCGCAAAACTTCTGGCCCGTGGAGCACCTGGCCGTGAACCTGGGCTGTGCCCTTTCCGATAAGGACAAGGGCCAGCGAAGCGAGGGGTGCCAGATCGCCCGAGGCTCCGAGTGATCCCTGCCTGGGAATCAGAGGGTACACATGCTCATTGAGCAGGGCAAGGAGCAGGCGCTCGACCTCGAGACGGACGCCGGAATGCCCGCTGGCAAGGGTGTTGGCGCGAACGAGCATGGCCGCTCGGGCCTCGTCCTCGGCAAAGAACGGCCCGACCCCGACCGCGTGTGACATGATGAGATTCTCCTGGAGTCTGTTCAGGTCGCCACGATTGATGGGAACATTGCACAGCGAACCAAACCCAGTGTTGATGCCATAGACAGGGATTCCATGGTCGACAATCTGCGTCACGAACGAGGAAGCCCTGTCAATCTGCAGGACGGCTTTGTCACTAAGGTCCACGAAGCCACCTTCCCGGGCGACCCGAATGACGTCGTCTGTGGTGAGGCCCGAGCCGGTCAGACAAATGGTCATGTGTCCATCTCCTGAATAGTAGTTGGTAGTTGCTTGAGCGAATCGACCGCGATGACCGTGGGGGAAACCGACGGACGTCGCCCGAAGAGCACTGCATGCAACCCTGCGTCAAGTGCTCCCTTGTAATCCAGGGAGTAGGAGTCTCCGACGTGGACAATCTCTCCTGGTGCTACATCATTGGCCGTTGTCAGAGACAACCAGATCCCCGGGTCCGGTTTGAGCGACTGGACCTCATCGGAGAAGACAAAGTGGGTGAAGGGCGCGAGAATACCCAGCTTCTCAAGCACGCGTTTCAGAACCTTTCCCGGCGTCTTTCCCGTGTTTGACGTGATTGACAGGGGAAACCGCTCAGCCAGGACGGTCAGCCACTGTGAAGCGTCCGGCTCGACGAGGACGGGCATGAGCTCGAAAATTGCAGTGTCGTAGCGGGGCAGAAGAGCATGCACGAGCTCTGGGGAGGGAAACACGCCCGCCTGGGTGAGCACATATCGGATCTGCCTGGCTGTCGTCAGGGTCCAGTCGCGCATCTCCCGAATGTCACGGCGGACGACGTCAATGCTGCGGAGACTTGAGTAGAGTTGTTCTTCGGAAACGTGCAGATGCTCCTTGGAGAGCAGTTCACTGATGCGGCGGGAACGAATGTGGTCCCGAGCAGCCTCATCGCCGTCCCGGTCGCAGATCAACGTCCCCCACAGGTCCAGACTGACTGCGTGTATCATGTCCCCGGCCTCCGAATTCATCACCACAGTATATGTCAAAGGCCTGATTCTTGTCCTCCCCGCTTCCTGCGTGCCTCATCCTGCGTGTCGTTCGGGCATTGAAGGTGGCCGGATGGTCTCGTGCAGCGGCGGTCTGTTCCATTGGACTCATCGGCGGCGGGAATGCAGGTTGACTTCGTCTGGGAACACCTATACTGGACACTACTGGCAGGCAGGGCTCGTCGTCGAGTTCCTGCGACCAGGTGCGAGCAGTGCGGTCCGCCCTCAGAAGCGGATGCAACCGGTGGCTGTGCGGAAGACGTGACTTCTTACCGCAGGCGGCCGGAACAAAAACCCAACAGTGGAGGAACGGTCATGTTCAGAGCAGGGTCTTGGAGTCGGAACCGGGCAGTCGGGCGTCTGGCCGCAGGTGGCAGGTTTGCAGGAAGTACTGGGATTGTTTCATTGTTCCTTGTGGCGCTGATGGTCTTCATGCTGGCAGTTGTTCCCAGCACACAGTGTCTGGCATCGTCCGCCGGATCGGTGCGGCGTGTTTCCATCGAGGTTCGTGTGGCCCAACCGGCCTTCAGCGTGACTGTTGAATCCAAGCGCAGCTCGGCAACCTTTCCAACAGCGTTCGTTCCCGTGCAGCTTGCTTCGGGGCTTGCCTTTCCACTGCGTGCCGTCATTGAGGCACTGGGCGGAACTGTTCGGTTTGAAAAGGCACAGAATGTTGTCTACTTCGGCATTGGACCTGTTGCTGCTGCCTACGATATTGGCAGGAGGACGCTGATTGATGGCGCGTACAAGAGCACCAGTCGCAGCGACCTGTATCGCGTGGTCGGAAAGATCGGAACGGTCTACATGACTGGTGCCACCTTGAAGACACTGATAACCCAGGCCGGAGGCGCGGTCCAGATTGCTGCCAAGGGAGGCGTCACTACTGTTTCCTGCCAGATTCCATCGACAATGACGGACGTGCTGGGTGCTCAGCACTCCACCTTTCCAGCCAAGGCCGGAAAGATGCGCCTTGTGACGCTGGCTCCGAACCTTGCGGAGAACTGCTTTGCTCTCGGTCAGGGAGGTAACATTATTGCTACGTCCGAGTACACGGACTACCCGGAGGCCGCGCGGAAGATCCCAACGGTCGGAGCGTTCAGCAATCCGTCACTTGAGCGGTTGCTGGTGCTGTCCCCGGACCTGATTCTCGTTACAGACGGAACGCCCCTTGCTGTCGTGGATCGTCTCAAGAAAATGGGACGTACCGTCTACGCCGACAACCCGAGGACGCTCTTGGAAATCGTCAGTGCCATCCGAAATCTGTCTGTTGTTCTTGGAGTTCCCGACCGGGGCTATGAAGTCAGCCTTGGCATGTACCGGACAATCGAGCGCGTCGCCGCTGCTGGCGCGAAGCTGCCACGAAAGCCGTCCGTCTACATCGAACTCTGGAACAGCCCGCTGATGAGTGCGGGCAAGGGCACCTTCGTTTCGGACATCGTCCGTGTAGCTGGAGGCACGAACATCGGTGATGATACGGACACTGCGTGGCCGACGCTCTCCGAGGAGTTTGTCATCAGCCACAATCCTGATGTGATCATCGTCGCATCGGGAATGGGTGCTGCAGATGTAACCGGCCGGACGTCGTTTTCGACGGTCAAGGCGGTCCAGCTGGGACAGGTGTACGACATGGTCGGAGACTACATTTTCCGGCCAAGTCCACGCATTATCCAGGGTCTGGAACTGATTGCCGACTATGTCCAGCGTGCAGCTCAGCACTGACCAGCGTATTGGGCGGCATGATGCGACCGTGCTTGCGGGCACGGTCGCATTGCTGCTGCTGGTCAGCGTGGGCAGCGTGTTTTTTGGCAGTGCGGGGCTGAGCATTGCCGAGGTTCTCACTGGACTCCGGGGTATACGCGACGGACTGTCTGCAACCTTGCCGGTTGCGCAGATCGTCCTTCTCAGACTGCTACGTATCGGGCTTGGAGTGCTCGTAGGCGCTTCTCTCGGATTGTCGGGATTCCTGCTTCAGACAGCGTTCCGCAACCCCCTGGCGGACAGCTACCTGCTTGGTGTGTCTGGTGGGGCCCAGCTGGCAGTAACGATCGTGGCGCTGGTAGGCGTACCTGTCACAGCCGGATTCATCCCGGTCATGATAACTGCTCCTCTGCTGGGTTCTCTTGCTGTCCTCGTCCTGCTGCTGATCATCAGTCATCGTATTGGACATGACCTGCTGGCCTTTCTCCTGTCCGGCCTCGCTCTTTCTTACATGCTGAGCGCGATGTACTCGATTCTGGTTTCGACGCGGCCTGACATTCTCTCGAACACGGTATTCTGGTCCTGGATGGGCCTCAACAGGGCGTCGGGTTCTGCGATGCTGGTGGTGGGGGTCGGTCTGGCCATTGCTGTTCCCGTAGTGATGGGCATGATGCGTCCGCTGCGGTCTTATCTTGTCGGTGACGACTTTGCCATGAACGTGGGCGTCAACGTCAAGCGAACACGGGTCGGGATGCTGTTCATCAGCGTGATTCTGGCCGCGACAGACGTTGCTGCCGCGGGCGTTGTGGGGTTTGCCGGGCTGTTCTCGCCACACCTCGCACGCATGCTGACGCGCAGGACAGACCGGTCATTCGTCGTGCTGACAATGCTGATGGGTTCCATCGTGGTTGTTGTCGGCGACCTGATTGCACGGTCTGTCAGCGCATCCGAGATTCCGCTGAACACGGTTCTCTCACTGTTTGGCGCTCCCTACCTGATCTGGCTGTCGGTCAAGGCTCGGAGGGCAGTATGAGCTCGCCGGTCGTGTCGCTTCGAGAAGTGGCCGCAGGATACGCGCACCTTCCACCCATCCTGACACAGGTGAGCATGGATGTTGTTGCGGGCGAGACAGTAGCTCTTGTCGGACGAAACGGAACAGGCAAGTCAACGCTGCTGCGTACGATTCGAGGGTTTCTGGAACCAGTACGAGGCGAGATTCTGTACAAAGGGATGAACATCAGGGAGCTGGGGCCGCAGCGCCTGGCTTCATCCATGGGCTTCCTTTCGCCGTCGATTCCCCAGGCTCACATCACAGTGGACGAGGTCATAGAGCTCAGCTCCATGGGCAGACTCAAAACGATGAATGAGTTTGTCGCCTCGGACCATCCTGATGTTTTCAACGAGGTTGTAGGGTTTGGCGGGCGTTTTCTGGACGAGATGTCCTCGGGTCAACAGCGGAAGGTCATGCTGCTTGCCCTTGTGGCCCAGTGGACAGACGTTCTGCTGATGGATGAGCCGGAGCTGCATCTTGACCTTCCGAGTCTGCGGGAGTTGCATGGCCTGATCACATGGGCATCAGCAAGAGGCAAGTCCGTCGTGTTGTCCACCCACAACCTGGAAACAATCCGCCTGCTTCCTGACAGGTTGTACGTCGTGGGAGATGGCACCGTACGAGAGGCGCCTCGCACCGAGGAAACTATACAGGCCCTCATGGATGGCAACGGGCACGTTCCAGCCATGACCCCGCACGACTGAGCCGGGTTCTGACCCGAAGACTGTACTGATAGCGCTTGCATGGTCCTGACCACGAACGATTTGACACGGTGCAGATTCATCCTACACTTGCAATTACCAGGCGGTTCCGGCAGCTGGCAGGTATCACGCTGCCCGTCGGAGCTGTTCAGAAAATGCTCGGAGGTTTGCCAGGAAGGACAGGCGCTGGGAAGTCACGTGAGGGCGTGGCAACCCAAGGGCGGAGTTGCTTTAGCCTGTCATTTGTTGCGTTGTGGGATGTGCTGTCGCGAATGCGAGAGACAAGAAGAGGTGCCAGGAGGCTACGAATATGCTGATAGCGCGTGTTGTCGGTTCAGCTGTATCCACCATCAAGGCGGACAAACTATCTGCCCGAAAACTTCTTGTCGTTCAGGAGGCCACGGTACGCAACGAACTCATGGATCGCACCCCGTTCGTAGCTGTGGATGCCGTGGGAGCGGGCGAGGGAGAACTGGTCCTTGTTGCAGTTGGAAGCGGTGGACGGTTTACGTCGCTGACTGATCAGGCTCCTGCCGACGCCACGATCGTGGGCATTCTCGATTCGCTCGAAGTGGGCGGTATCGACACCTTCCATAAGTCATGATGCGTCGCCACTCGCCTCGCGCCGTCGGGAGGGTCTATGCCTGATAACGCGAGGCTGGCAGCACTTGGGATGATTGAGACAAGAGGTCTTGTTGGTGCCGTTGAGGCCGCTGATGCCATGGTGAAGTCAGCGAATGTACGCCTCGTGGGCAAAGCCTATTCCGGCGATGGACTGGTGACCGTTGTTGTCCGTGGCGATGTCGGTGCAGTCAAGGCTGCAACAGATGCTGGCGCAACAGCTGCTGGACGGGTAGGTGAAGTGGTTTCGATTCATGTCATTCCCCGGCCAGCTGGGGATACGGATACGATTATTGACAGTATGGGGCGTAACATGGGGCTGCCTGCTGGCGAGGGCGCCTCTCCTGCTCCTGAAACGATGGGTGCCTTTGCCGAGCCTGAATCAGCGGTGGAATCCCCTGTCATCACGGCCGTGCCCGTTTCGTTGGATACCGTAGCCGACAACCGGCAGAACACTGTTGAGGTCCCCAGGAAGGTATCAGGGTCGGACGCAACCGGCAACAGGCCCGGACCAGAGCCAGCAGCCACAACACCAGCAGTTGCTCCTACCGGGGTTGCTGTCCGGCAGCGCGTGAATCTCAATACTGCAACCGCTGAGCAACTCGACGCCCTGCCTGGCATTGGACCGGCACTGGCGGAGCGCATCATTGATTTCCGGTCACAGCAAGGACCGTTCGCCTCTGTTGATGACCTGAAGAAGGTGCAGGGCGCGAAGAAGAACTTGGTCACATCGCTCAAGAACTACCTTTATGTTGATAAGAAAGGCTCCAGGACGGCCGGTCGGAAGTCGGAAAAGTAATGGAGGCAAGCGAATGGCGTCAGCTGAACTCATTAGCGTAGGAATTGATATTGGAACGACAACAACGCAGATTGTAATCTCCAAGCTCCTTGTAGCAGAGATGGCGACACTCAGCGCGTTGCCACAGGCACGGTATGGGCCTGCCCGCAAGCCAAGAGCCGAAGTCGCGAAGAAGGAAGTTCTTTATCAGAGTCCTGTGCATTTCACTCCCATCGACCATGACGGGCTTGTCCAGGTGGAAGAACTTGAGAAGCTGCTGTGGGCTGACTACCGCGAGGCAGGATTCACTCCTGACCAGATCGACACGGGAGCCGTCATTATTACCGGCGAGGCGGCCAAGGGGCAGAATGCCGAACGAGTGCTCAACACAGTGGCACCTCTTGCGGGAGACTTCGTGTCGACCATCGCGGGACCAAGCCTTGAGGCTCATCTGGCGGGACGCGGTTCCGGCGCCGCGGCATGGACGTCGGAGCACTTCAACTGGGGCACCAATGTTGACATTGGCGGAGGTACCACCAATGTGGCTGTTTTCCACCAGGGCGATCTGGTAGACACAGTGGTCCTTTCTGTGGGTGGCAGACACATTCAGGTTGACCAGTCGACTGGAACCGTCAAGCATATTACCAAGAGCGGAGAGAAGATGCTCAAGCATCTGGGCATCGACCTCAAGGCGGGTGACCGCACCGACGTGGAGACGTTGCGACGTGTGGCACGCCTTATGGCTGACCTCATCGTCGAGACGCTGTCGGGACAACCGTCAGACATGGCGAAGGAACTCATGGAAACGGCACCGCTCAGCCGGCCGGTAACAAAGACGACAATCTTCTTCTCGGGCGGAGTGGCAGACTTCTACTACGATGCAAAGCCTGTGTCGACCATGGAGCAGGTGGCCGTCTATGGCGACATCGGCCCGCTCATGGGGGAGGAGCTGAGAAACCATCCTGCCGTCAAGGAATGGACAGTTCTCAAGCCACTTCACACCGAGCGCGCCACTGTGATGGGCGCAAGCCACGAGACGATTACGTTGAGTGGCATGACCATATGGGTGGCTCCAAGCGAGCTGCCCATGCGCAACGTTCCGGTTGTCCGGCCAATCTTCGAAGGGGTTCCTGACGAAGAAACATTGGGCCGGGCGATTCTGGACGGGTACAGTCGTTGGGATCTCGACCCAGCCAAGGATCGGGTTGCTCTTGCTATTGACTTGGCGGCAGTGGCGTGCTATGACGATCTCAAGAAACTGGGGCGTGGTATTGTGACGTTTGCCAGTAAGTACCTGTCGCCAAGCGTTCCACTGATTCTGGTGAGTGAGCGCGACCTGGGAAAGGCATTAGGGCAGGTCGTAAGTGCAGGGCTACCCCAATACAAGGTGCTTTCAATCGATGAGGTTACACTGGCGGAAGGGGACTATATCGATATCGGTCAATCCATGCTTGGCGATCGTCTTGTTTCTCTTTCAGTGAAGACACTTATCTTCTCAATGTGACAAGGAGGAAACATGGCATTCCGTACCAAACTGTTCGGAGTTACGTACGAGTTCAAGGACGTGAAAGAAGTCCTTGCTAAGGCGAACGAACAGAAGTCCGGCGATGAGGCAGCAGGTGTTGCCGCAAAGAGCGTAGCAGAGCGTGTCGCAGCCAAGACCGTTCTGGCTGAGATCCCGATGTGGGTCCTGCGCGCCCAGCCGGTTGTTCCGTATGAGGACGACGAAATCACAAGGGCCATTGATGATGGCATTGACCCCGTGGCGTATGACAAGATCAAGGACAAGACCGTATCAGAGATGCGGGCTTGGATTCTTGACGAGAACACAACGTCCGAAGACATTGCCGCAATCAGCAAGGGTCTGACAGGCGAAATGGCCGCTGCTGTAGCAAAACTGTGCTCCAGCCTCGACCTTGTTCTCGGTGGTCACAAGATGCCGTGCGTGGTGCACAATGTCTGCACGATGGGACTCCCTGGACGTATCGGTTCACGTCTTCAGCCGAACCACCCGACTGACGATGTCGACGCCATTCGTGCAGAGATTTACGATGGACTTGCATTCTGCATCGGCGACCAGGTCATCGGCATCAACCCCGCCATTGACCAGGTTGAGAATCTCATGAAGCTGTATGACATGATGTGGGACATCAAGCAGAAGTGGGAAATCCCTGCTTCGAACTGCATTCTTGGCCACGTCACGACCCAGATGGAGTGCCTGAAGAAGGGCGCCAAGATCGGGCAGGTCTTCCAGAGCATCGCTGGGACACAGGCTGCACTTGAGTCATTCGGTGTTGAGGTCGGAATGCTTGACGAGGCCAACGAACTGGCCAAGAAGTACTGCTACTCTGAAGGCCCCAACTACATGTACTTCGAGACAGGCGAAGGCACCGAACTGTCGGCGTATGCAAACAACGATGCAGACCAGCTGACTCTTGAGGCGCGCAAGCACGCGCTTGCCCGGCGCTACAGCCCCATCGGTGTCAACTCCGTCGTTGGATTCATCGGACCGGAATACCTGTACAACTCCGAAGAGATC
The DNA here is from genome assembly GCA_035403525.1 of Candidatus Cryosericum sp. Classification (GTDB taxonomy): domain Bacteria; phylum Caldisericota; class Caldisericia; order Cryosericales; family Cryosericaceae; genus Cryosericum. Next base: position 83,705 of record DAONFE010000001.1, read on the forward strand.
ATGCGGGCTGGCCTTGAAGACCACTTCTGCGGAAAGCTCCTCGGCATTCCGCTTGGACTGGACAACTGCTACACCAACCACGTGCGCGCCGACCAGAACACCAATGAACTGCTGATGGTATTGGATGCGGTCGCGGGCGCCAACTATCATATGGGCGTCTCGATGGGAGACGACGTCATGCTGAGCTATCAGTGCGCCAGCTATCATGATACTCCATCTCTCTGGAGCGCTATGGGCACCCGTCCGGCTCCTGAATGGGAAGCCTGGGCAGAGGGTCTTGGACTGCTCAAGAATGGCAAGTTGACCGATAAGGCCGGCGATCCATCGTTCTTCCTGAAGCGGTAGGAGAGGAGAGTAGACATGGCTGAATACGAGTTGTACAAGGGCACACAGAATCTGGCAGACGTACAGGCTCGGCGTGCTGAAGCTGAGAAGTTTGGCGTTACGATCGAAGACATTACGACACCAGAGAAGCGTCATACGGTTGGTGTCGACCATCCTGTAGATCCGGAAGGCTGCAAAGCTCTGATCTATGCTACTGATCAGCGCGTCTGCGTCGGCCGCAACGGTCCCCGTCCGAAGGTTCTCACATACCTCCAGATGAGAGCAGACCACGGAGCAACGCAGGACTCCCTGAAGTACATCGTGCCCGAGGATGTTATCAACAAGCTTGGGTTGCTGAATGTTGGAGAGTCTGCTGCCAACGGATCGCTGGAAACGTATCTGCGCCTTCCTCCACTTGGGCGCAAGTTCAGCGATGAAGCGAAAGCTGTCGTGCTTGAGAAGTGCATCAAGAACCCGACGGTACAGTTTGTCGTCAGCAACGGTCTGAGCGGCTATGCGATCGAGCGTTACGCTGGTGATGTGCTGAAGGCGATGACCGACGGCCTCAAGGCTGCCGGGATTGGACTCGGAACTCCCATCTATGTGAACCGTGCCCGCGTTGGCATCATGAATGATGCCGGAGCTCTTCTCAACGCCGACGTGGTTGTGGTGTTGATCGGCGAACGTCCTGGTCTTATCATTTCCGACGCGCTGTCGATCTACATGGGATACAAGCCTCGCTGGGAGCCTCTGACGACTGATGCCAACCGCGACAACATCTGCATGATTTCCAAGAAGGGCAAGGACCCGATTGAAGCGGCAGCAGAAGCTGTTTCTCTTATCAAGGACTACCTGAAGTACAAGACCAGTGGCGTAGCACTTGCCGCGGCCAAGAGAGGGTAGGAACACGAACTAGGCAGTAGCGGTCGGCCTCCGGGGCGCTTCACGATCCTGGAGTTGTCTCCGGAGGCTGGCCGGTGAAGTCTTGCGACGGGTTCCAGACGACCTTCGGGTTGTCTGAGGACACGGAGAGCGAAGCATACGGAAGGAGTAAAACGACATGGCTCTAGAGATGGAACGGACCCTGAAGCCAGAGATTCTAGCGGTGCGGTTGATTCCAAACGTGCACCCCGACATGGCGAAGGCTCTAGAACTTCTCCCTGGGGAGAAGAGTCTGGCATTGTTTACCTGCAACATTGATGACCCGCTGTATATAGGCGGAGACGAAGCGACCAAGAAGGCTGAGGTGCGCGTAGCATATTGCCGTTCGCATTTCGCTGGCGGTGCCTATCCTTCCGGGCCTCTTTCGGGTGAATGCATGCTGCTCCTCGCAGCGCCGAATCCAGCAGAAGCGACTGCCGGGATCAATGCCGTGCTTGAGTTCGTCGACTCGCTGCGGTATTCGACAGTTACGCTCCCGGGAGTTGAGCTGGCGCCGACACTGGTATGGCTGGCATACACAATCTCGCGCTCCGGAACGTATCTGTCCAAAGAAGCTGGCGTAGAAGTCGGGACACCTATTGCTTACATCACCGCACCACCGCTCGAAGGTCACTACGCGATGGAGCGTGCGCTCAAGGCCGCAGACGTCAAGGTAGGCGCGTTCACCAGACTGAGCGAGACCAACTACCATGGTGCGTATCTGTATGGCACGCAGAGCGCTTGCCGCGCGGCATGCCGCGCGTTCGATGAGGCGGTACTGTCAGTAGCCAACGATCCGCTGGCGTTCCAGTAGGGTGTTCTGCAACTCGCATTTTGCAGTCCCTGCAGGGTGTCCCGGAATAGAACTTGCGCGGGACGGAGATTTGTAAGAGGAGGCAGAACATGCCGGAAGAACTAGACCAGGACCTGTTGTCTATTCAAGAGGCCAGGAATCTGGCGGAACAGGCCCAGGTTGCGCAGGAAGCATTTGTGCATTTCAATCAATACCAGATTGACCTTATCTGTGCGTCGATGGCAGAGGCGGCGTATGAGCAGGCAGAACGGCTTGCGCGCATGGCTGTCGAGGAGACGCACATGGGTGTCGTCGAACACAAGACCATCAAGAACCAGTTCGCCTCAAAGAACGTCTGGATGTCGATCAAGGATGTCCGGACGGAAGGCGTGATCCGGCGCGACGAGGTCAACAAGATCATTGAGATTGCGTGGCCATTTGGGGTTATCGCGGCAATGATTCCTACGACCAACCCGACCTCGACGGTTTTCTTCAAGTCTCTGATTTCCGTTAAGGCACGCAACGCAATCATTGTCCTTCCCCATCCATCTGCTCCGAAGTGCACTGCCGAGGCAGTGCGCGTAGTGGCAGAAGCTGCTGAGGCCGCAGGAGCGCCAAAAGGTCTGATTACCTGCATGACGCACATCAGCATGGAGGGTACTGCGGAGCTGCTCAAGCGGAAGGAAGTCAAGCTGATCATCGCAACCGGTGGTGAGTCGATGGTGACCTACGCTCACAGCGTAGGGAAACCTGCCCTGGGCGTTGGTCCGGGAAATGTGCCATTGTATGTGGACCGCAGTGCCGACGTAGAGAAAGCGGCACGGGACATTGTCAACAGCGTGAACTTCGACTACGGCGTCATCTGTGCGCACGAGGGAGCCATCATTGCCGACAAGCCGATTGCTGACCAGCTCACCAAGGCGTTGGAAAAGAACGGAGCGTACTTCCTCTCTGCCGAGCAGGCAGACAAGCTGGGCAGGGCTATGTTCCGTCCAAATGGTCTGATGCAGCCCAATTTCGTTGGACGTTCTCCCCAGGTTCTCGCCGAGCAGGCTGGTTTCACCGTGCCGGACGAAGCACGGATCCTGGTTGCACGAATGACCGACGTGGGGCCGAAGGTTCCTCTGTCGCGTGAGAAACTGGCGCCTATCGTGGGCTTCTATGTTGAGGATGGCTGGCATAGCGGATGTGCCCGCTGTATTGACATGCTTGAGTTTGGCGGCAAGGGGCACACAATGGGCCTTCACTGCACCGACGAGGATGTCATCATGCAGTTTGGGCTGCAGAAGCCGGCGTTCCGTATCATTGTCAATTCATCAACGACGGCCGGTGCTATCGGCTATTCTACAGGACTAGCGCCATCCCTTACCCTGGCAACAGGTGGAATGGGTGGCGGTATCAGCAGCGACAATATCACCGTGCGCCACCTGTTCAACGTGAAGCGTGTCGCATACGAACTTCGGCCCTTCAACCCACCTGTGGTCTATGACCGAAAGACGTCTGCAACAGCTGCCGCGGTGGCTGCCCCTGCTTCTGGAGCAAAAGCGTCTTCTTCAGAGCTCGAGGAAATGGTGCGCAAGGTCATTCGGGAAGAACTGGCCCGCAAGAGTTAAGGGGAATACAGGCCAGAGATGGTTGCGGGTGCTTGCAGACTTCTGTCAGAGAGGAGGCGGATCGGAGAGACGACTTCTTATGCTTGTTTGTCCCACGCTTGCATTGAGACATCAGTGTGCAGGTTTCAGTCAATACTATACTCTACTATCAAGGAAGGGGTGTAACAAATGGCTGCAATCAGCAAAGTAGTATTGTGGATCATGGCGATTTTTGCAGTGCTGGGCGTCATCGACAGGATTATCAAGTACTGGGCTCCAGACTGGAAGGTTCCCGTCATTGACGGTTTTGGCGCAGAAATGGAAAACGGTTTCAATGCCATGGGCCCTCTGGCGCTTGCCATGGTCGGTATCATCGCGATGACTCCACTCCTTGGCAAGTGGCTCATTCCCGTCGTTGGACCTATCTACACTGCGCTTGGCTCCAGAACGGCTATGTTTGCCGGTACCCTTCTGGCCATTGATATGGGCGCAACGCCCCTTGGCCTCCAGCTGGCGAAGGCTGCCGGCGACCCCGAATGGGTCGGTTACTTCGGCGGTCTGCTTCTGGGCTCCGTTTTTGGTGTCAACATTGTCTTCAACATCCCCGTGGGCCTTGGCATCATCGAAGCCAGAGACCGCAAGTATCTTGCGCTGGGTATTCTGGCCGGCATCATTGTCGCTCCATTCGGCGCCCTGTTGCAGAGCATTCTGGCGGGCAACCCCTTCGGAGCGTCACTTGCTTACCTGGTACCTGTCTTTATCGTTGCAGCCCTGATTGCCGCAGGTCTTATCTTCATCCGCGAAGCAATGGTCAAGGGCTTCATCTATTTTGGCAAGTTCATCACCAGCTTCATTCTGTTCGGCCTTGGCCTGGTCATCTTCCAGACGCAGACTGGCGTTACGATTCTCTCTGGCATGGCCCCGACCTTCTCCCACTACGATCCGGAAGCCGGTGCCGTTGTCATGGAAGGACTTGAGGTTATCGGATCCATCGCTCTTGCTCTGGCTGGTGCGTACCCAATGGTCAAGTTCCTGACAAAGGTCCTCGAGAAGCCTCTTGGAGCGCTTGGAAAAGGGCTTGGCATGGATAGCGTGGGCGCAGCCGGTCTGGTGGCGACCATCGCAAACAACATTCCCATGTGGGGTATGTTCAAGGACATGACGCCTCGCGGCAAGGTCATCAACGCCGCATGGCAGGTCGCTGCTGCGTTTACATTCGCTGATCACCTCGGATTCACCGCTGCGAACGCCAAGCAGTTCATTGGACCGTTGATCATCGGCAAGCTCTTTGCCGGTGTCCTGGGCATTATCATTGCAACATTTGTTGCCCCGAAGGCCGACTACCGCGATCCTGAGGCAGCCTAAGGCCGGACGTATGGTGTCCGCCGCATCCACTCGCAACCATGGGTGCGGCGGACGGCAGCAGAGAGTTTTTCCAATTTCTTTTGAGGAGAGTTACCTATGGCAGATGCAGGCATGATTGCACTTGGAATGATCGAAACGAAGGGACTGGTTGGCGCCATTGAGGCTGCCGATGCTATGGTGAAGGCGGCAAATGTCAAACTGATCGGCTCGGAGCGCATCGGTTCCGGACTGGTTACGGTAATGGTGCGTGGTGACGTAGGGGCTGTAAAGGCTGCTACTGATGCCGGTGCCGCTGCCGCTCAGCGTGTTGGGGAACTTGTTTCGGTCCACGTGATCCCACGCCCGGCCAGCGACACCGAAATGTTGCTGCCGAAGCGACCGGCCGACGCTGAGTAGCGTATTCCGACCTCAGCCGTGCTGTCAAGTCTGATTCGGTGCTGGGGCAGCACAAGACGTGGCATTGCGGCCGATAGACTAGGGAGGTAGAACCTAATTATGGAGAAGCGCATTATTTCCAAGTTTGACATTGAAAGCGTGAAAGCCAGCGGACAGACGGTCCTCCGGCTGGAGCCGGGCGACACGTTGACGCCTCTGGCGCGCGATACCGCCATGGAGCTCGGTATCAAGATTGAAGATTCCCGTGAGCCAGTCGTTCATGCAGACACAACTGCTTCTGCAAGCGCTCCAAGCGACGACAAGCTTGAGGCCATTGTCAAGGCGGTGCTCGAAAAGATGGGCGCGAGCAGTGCCCAGGGCCAGACGTGCGCTCCCTGCGCTACGCCAAAGGTCTACGGGTCCCGTCCGGGCCAGCTGAAGTATGCAAAGATGCCGAGAGACTTCGAGATGCCGCAGGTTGAGCTTCGCGATGCAGCCGGTGTTCTGCGAAATCCGCCGGAGATTGACTTCCGGCTTCTGGACGTCATCACGATTGACGACTCTGCCAGCATTTCTGGCGGGTTCATGTCGTGGCACAAGGGACCCGGGTTCAGTTGGACACTGAACTACGATGAGATCGACTACATCGTAGAGGGACGTATGGAGATTACGTGCGAAGGCAAGACAATCTACGCAGACCCCGGTGACACTGTGTTCATTCCGAAAGGAAGCTCAGTGCACTGGAATACTCCTACGTGGGTCAAGGTCTACTATGTGACCTTCCCATCGAACTGGGCCGACCAGATCTAGGAGGCAGAAGAGGAGTCAATCGACGCCGGCGTGACTCTTGCGTATGGCGTCGGGGGATGCCTTGGCGGGGAGGGCAGTGCAGGATGCACGTAAGGGTGGAGATGGTTCAGGGACGGCCGTCCCCACCCTTTGCACGAAACATGCATGGCCACTCAACAGCACAGGGGGAAGGATATGAGGCGCTCTACAAGGCTTCTGTCTGTAATTCTGCTCGTTGTACTTCTTGCGTCCTCGTTTGCAGGTGTGACGCTGGCGGCAGGTGTGCCGTCCGGGACATATGTGGGCTATACGCCCTATAACTGGGTCTATTCGGACTGGTTCATCAGGAAGTACGGGCCCACGCATCCACTTGCCGTGTACGATTGGGACAATACCTGTATCTACAACGACATTATGGAAACGATGTTCCGCTTCCAGATGTTCAATCTGCAGTACGCCATGACCAAAGAAGCATTTGACGCGATCATCCCTGAGGCGGCGGGTAAGACCCTCAAGGACACCAATGTGACGCAGTTCTCCGCAGACTATGGTAATATTGCTCTCGCCGACCTTGCTGCGGATCTGGAGCAGGACTATGCATTCCTGTACGACAACTACATCGGCGACAAGCGGATGTCTCTTGACCAGGTCAAGGCTACTCCAGAGTACCAGGATTTTCTTGTCAAGTTGCCGTTCCTGTACGACGGCTTGACGGACACGCCCGAGATCGGTGCCGAGTACTCCTATCCGTGGGTCTGCTTCCTGTGCCAGGGCATGACCAAGCCAGAGGTACAGAAGATGGCAGTCGCTGCATTGAACGACGCCCTCGAGCGGAAGTGCGAGAAGGTTACCCTCAAGGCCCCCACAGACCTGAGCCGCAGGGCGGCCGTTTCTTCGTACTCATACAAAGCTGGCATTCGTCTCTCACTTGGCATTGTCGACATGATGTCCAAGCAGCGTGCGGCCGGCTGGAAGGTGTGGGTAGTAAGCGCCTCATTCGAGCCTGTTATTCAGGCTGTTGCGGCGATCAACGGGTACGATGTTCCAGAAGATCATGTCATCGGAGTCCGTCTTCAAACCGACGCATCTGGCAAGTATCTTCCGAAACTGAGTGAAGAGCCTGGGTATGCACTGACGCAGCGCATGGGCAAAGCGACGGTCATACGTAACCTGATCAAGCAGGCACCTCTCTTTGTGGCTGGAGACAGCGACGGAGACTTTGAGATGATGACGCAGTTTCCCGAAACCAAGCTCATCTACCTGATCAACCGCGTAAAGGGTGGAGACATCGGTTCTTTGTACAAGGAAGCACTCCCGGGCAAGGCCAAACCGGGCCGTGTGGTGCTTCTACAGGGAAGAGATGAGAACAAGGGGTTGTGGCGTCCATTCCAGGAGACCATCAAGTTGGGAAAGACGACCCCAAGTCCTATAGAGTCGTAGCAGACAGACGAAGAAGGACAGAGAATTGCGTGTTTGGGTCACCTCGCGTGTTGAGGGCACCACATGTGCTGGTTATGAACCCCAGAGGAGGAATGGATGAATCTTACGACAACACTGCAGGGTCAGACATACACCTTCAAGTCGGTGAAGGATGCACTGGCCAAGTCTGCAGAAAAGCGATCCGGCGATGAGCTGATAGGCGTTGCGGCTCAGTCTGAGCGGGAACGGATCGCTGCCAAGTGGGTGATCGCCAATCTCACCCTGCAGGACGTATTTGAGAATCCTGTCCTGCCGTACGACACAGACGAAGTCACCAGAGTCATTATCGATGACACCAACAAAGCTGTCTACAACAGGATTAAAGGCTGGACCGTCGCCGAACTGCGTGGGTATATTCTCGACCAGAAAACGACGAACGAGGACATTCAGCGGATTCGCGTTGGTCTTACGTCGGAGATGATCTCCGCCGTCATTCGCCTGATGTCCGTCATGGACCTGGTGGTAGCTTCGAAGAAGATTGTCAATGTGACAACCGCCAACACTACCATCGGATTGCCCGGCACACTGTCATACAGGAACCAGCCGAATCACCCGACGGACGACATCGATGGTATCAGGGCGTCCATTCTCGATGGCTTGTCATATGGCGCTGGCGATGTTGTCATCGGCATCAATCCGGTTGACCCCACCCCTGACACTCTCGTGCGCATTCTTGAGATGACCTATGGCCTGATCGAGAAGTGGGAGATTCCGACGCAGAACTCGGCGCTGGGCCACATTACCGGACAGATGGAAGCGGCCAAGCGTGGAGCACACATTGGGCTGTTCTTCCAAAGCATTGCAGGCTGTGAGCCGGCGAACAAGGGATTCGGTATTGACCTCAAGCTCATGGAGGAAGCATGGGCTCTGGCTCGTGAGTATTCGTTCTGTGCAGGGCCTAACGTCATGTATTTTGAAACTGGCCAAGGATCCGAGATGTCCGTCGGACTCGACTTCGGCTGTGACGAGCAAACTCTGGAATCCAGAACATATGGCTTCGGGCGTCACTTCCGGCCGTTCTGTGTCAACAACGTAACTGGCTTCATCGGTCCGGAGACGCACCTCGATACGTTCCAGATCGCCTATGGCACCCTTGAGGACCTGTTTGCTGGCAAGATGCACGGATTCCCGATGGGAATGGCGCCCTGCTACGTCAACCATGTGGATATGAACCATAATGGCCAGGAAATGGCCAACCTGCTGGCTGCGGCTGGCGGCGCGGTCTACTACATGGGCATCCCGATGGGCGATGATGTCATGTTGAGCTACCAGGATACCTCGAACCACGACGACGTTTCGATGCGTGAGATTTTTGACCGACACCCGGCTCCCGAGTTCGAACGCTGGATGGAGCGCATGGGTCTGCTGAAAGACGGCAAACTGACAGATCGGGCGGGTGACCCGTCCATCTTCTCGGCCGAGCCCTCTGACATTTTCCTTTGGTAGCTTGAGGAGACGACCATGGGTGAATTAAAAGCGTTTGCGCACCGTGAGATCGGTGTCAAGAATCCATACAACCGCGAAGCACTCGAGGCAATGATGGAGGCCACGCCCGCACGTATTGCGACGGGGCACGTAGGATCGAGGCCGCCGGTAGAAGCATGGCTTTCATTCCGTCTGGATGAGGCGTCTGCCAAGGATGCAGTCTGGAGCAGGATACCGGACGAGTTCCTCAAGGAGCACGGGGTAGACCTGCGCGTTTCGACGATCTGCACAGACAAACACGAGTATCTCGCACATCCGGAGAAGGGTGGCATCCTGAGCAAAGAGGCTGAGGCCGCCATTCTTGCCAAGTGCAAAAAGGGAGCTCAGATCCAGGTGTTCATCAGTGAGGGCTTGTCTTCCTCTGCTGTTCTGGAGAACCTGCCCGACTTGTTGCCTGCCCTGAAACAGGGGTTTGAGAACGCTGGTCTGACATTTGGAACGCCGTTCTATGTGGATAACGGTCGGGTGCGTCTGCTGAACGATGTCTGCCGTGTCCTTGAGCCTGAGGTTGCCATCATGCTGATCGGGGAGCGCCCGGGGCTTGTCACGCAGACCAGCCTGAGTGCATACATGGCGTACAAGGCGAAGATGACCGATACCGATGGGGAACGGAACTGCATCTCGAACATTTATTCGCAGGGACTTAACCCGATGGAGGCAGCCGCAACTATCGTCGATATGGCGAAGCGCATGCTGGACCAGAAGGTGAGCGGCGTCGCTCTGAAGTTGTAACACACGTGAAGGAGTTCGAGACCGGGCCGGTGTTATAGTACCCGGAGGCATGGCGAGGAGCAGCATGATGCGCATTGTGACCGAAGCAGAGATTCGAAGCAGGGTACGGACGCCGGTGACAGGCATGGTTCTATGCTTTCCACCGGGCACGCGGTTCTCTCCCTCTGCCATGGACTTCATCAAGCAGTGGCGTGTGGAGGTACGATTCGAGGAAGCCGCAACCGGGGATACAGCATGTGCTCCCCCGAGACCTCCCGTTTCGTTCTCATAACAGGAACGATTTCATCCGACCGGTAGACGTTTCAGTTGGCTCACTTCGCGTCCACCGGTCGGAAACCAGGAAAGGAGAACAGACTCGATGAAACCGAATATAGGTGCTGGAGACAAGGGAACGACAGCGCTGCTGTTTGGCAAGCGCGTTTCCAAGGCCGATGCCCAGCCTGAAGCATATGGCACAGTCGATGAGTTGACGTCAACGCTCGGACTTGCGAAGGCGCTGTGCCAGCAACAGTACACCAGAGATGTTATCGAAAGCATCCAGAAGGACCTTGGCATTGTGGCGGCTGAACTTGCAACGGAACCCGAGCGCCACGAGGACCTGGGGCCTCACGGTTGGCTAGTAACCGACCAGATGGTCAAGCGGCTGGAGGACATTATTGTCGACGTGGAGCACAGAGTCACCATGCCGACGACATTCGTCATTCCGGGGGCCACGAGTGCCGGCGCGGCAATTGATATGGCACGCGCGGTGGACCGGCGCGCAGAACGACGAGTCGTCAGCCTGAGCGTTGCCGGCCAACTGCCCAACGACCGAGTAGCAGCGTATCTCAATCGCCTGTCGGACGTGCTGTTTGCACTCGCCCGTTACGAGGAAGCCTCAGAGAGAGACCGCACATGAGCGATCGTCCCGCGACAAGCACAGCAAAGGTCCCCCGGGCGAGACTTGCAATTGAAGATACGGCTATCAATCCGAGATTGCAGGAAGTCCTCGATGCCGCTGCGCATGTGATAGCGTACCAGGGAGTTCCAGGCCCTCGGGTGTCGTATCGGGGCGAGATCCACGTTGGTGTCGACCTGGGCACTGCCTACACCGTTCTGGTGGTGCTGGATGAAAGCATGATGCCGATTGCGGGCGCCTATCAATTTGCAGAGGTAGTTCGTGACGGGGTCGTGTTTGACTTCATGGGCGCAATCGCTATCGTCAAGAAGCTGAAACTTCAGGTCGAAGAGGCACTGGGACGCCCTATCGAATCTGCCGCCACGGCTTACCCCCCTGGTGTTCCGCTGGCGGAGGTCAGGGCGACCGGCAATGTCCTGCAGGGGGCGGGCATCGAGTGCTCCCGGCTTGTGGACGAGGCGACTGCAGCGAGCACAATTCTTCAGATTGACAGCGGTGTGGTGGTCGATGTCGGCGGTGGTACGACGAAGCTTGCGGTCATAGAGGGTGGCAAGGTCGTCTACACGGCCGACGAACCCACCGGGGGCACGCAGTTCACGCTGGTGGTCGCCGGAGCGATGCACATCCCCTTCATGGAAGCAGAGGCACTCAAGACAAATGCTTCTCAGCAGCCAACACTCTTCCCTGCCATCAAGCCAGTCATGGAAAAGGTGGCTACGATCGTGTCCCGTCACGTGGAGGGATATCATCCCCGAAGGATCTATCTGTGTGGCGGGTCGGCCCGGTTCCCGGGAATGGACCAGGTGATAGAGCAGGTAACGGGCATTGAAACAGTGATTCCGGGTGAACCGCTGTTTGTCACGCCTATTGGCATTGCTATGAACAACGTGGCGGGAGAAACGGCGAAGTTGTGGTAGGTTGTGGTTACTGTACTCTCTGTAGGAGGTAGGACCATGGTTGAGAAGGCGATTGGATTCATTGAAACGGACAGCATAGCGGCTGGTATTGAAGCAGCCGACGCCGCTGTCAAGAGGGCTTCGGTCGAGCTGCTCGAAGCGCGCTCGATTTGCCCGGGGAAGTTCATGGTGCTGTTCCGCGGGGACACAAGCCAGGTCAACAACGCCCTCCGCGCAGGCGTTCAGATCGCCGGGGCGGCCGTTGTTGACACGCTGTTTCTGCCGAATGCCCACCCTGCCATCTTCTCAGCGCTGGACCTGAGTTCAGAGAGCACGAACGGGGCGGCCTTGGGCATCATCGAAACTGTGACTGCTGCGTCCTGCATCGTGGCGTCGGATGCCGCTGCCAAAGCCGCCGATGTGAACCTCCTGGAGTTGCGGCTTGCCAATGGTCTCGGGGGAAAGAGTTTTTTGCTGATGGAAGGTGAAGTCTCCGACGTGGAGGCCTCGGTAGCCGCTGGCATCGTGCACCCCACCGAGGAAGGGCTGCTGGTACGCAAGACTGTTATCACACAGCTCGCGGACCAGGTCAGGGAAAAGATCGTATGACGTCTGAAGAAATCGTGGCCAGGGTCCAGGCAGCCGGGGTCGTGGGCGCAGGGGGCGCGGGCTTTCCGACGCACGTTAAGATCGCGGCGAAGAACGTTGACACGGTGATTGCGAATGGGGCAGAGTGCGAGCCTATGCTGCGCTGCGACCAGCAGCTCATGGCTGCGCATCCTGAACTTGTGATACGGGGCATGCGCCTGGTCATGCAGGCTGTCGGAGCCAAGGTGGGGCTGGTCGCCGTGAAAGCCCACTATGCGAGTGCGGTACAGGCCCTTCAGCAGGAGCTTGACCGCCAGCAGGACACCGAGGATGCGCGTGCCTGGCCCGTGAAATTGCACATCATTGAGAAGAGTGTCTATCCAGCTGGCGATGAGTTCTGTCTCGTCTACGAGGTGACAGGCCGCCTGATTCCGGAGGCGGGGTTGCCGCTCAACGTCGGTTGTGTTGTACAGAACGTTGGGACGCTGGCGAACATAGCACAAGCTGTCGACGGTGGAGTGCCGGTCACACACAGGTACGTTACCATCAATGGGGAAGTCAGATCCCCGAAAACGGTGAATGCTCCGATAGGCATGTCGTTCGACAAGGTCATAGCACTGGCCGGGGGATACGCGCGGGATCCTGGGGAGCTTAGGGTCGTCGTCGGCGGGCCGATGACGGGCCACATTGTTGCGGATCCTGCGAGTGAGACGATTACGAAGACAACGGGCGGAATCCTGGTACTCCCTGCAGAAAACGAGGTCGTGCGGTTCATGTCGCGCTCACTCGAGGCCTGGACCAAGCGCGGAAAGGCAAGCTGTGACCAGTGTCGTGACTGCACCGTGCTGTGCCCCCGTCACCTTCTTGGCCATGGATTCAGCCCACATGAGATCATGCGAGCGGGCGCCTATGATATCAACGTCAAGAACAGCGTTCTCACAGGGGCAGTCTTGTGTTGCGAGTGCCGCCTCTGCGAGGCATACTCGTGTCCCCTGGAGCTGTCTCCCATGCAGTTCTACAAGAAGATGAAGCGTGAGCTCGCTGCTGCTGGATGGAAGAATGATGCCCATCATCGGTCGGACTTGGTGCCTGATGAGTCGCGAGAAGGGCGACTTGTTCCCACTGAACGGCTGGTGGCACGACTTGGCGTAGGAAGATACCACAGCTGGCCAGTGGCATGGGACGAGTCCGAGGTTCGTGTGGACCGAGTGGCAGTCAGCCTGAAGCAGCACATCGGAGTGCCAGCGCAGGCGGTCGTGGCACAGGGTGACAGCGTGGTCACGGGGCAACTGATTGCCAGTCCTCCGGAGGGCAAGCTCGGAGCGAACATTCACGCATCCATAGCTGGCAGGGTCGTTTCGGTAAGCGAGAAGTCAATTGTGATAGAAGGCTGAGCAAGCCAGGCAGGATTGAGCCTGGCACGCTGCAAACGCCCGGGGGTCGAGAGGCCGCCCGGGCGAGTTTGTTTGGCAGCGAGTGATGTGAACTGATGGTCAGGGGTTGCGGATGTCCGCGACCGATCCGGCGACGTTGATGGGGTCTCGCGCCGAACTGAACGGTGGGGAGTAGGCCAGCTGCAGCCTATCCAGGTCCTGGACACGGGCCCCAAACGAAATAGCAGTGGCCAGCACGTCAATGCGCTTGTCGACTCCCTCATGACCAGCAGCCTGCGCACCAAGGACCTTCCCGTCCAACCCATACAGGAGCTTGAGATGGACAGGCGTGGCACCGGGATAATACTCGGCATGGTTCAGCGGGTGGATCAGCAGTGACTTGAAAGGAATGCCCCGTCGTTCAAGCTGCCTCGAATTAGCCCCAGTTGCTGCACAGGTGAGGTCATAGAGCTTGAGAATTGTGCTGCCCAGTGTCCCGGAATACTGCTCGCTCCAGCCCTGTCCAGCGTTGGCAATGTTCGTCGCAGCAATGCGGGCCTGCTTGTGGGCCGGGCCTGCCAGAGGCAGTACCACTGGCTCGCCGGTAACGGCATGCTGTACTTCGATGACATCGCCGACCGCATAGACATCCGGGTCAGATGTGCGCAGGCTTGGTGAAACGACGATGCCACCGGTTCGGCCGACAGCCAGTCCCGCCTCACGGGCAATCCTTGATGCCGGACGCACGCCCGTGCAGATGACAGCAAAGTCTGAGGGGAGCTGCTGTCCGTCGGCCAGCACAGTGGTGAGGTGACTTCCCTCGCGGACAAACCGCGTGACGCTTTCACTAGTGCGCACCACTATGCCGTGCGCTTCCAGCGCCTCCCGGCCGTAGATCGCGACGTCAGGGTCCAGAAATGAAAGAATCTGTCCAGTGGCCTCAAGGAGCGTAACCTCGAGTCCGCGCTCCCGTAGCGCTTCTGAAGCCGCACAGCCGACGTATCCTCCTCCGAGGATGACAGCGGAGCGCGCACCGTGAGCAATCATCTCCGCAATGGCATCCATGTGCGGAACGGACCATAGTGGAACGACCCCCGCCGAGTCGATGCCAGGAATCTGGGGGAAAGCAGGTTCAGCTCCCATTGCGAGAAGCAGCTTATCGTAGTGTTCGATGGAGGTTTGTCGGGTTGCCAAATCGCGCAGCGTCACCGTGTGGTCGGCAGGGTCAATACTCACTGCTTCCGTCCGGATACGGGCATCAATGCCGTGCTTTGAGCGAAGCGAGTCTGCAGTCTCCACAAAGAGCGCTGAGCGCTCTTTCATCACGCCTTCGAGGTAGTACAGCAGGCCGCAATTAGCGTAGGATACATATTCTCCGCGCTCGACAAGGACGACTTCGGCGTCTGGCCGGAGGCGGCGCAGGCGGGCTGCTGCCGTTGCTCCTCCTGCGTTACCACCGACGATGATAACTCTCATCTCATCAGCCCTGGAGGGATTGTTGGCTACTGTTTGGGCTTGCGCGTACGCTCGGTTCCGATACCCAGGAATCCCGTCAGGCCCACCAGGAACAGCACCAATGCCGCAAACCAGCGGATGAAGACCTGCTCTCGAGTGTACACGAGAATGACGCCCCATCCTACTGCCATGACCATCATGATAACATTGAAGCGGCGGTTCCTGCGCTTCCGTTCTTCGGGCGTAATTACACGCTTCTTCTTGGGTTCACGCTTCATAATACTCCTCAGCAATCAATGCTAGCAAAAAGTATACCACAAGTGGCTTCAACATCTACGAGGAGGCCCTGTCCAGGCTACGGGACATCAGAGTCTGCTTCCCCAAGCAACAGATCGAACATGGCGGAAGCATAGATCCGGGTCGCCACGAGCAGGTCATCCAGCTCGATGTACTCGTCCGGCGCATGGTCGGTGGCCGGATGTCCAGAGAACTCCGGCCCGAATGAGACACCACCGGGCATGAGGCGCGCATAGGTGCAGCCTCCGATGCTCAGGCACCGTGGCGAAGCGTGTGTATGGCGCCGGTAAGCTCGCCCGAGCGTCGCGATGAGCGCCGATGAAGGATCGACGACATGTGGTGGCAGGTCTTCCATGATGGTGGCCCACGAGGCCATCGCTGAGAGCGCGGGTCCAATGGTCTGCATAACGGTTGTCTTGGAATAAGTCACTGGATACCGGATGTCGATGTCCAGTATTCCCCCTTCCCTGTTCCATGCGAGGACTCCGAGATTCAGTGTCAACGCCCCGGACAGTTCATCGTGAAGGTCAATACCCAGACCCTCCCCCGTCCAGTCTGTTCCCACGGTACGCGCAATGAGCTGGAGCATGGGAACATGCGCCAGCAGTCCGGCAGCATCCAGGAGCACAAGGAGTCTTCCGATGGCATTACGCCCCTGTCCCGGTGTTGCGGCATGTGCAGGCCTGCCATCGACGTTAACAATGATGCGGTCTCCGTCAGGTTGAATAGTTGCACGAAACCCATCGTCTCCATCAAGACCGGCAAGTATCCGGCATAACCCGTCTCTTGTCTCGGGTGTTGCTGCTATGACTGCTTCCGCATGGGCCGGAACCATGTTCGTGCGAGTACCACCGCTGGCAGACAGGAGTGTCGTGCCAGTCGTTTCGCTACTTGCGAGCCGAACCGTCAGGATTCCCTTTTCGCTGGTTACAATTGGAAAGTCGCCATCAGCGCTGAACCCTGAGCGTGGCAACGTGAATTTCTCGCGGTACCGGGTCATGTCTTCCCAGGTGCTCTCCTCGTCAGTCCCGAACAGGAGCTGAATCCGGTTGGCTGGCACAATCTTGAGAGCGTCGAACGCAGCCCGGGCGGCGGCGAGGGCAAAGACAGTGGCAACGGCGGGAGCCTTGTCATCAACCGCACCCCTGCCATACAACCGCCCGTCTTCGACAGTAGCAGCAAAGGGAGGTCTGGTCCAGCCATCGCCTGCCGGGACGACATCAAGGTGGGAGAGGACAGCATACTCAGTTCCTGCGGCGCCGCCATACTGTACACGTCCGACAACGCCCTCCACGTTCTCGCTGGGAAACCCCATCCAGTTCGCGACCTGCACGAGGTAGCTCAAGGCGTCTGCTATGCTCTGTCCGAACGGAGCCCAGGGGGATGCGCTCATGGGGTCCCTGACGGATGGAATGGCAAGCATTGTGGCGATCGTGGACATCATGGCCTGCTCGTGGTCCGTCAGGTAGCGATCCATGATGTCATCAGCACTCGCGGTCAGGCTGCTCACGCGTGAGGTCGCTGGACCGCCGGCCCTGCAGGCTGGTGCTGGCATGTCACATGCTGGTGGTATGGCCGCTGTCCTGCAGGGTATTCAGGATTGCAATGGCACAGACATTGACGATGTCCTCTGCGGTGCACCCTCGAGAAAGATCGTTTGCAGGCTTGGCCAGCCCTTGAGCCACCGGACCAACCGCTTCAGCGCCGGCGAGTCTCTGCACCATCTTGTATCCGATGTTCCCTGCATTCAATTCGGGGAAAATGAAGCAATTCGCCTTGCCAGCAACAACACTCCACGGCGCTTTCTGGGAAGCAACGGATGGAAGAAGGGCGGCGTCAAACTGCAACTCCCCATCGACGGCAAGGTCAGGCTTTTTCATTCGCGCCAGGCGAGTCGCCTGCACCACTTTGTCGACCATTTCATGTGACGCCGAGCCTTTGGTGCTGAAACTCAGCATGGCAACCCATGGCTCGATGCCTGTCAGCTTTGCGAACGTGGAAGCTGTTGCGACAGCGATGTCGGCAAGCTGTTCGGGTGTCGGATCCGGCACGACGGCGCAGTCACCAAAGCCAAACAGACGTCCATCCGGCATGACCATGAGGAACATGGATGATACGGTCTTGATACCGGGGGCGGTTCCGACGATCTGGAGCGCCGGGCGGAGCATATCGCCTGTCGAGTGAACCGCCCCGGTCACAAGCGCATCCACTGCGCCGGTTGCAAGCATGCATGTAGCATGGTAGATGGGGTCATGTGCAAGTTCCGCTGCCTGCTGCTCTGTCATTCCCTTGGCTTTGCGCTTCTCGAAAATCAAGTTGGCATACTCGGAGGTGTGAGCTGAGGTCGCCGGGTCCACGATTTCTATACCTGCAAGACTGACGCCAGCGGATTCGGCGCGCGATGCAATCGAGCCGGTGTTTCCGACAAGGACAGCCCTGGCCATGCCCAGCCGTGTCATGATCGCCGCAGCCTGCTGGTTGCGCTCCTCGTCGCCTTCAGGCAGAACTACCGTCTTGTGAAGTTGTGCTGCCCTGGATCGAATGGACTCGAGGATGTTCATAGGGCCTCCCGAATGAGATATGCAACTGCTATTTTATCACTTGTGAGTGTTCTGCCAAGACTGGTGAGGTCATGCTCATAAACCCCCGAGCACCAGCGCGCCCAGCGCGAATGTCTGCGCGAGCAGACACGTCGCTCCAAGCACGTCACCTGTGTATCCACCGATCTTGTGCCGTGTCGCAACGCTCATGAACAGCCCCGTGACTATGGCGACACCAACGGCCAGCGCCCAGGCCTTCCAGTTCAGAAGAGCCAGGGGAACTGTTGCTGCAGCGCTCAGGAACGTAGCGAGCTGCTGGTACGGAGACATGAGCGAGCCCAGTCCCTCTGCTCTAGCGGGCGGTGTGGTACTGAGGAGCACATTCATGGAGAATCTTCCGCAGACGCTCATAAAGACAAGGTTCCATGGGTTCGTGGCGCGAACGAGATAGAACAGTGCCAGGAGGTAGAAGAAGGACAGGAATACCGCGAAAGGCCCCGTATCACCCTTCGACATAATCTCCATACACTTATCCCGGCCAGACTGGTTAAGAAAGCCATCGAACGTGTCGAGAAGCCCGTCGAAATGGAACAAGTCAAAGAGCACAAACCCAATGACGATTGTTGCGATTGTTCCAATATCGCCAGGCATCCACCGATGTCCCGCATAGTACACGGCCCCGGCCGCGTAGCCGACGAGCGTGAAGTACCTGGGGACGTGTCGCACGTTTCCCTTGCCTCCGAGCGGGATGCGGCTCAGAAAGGAAAATGCCAGGCGAGGCTCATCCAGCATGCCGACCCTCCCACACGCGCAGGCTTGTGAGGAGCGCGTCATAGTCGAACACTTCAAAGGTGACGAGGGTCGCCTCCGTGACCCATGGCAGGACGACCTTCGCTGTTTCGTCATCCAGTGCCAGGTGGTCCTTGCCGTCGTGGACACCCATGGCGTGTACCTCCACCGTGGACGCTCGATATGTATCGGGCACGCTCCGCCCGAGCAGATGATGCCCGACGTCGAAGACCGTCCGAGGATACGGCTCTATGACATCCTTGAGATTCTCGAGGGCAACACTGTCATTCCAGTGGAAGGCGCGCCACCCCGGAACAGGGTGCAGGACGTAGTTCAGGACTGGGAAATCGCTGTTCTCAAAAAACTGCATGGCATCCCATGCCTGACCTGGATCAGGATATGGGAGATGGACAGTGTACTGAAGGTCCAGACTTCTGAGACCAGACAATTCCTGCTCAAGAGTAAGACGGGTACTGGCGTCCCATGACGTAACGAGCAGTTCCTGATAATCGACCAGGCCCTCGGCCAGGCGTGCATTCGTGAGCCATGTTCCGGGAACGAGCCACGACGTACAGCCAAGCATCTACTTCACTACCAGGGGAATACCCGAAACCATGAACACGACATGTGCTGCGTGCCTCGCCAAAGCAGCATTCAGACGGCCCAGCTGTTCCACGTACAGACGTGTAGACTCGCCCAGGGGGATGACACCCATGCCGACTTCATTCGTCACGATGACCTCGTTGCCGCTCAGGGACCCGAGCAGTTCTTCCTGCATTGCCTCAATGTCGCGCTGGTAGTGCATCAGGTTCCCGACCCACGTTGTCATGCAGTCGACCAGAACGACATCGTAGTTCGCGCAGCGGCGCAGGACCGCTGGTACTTCGACCGGTTCCTCGATGGTTTCGAACGAGGCACCTCGCTCCGCCTTATGGCGACGTATGCGTGCAGTCATCTCCTCGTCGAATGCCTCGGCAGTCGCTACGAACACGCGCCTGTTGCCGCGTTCCAGCGCTGCATTCAGAGCATAGGTACTTTTCCCGGACTTTTCCCCACCGGTTACGAGTATCATAGTGGAAGGATCCCGGCATCAGACGGCACCACCGGTGTGCCGTGCCAGCGGGTAACAACTCGATTCATGTCGATGCTCCAAGGTCTGCGTGTTGACAACGATCCTGTGTGGGCGACGCAACCACACTGCCTGAGTCCTGGCGCTGTCGTACTCTGTGTGCTGGGCGATCAGCAGATGTGGTGCGCGTTCCCTTGCAGTATGATGCGTTTTGAACGGTCGTCAACGACAGCGTTGTATGCCGGAGCACACCCGGCTATACTGAACAGTGACGGAAGAACGCTTAGCAGGAGGTAGAGGATGGGCAACTACGTGTTCGGGGGAGGGAGTCTGCTGGATGCCTTGCCATGGAGACCATTTGCCTACGGTGTCATAGCCGTGCTGGCTCCTGTGCTGATCGGTCTCATCCTGATGCTGGTATTCGGTTTTACTACAGCACGTGTCGCGGGCGAGAAGGGGCGCAACGCCGTTGGATGGTTCTTCATCGGGTTCTTCCTGTCGCTGCTGGGCCTGGCAATTGCTCTTGCCCTGCTGCCCGCGCAGTACTATGAACAGCACACTCAGGGTCCTCAGCCACCATCTGCCTGAACCACATGAGAATCGTTCTGACCAATCAGAAAGGTGGTGTAGGGAAGACAACGCTGGCCTTTCACCTTGCCAGCCTGTTTGCCAGCGATGGTCGGTCTGTTCTGGCTGTGGATCTTGATCCTCAGGGGAACCTGACCAGCTGTTTCGTGCGCTCGGGGGTGCAGGGTGTCAACCATGCTGCGGTACTCTTCCAGGGCGGATTTCCTCAACCCCTCCGGGTAGCTGAGCACTTGGACCTGGTAGGTGCAGACAGTGGGCTGAGCAGGTACGAAGACCACAGCGCCACCGATGGGCTGTACGCTGTGAGAACGTGGCTCGAGCAGGACAGCGAACACGATTGTGTCATTCTCGACACTCCTCCGGCCATGGGCCTGTTTACCAGGAGCGCTCTGCTGGCTGCCGACTATGCACTCATCCCGGCCGATGTTTCCTGGTTTGCCCTGAAAGGACTGGCGGACCTCATTGCGTCGATTGAGAAGCTGCGGACCACATACAGTGCGCGTGTCAGCGTGCTTGGCATTGTTCTCAACAACATTCAGGAACGACAATCGTTCGCACAGGAAACATGGGCTGAACTCGACGACGTCTACGGGCGTCTGTTGTTCAAGACAACGATTCCGGAATCTGTTCGTGTCCGAGAATCAGTCAGTCAGGGCATCCCGGTGACTCGACTCGATAGCAGAGGCAAGCCAGCAGCCGCATATCGGCGCTTGTACAAGGAGATAACTGAGCGGCTCGAGCAGATTCCAACGAACTAGCGAGATCTGTTGACTTGCTTGTTGGCTCCCTGCACAAGCACGTGCGCCAGAAGGCCCACAATGCCAACGAGCAGGAGCGAGACTCCCAGGACGAGCAGGAAGAACCTGGTGTTAAAGAGGGCGCTTCCGCTGGCAGAACCGCGTCCCAGGACGAGCCCGACGATCAGCAGAAGACCTCCAATGGACGTGAGGACAACGGCCAGCCGGAGCTTGTTGCGCGTGGTGCGCTCGGCTTCAACCAGCTTCTTCTTGGACGTCTTATTGTGAGTTTTTTTGGTGGAGCTCATGAAGAACCTCCGTCATTTCGGCATGCACCGTAGCGGCAACCGTTGGTGCTAGCGGAGACAGTGTGTTCACACACGCGCCTGTTGTCAACTCATGGCTCGGCACACACAAGAGACGCACGGCGCATGCCGTTGCAGGGGAAAGCCATGCAGCGAGGTCATATGAAGAATAATCCACGTCGTGAGGCCTGGTTCGGGCCAATGGCTGGTGCCTGTTGGCTCACGGTGGTGGTCATGGCCCTGGCCGGTTGTGGCGGAGCGGTCCCATCGGGACGACAGGCCAGCGTGTGCCTTGTCAGAACGCCCGCACAAGACATTGAACTCGTCGAGGTTTCCCGCACGATACCTGCAGATGGCCCGCTGGCACAGCTGGTCCTGGAGGAGTTGCTCAAGGGCCCCACCCAGGCAGAGCGCCGTCAAGGCCTGACGACCCTTATCCCTGCGGGGGTGGTCGTGA
>DAONFE010000001.1:105651-178385 GCA_035403525.1 Candidatus Cryosericum sp.
ACTCAGGCGGGACCATGCATGTCGACTTCAATGAGGCACTTCAGGAGGGGGTCGGGGGATCCATGCGGGTGACAGGCATCCGGCGCCAGATACAGGCGACGCTTCTGTGGATTCCAGGGGTCACTTCGGTTATACTATCCATCGAAGGTCGCACAGAGGACATTCTCCAGCCATAAGCCCTGCCGAGGCAGGAAATGGCTTCGGGCAGGTGCGGAGAGTTGTGCGTTCAGGACGATCGGAGGAACTGATGAAGAAGATAGTGTACCTCGACAACGCAGCAACCACACCTGTGGATCCGGCAGTGCTCGAAGAAATGCGTCCATACTTCTCTGAACAGTTTGCCAATCCCATGACGTATGCTCACTCCTCACTGGGAGATACTGCGCACACAGCCGTCGAAGAAGCCCGCAAGCGTGTCGCCTCACTCATCAACGCCAGGCCTGAACAGGTGATTTTCACGGGTGGAGGCACGGAGTCGGACAACTGGATTCTCAAGGGCGTCCTCGAACGGGCGTCGCGCGAACGGCTCCACAAGCCCGGTCATCTGGTCACAGCGGAGTTTGAGCATCATGCCATTCTGCACAGCGCACTCGCCCTGGAGCGCCAGGGCTACGAGGTCACCTTCGTCAAGGTTGGGCGAAATGGCATTGTGGATCCCGACGATGTCCGGCGGGCAATGCGCCCGACGACTGTTCTGGTTTCCATCATGCACGCAAACAATGAGATAGGAACCATTCAGCCCATTGCGCAGATTGCGCGCATTGCGCACGAGCGTGGCGCGCTGATGCACACAGATGCTGTGCAGACGACAGCCCATATCCCTGTCGACGTCGAGGCGATGGGCGTGGATTTCTTGAGCATCTCCGCGCACAAGTTCAATGGCCCCAAGGGCGTGGGAGCAGCCTTTGTGCGTGATCATGAATCGCTGTATCCGTTCGTGGACGGGGGTGGGCAGGAGTGGGGCCTCCGCGGCTCTACGCATAATGTGCCTGGCATCGTTGGCATGGGAAGGGCTGCCCAGCTCGGAAGGGAGAGGCTGACCTCCGAGATGAAACGGCTGACAGCGTTGCGCAGTGCGTTATTTGAGAAGCTTGCATCACGCATTGACCGGCTGACCATGAACGGTGATGCACAGCAACGGCTTCCGCAGAATCTCAATATTCGTATTGATGGAATCGACAATGAAGCCCTGCTCCTTGCCATGAACGAGGCAGGCATTATCGCAGCCGGTGGGTCTGCGTGCACGGCGCAGGAGACGGTTCCTTCACACGTCCTGACATCAATTGGTTGCGACGTCAAGGAGGCAAAGGCATCCATCCGTCTGTCCCTGGGCCTCGTGACAACGAACGAAGACATCGACTATGCGGCCGATGTCATTCCAGGACTCGTGCGGTTTCTGCGGTCAATGGCCTGACCTTCTATGGACAAGTACAGCCGTGCTACAATCCGGGAGTTCATGAGTCCGAGCAATATTGGCTCGATTGAGAACCCATCGGGAGTGGGGCATATTACAGATAATGCAGATGCGGTCGAACTGACTGTGTACATTGCCGTGGAAGGCGGGCGCATCACCGACATGAAGTATCGGATCGCGGGGTGCACCGCGTTGATTGCGACGCTGTCCGTTCTCAGCCGGGAAGTCCTGGGTATGACAGTTGAAGATGCGTTTGCCCTTGATATGGCGTATGTTTCGCGTCTGCTTGATGGACTGCCCGAGTCCAAGTGGCGATGCGCAGGGTATGCTCTCCAGGCTTTGCAGATGGCCATCTCTGACTATCGTAGCAGGGCGCAGTGAGTGCCTCTGAGCTCATGCGCCATTCACGATGCCGCCTTGTTGTCGGGTTGACGGGCCGTGTCGCAGGGAGACAATGAACGTATGAAAAGTACAGCGATGTTTTCGTGCACGTGTCCGTGTGAACTACGTACTGGGAGGCACCGCTGACTGCACGTCTTCGAACATGACCTGCACAGAGCCTCCCGACAGCGGGAGGCTTTTTTGTTGGTCTGGCGTGCACAAGGAGACAAGATGGACATTACATTACTTCCAATTGATGTGTTGAAGCAGCACGAGCAGGTATTGAGAAGCAATATGGCTGCGGTCGAACATGACCTTCTGCGGGACGGGGTCGTACGAGACCCCATCGTCGTGGATAGGAAGACGATGATTATTCTGGACGGGCATCATCGCTACAACGTCCTGAAACGCATGGGAGCGACGTACGTCCCCGTGTATCTGGTAGACTACGCGAGCAGCGCCGTTCAGGTCGGCTCCTGGAAGCCTGGAGTCCGTGTCAGCAAGAGTGACGTCGTGCGAGCTGGGCTGAGTGGGCATCTCATGCCACCAAAAAGCTCGCGCCATGTGATTGCGGGCGCGCCTCACGACATCGACGTGCCACTGGGTTTGCTGCAGGAGGCGAAAAGCGATGGCACGGTCGGTTCTTGACCTTATTGGCAATACGCCGGTTGTGGAACTGCATCACTTCACAACAAATCCTGGCGTCCGTATCCTTGCGAAGCTGGAGGGAACCAATCCGGGCGGCTCGATAAAGGACCGTCCCGCACTGCAGATGTTCAGGGAGGCGGAGGAGCGCGGTCTGCTGAAACCCGAATCCACGATTGTGGAGGCCACCAGCGGCAATACGGGAATAGCTCTCGCGATGGTTGCCGCTCTGCATGGCTACAGATTTCGGGCTGTCATGGCGGAAACGGCCAGTGTCGAGCGAAGAAAGCTGCTCAGGATGTTCGGCGCCGACGTTGTCCTGACGGACGGTGCAGGCGGCACGAACCTTGCTATCGAGACGGTGAGGCACATGTTGCAGGAGACCCCCTCGCTTGTCAACCTCAACCAGTTTGAGAACGAAGCGAACCCTCGTGCGCATGAACAGACCACGGGACCGGAAATCGTACGCGACGTTCCCGACGTTACTCACGTGGTAGCCGGTATGGGAACGGGTGGCACGCTCATGGGCATCGCCAGGTTCATGCACCGCGCGGGAGCATCCCGTGCACAGGTTGTCGGAGTCGAACCGGTCGCTGGGACCAGAATCCAGGGATTGCGCAACATGGCTGCGTATACGCCGGGAATCTTTGCCTTTGACAGGCTGGATGAGACACTGCGCATGACGGACGACGCACCTGCGTTTGACCTGGCGCGCGAAGTTTTCCGCGCAGAGGGTATCAGCGCGGGCATCTCGTCTGGAGCTGCGCTGTGGGGAGCAATGGAACTTGCCCGCACGCTGTCCCACGGAGTGATTGTTGCCGTTTTCCCCGACCGCGGCGACCGGTACGTCAGTACTAGCCTGTTTGATTGATCTGGCAGCACTTCTTGTTGGACCGTGACGGGCGAGGGGCCCTGCGCACAATGAAAAAGCCTCCGGCTGCTACGGAGGCTTTTTCTGGGAAGGAGGTTGGTGTGAAGTCTGTTTCGCCACCTGTACTACACGGTCGACAGGGGCGTCGTACCTGACACTCCTTCACAGTGCGTTCACCCGCCTGGGGACCCTCAGGGTGGAGAGCAGCTCAGTGGCTTGAGACCGAAGCTCAGGGCAGGACTCCCTCCAGGGCCTTGGCCGCGGTGAAGAGACAACCCACTCCACACAGGTACTCAGCGACTCTCAGCGCTTCAAGGATTTCCTGCCTGGTGGCGCCCGCCTGCAACGCCTGGCGGGCCAGCGCCTGGACCCCCTCCGTCGCTCCATGCTCGGCGTCGAAGAGCATTGCAATGAGGAGCTTCGTTTTCCGGGGCAGTGCTCCATCAGCAAGCGCCAGTTCTCCGGCATCGTGGACAAGACCGGCGAACTTGGGGTCGAGATTTCTGTACAGCGTCATTGGTTGTTCTGGCATGATGACTCCTTTCCTTTGCATGTTCGCTGAGAGTTTAGGCCACAGACCATTCGTGTCAAAGACCGCGGCAGGGTGATGTCCAGACGCCGTCTGATGCTGTGTCACTGATGCCACGCGCCGGCGTTTGCTGCTATACTTTCATGGAAGGTGGACAACGGCTGCAGGGGGACCTGGAGGCCGTGTCGGACATGCTATAGGCGAGGTGATCGTATGTACGACAAGGAGACCATTGGAAAGTTGAAGGCTGCCAAGGCGGTCTGGCAGGAACGCATAGACAAGATTCCCGCCGGCAAGTCGAGCAAGTCATACAGTGACCGGGCAACGACGTCTGGTATCGATGTGGGGCTTGTCTACACGCCTGAGGACGTGGCGGACATGGACTATATGCGGGACCTCGGGCTTCCCGGTGAGTATCCTTACACGAGGGGATACCAGGCGACCATGTATCGCGGCCGGTTGTGGACCATGCGGCAGTACGCCGGCTTTGCGACGGTGGAAGAATCGAACAAGCGCTACAAGTACCTCCTGAGCCAGGGGCAGACCGGGCTTTCGATTGCTTTCGACCTTCCGACTCAGCTCGGGCTGGATGCGGACCATCCTCTGGCAGAAGGCGAGGTCGGCAAGGTAGGAGTGTCCGTCAGCTCCCTGGCCGACCTTGAGGTACTCTTCGATGGCATACCCCTTGACCAGGTGAGCACCTCCATGACCATCAATGCACCCGCAGCTGTCCTGCTCGGGATGTACATTGCACTCGCACGACGCAGGGGCATCAGTCCGGACAAGCTGGATGGCACGATTCAGAACGATATCCTCAAGGAATACAGCTCGCGAGGGACGTACATCTATCCCCCGGCACCGTCCATGCGCATCACCAACGACATCTTTGCCTACTGCTCCAAGGAAGTACCTAACTGGAATACCATCAGCATCAGCGGGTATCATATGCGCGAAGCAGGCTGCACGGCGGTGCAGGAGGTTGCGTTCACACTGGCCGACGGGATAGCCTACGTGGACGCGGCAATCAAGGCGGGACTTGACGTGGACAGTTTTGCTGCACGGCTGTCCTTCTTCTTCAATGCTCACAACAACCTGCTTGAAGAAGTAGCCAAGTTCAGGGCCGCCCGGCGCATGTGGGCTCACATCATGAAGGAGCGCTTCCACGCACAGAACCCCAAGAGTATGATGCTGCGGTTTCATACCCAGACGGCTGGGTGCACGCTCACAAGCCAGCAGCCCGACAACAATATTGTCCGCGTCACTCTGCAGGCGCTCGCGGCCGTGCTTGGGGGGACCCAGTCCCTTCACACAAACAGCCGGGACGAAGCCCTGTCGCTGCCAACGGAGGATTCGGTGCGCATCGCTCTGCGGACACAGCAGATCATTGGTTTTGAATCGGGTGTGACTGACACAGTGGATCCGCTTGCCGGTAGTTTCTACATAGAGGCGATGACGAACCGCATTGAGGAAGAGGCTTGGAAGTACATCACGAAGATCGATGAGCTCGGAGGGGCAGTCAAGGCAATCGAGAACGGGTTCATTCAGCAGGAGATTCAAAAGGCCAGCTACCAGTATCAGCTCGAGAT
Organism: Candidatus Cryosericum sp.; assembly: GCA_035403525.1. Lineage (GTDB taxonomy): Bacteria > Caldisericota > Caldisericia > Cryosericales > Cryosericaceae > Cryosericum. Next base: position 111,078 of record DAONFE010000001.1, read on the forward strand.
TGAGTCAGGGAAGCGTGTCATTGTAGGAGTCAACAGGTTCCAGGTCGATGAGAAGCCTGCCAGGAATCTCATGCGCATTGATTCTGCCCTGTACGAGAAACGCCGTGGGGAGTTGGCAGCCATGAAAGCCGGACGCGATGGCGCCAAAGTCCAGGCGGCACTTACTCAGCTCAAGCAAACTGCGGAGGGTACTGCAAACCTGATGCCTGCGATCATCGAAGCTGTTGATGCGTACGCGACGCTTGGAGAAGTCTGCGATGTCCTGCGCTCTGTCTTCGGCGAGTACGAGTCAGACGCGTCGTTCTAGGAGGGTCCATGGAACACAAGATTAGAGTGCTGGTAGCGAAACCCGGTCTGGACGGGCACGATCGTGGCGCCAAGGTGCTGGCAAGGGCGTTCATGGAAGCGGGAATGGAGGTCATCTACACGGGGATCCGCCGCACTCCCGAGCAGATTGCTGAAGTCGCGCGGCAGGAGGATGTGGATGTCGTTGCGTTGTCCTGCCTTTCGGGTGCCCACAACACGCTGTTTCCGAAGGTCGTTGACCTCTTGCGGGAGAAGGGCATGGGGGACGTTCTTGTTGTGGGAGGCGGCGTCATTCCTGACGAAGATGTACCCTTCCTCAAGGCCCACGGAATCGAGGAGGTCTTCGGGCCGGGAACACCACTGGCGACAAGCGTTGACTACATACGTACGCACGTAAGCAGGGAAGCGTAGGCACGTGGACGTTCGCTCCGGGGTGCTGGCTGGGGACACGCGATCCATTGCGCGCGCTATCTCCTGGGTTGAGAATGACGACCCGCGTGCCGCTGAACTGATACGTGGTATCTACCCAAGCACTGGCAGAGCGTACATCGTTGGTCTTACAGGTTCGCCCGGAGTCGGGAAGAGCACACTCGTTTCGAGGATGGCGGCGCTCATGGCCACGGGGAAGCGCAAGGTCGGAGTCCTTGCCGTTGACCCGACGAGCCCGTTTTCGGGTGGTGCGATTCTGGGTGACCGTGTCCGGATGTTTGACGTGGCACTGTCGCCGAACGTGTATATTCGAAGCATGGGGACGCGGGGGTCTCTGGGCGGAATAAGTCGTGCAACGAGGATGGCAAGCCGCGTGCTGGATGCCGCTGGCTTCGACTGGATCCTTGTCGAGACCGTGGGGGCAGGCCAATCCGAGGTTGACGTCCATGATGTCGCCTACACAACAGTCGTTGTTATGGCTCCTGGAATGGGTGACGAGATTCAGGCAATGAAAGCAGGCATCATGGAGATTGGAGATGTTTTCGTCGTGAACAAGGCGGACCGCGACGGAGCGGACCGGACGGCCGCTCAGGTGGCCTCTATAGTGCAGCTGTCGGACGAGAGGGAATGGCATCCGCCTGTCCTCAAGGTGTCGGCAGAGTTGAACCAGGGCATCGAGCGTGTCATCGACGCGATCGAACAGCACAAATCCTATCTCGAGCAATCAGGGAAACTGGCTGAGGCAAAGGCCAGCATGGCGCGCCGTGATGTTCTCGAAATCCTGCGGGCGCGTCTTTCTGAGGATTTGCGGCACGAACTGGACCAGCCTGCGCTGCAGGAAAAGCTGGACGAAGTGGCAAACCGACAGTCTGACCCATACACGCTGGTTGACACGGTGTTCGAACAGTACTGGAGGAAAACATGAAGCTCACGAATATAGACCACATTGGCATTGCTGTAAGCAATCTTGGGGAGTCGCTGGCTTTCTGGCAAGAGACACTGGGCATTGAGCTGCACGGTATTGAAGAGGTGGCGGACCAGGGCGTCAGGACCGCTTTTCTTCCAATCGGTGAAACCGAGATTGAACTGCTTGAACCAATGAGCGCCCAGAGTACAGTTGCCGGCTTCATCGAGAAGCATGGCGAAGGACTGCACCATATTGCGATTCGTGTGGACGACATCGAAGCGGCCCTTCAGGAACTGAGGGCGAAAGGCGTCCGCCTGATCGATGAGGTTCCACGCCGCGGAGCCGGAGCCACACGCATTGCCTTTGTCCACCCGAAGGCCACGCATGGGGTGCTGCTTGAACTATGCGAACGGACCGGGACGGGCAGTAAGTAGCAAAATCGCCCCGGTTTGCTCCGGGGCGATGGTCAGCTGACTGGAAACAGTGCGGGCAGCCTAGAACACGAGCGGAACAAATCCGTTCCGGATGTACTCTGCAATGATGCCTCCGACCTGTTCGATCTCACAACCGAGGCCGCGCAGACTTTCGCTCACGGGCTTGTCGTCGGCGAAGGCCTTACAGGCAACAGGACGAGCCGCGACCTTGAAGACATCTCTTCCCAGGTCGGCCATCTCCTTGTCCTCGGACAGAAGACGCTCCACAGGGCCAAACAGAACGACTCGAACCTCGTCAAACCAGTGATTCTCCTGAGTATTTTTGGCAAGCATCAGCCCTGCCATAGCCTTGTCGCGCTCAGCCGTGGACAGGATAATCAGAATCTTGCGTACCTGTTCCATTATTCCCCCTTTCTCCGGTAACCCACTACGCGGCCGGATGGTGTTTCTGAACCTGCGACAATAGATATACCCTGACTGCAGGATGCGTCAATGGCAGGCACGCTGAAAGGGCCCGCGTCTGTTCGCTTTCTGCTTGCGCAGCGCCGATGCCTTGTCACAGCAAGGTACTCAGGACCGGAGTCTGATGCCCTGACCATGGGGACCGGATTCCACGATACTGTCACGGACCAGTGCTGCAATGATGGACTCCAGCCATGGGGTGTCGTTCTCGTCGGGCGTTTGCAGCAGACGGTCCCTGAGTACGGGCAGATCCAGCGCTTCGCCTGGCGGAAGACTACGGAGAATCTCCACAACTCGTCCTCTCCAGATCCTGTTGGGCTTGCCACGGTGGGATGGTTCGGCGACACGTGGCGCGACCGCCTCCACGAGCCTGAACGCTGAACAGCATGGCTCGGCAACAGGACAAAAGAGGCACCTTGGAGCGTGCGCGGTGCAGTATTCGGCGGCGATATCCATGCATGCCTGATGCCACTCGGAGCTTCTCCCGCGCGGGTACGTCTGTTCTGCTACATGGCGAAGCAGAGGCTCCGGCATGGTGTCTGTGGTCGTTGAAAGGGCCTGGAACAGTCTGCTGTAGAGCCGCCGGATGTTGACGTCGAGCACGACGGTATCTCGGTGAAAGGCAAACGAGAGGATGGCCCCGACAGTATACGGCCCAAGGCCGGGCAACTTTTCCAGGTCGTCGCGCCGGTCCGGCAGTGAACCCTGATACTGCTGGACGACGACTCTGGCGCAATCACGCAGGCGAAGAGCCCTGTTGTTGTAGCCCATGCCTCGCCACGCACGAATCACCGTCGCGTTGTCTGCGGCAGCCAGCGCAGCGAAGTCAGGGAACTGGTCGAGGAATCTGGGCAGCCTCTCCTGCACGCGAGCCGTCTGCGTTTGTTGCAGCATGACCTCTGACACCAGCACCACGTAGGGGTCGGGACTTGGCGCACGCCAGACAAAGCGACGGCCATGCTTGGCGTACCAGCCCAGGACCATGGCCTGGATCCGCTCCACAGTTGTCAGATCGATGGCATCTGGACGACACGGCGCTTCTCGTTCATGTCGGACGCGGTTCGAGGAGTTCACGGTGTCAGTATAGCAAGGGCCTGCGTATTGGCACCTGGTTTCAGAAGGAACGCTCCCCCGGTTTGAGAAGGTGGCTGGTCAGCTGACATTTGATACTGCCCATCAACTGGTGCCCACAGTGCTGCACCTTGTCCATGATTGCAGGTTGACACGGCGTGTAGTGCAGCGCATACTTGAAACAGGCATGGCTGCTGATGCAGTCGGCATAAACAAAGGAGGTCCAGATGGAACAGGCAAGACGCATAGCGGTGGGCGACACAGCCCCCGATTTCACGCTGAATGATAACCGGAATCACCCGATTCATCTCGCTGACTATCGTGGCAAGAAGGTACTGCTGTCGTGGCATCCCCTTGCTTGGACGAAGGTGTGTGCAGAGCAGATGAAGTCGCTCGAAGCACACTTCGCTGACTTTGAACGGCTCAACACGATTGCACTTGGAATGAGCATCGACGCAGTTCCTTCCAAGAATGCGTGGGCTAAGCAGTTGCTGATTTCACAGACTATGCTGCTCTCTGACTTCTGGCCGCACGGCGGTGTGGCGCTCCAGTACGGTCTGTTCCGGGACGTGGAGGGCTATTCTGAACGCGCCAACGTTCTGATAGACCCTTCTGGAACAGTCCGTTGGGTCAAGGTATACCCGGTGTCAGAACTGCCCGACATTGACGAGGTACTTGCACACTGCGCTGAGTAAGAGGCGCACGGACTGTGGAAAAAGCGCTCGCTCGCGTATGGCTGCGTAGCGGACCCAGGGTGGAATCGGCTTTGGGCAACCAGAGCCGATTTGTTTTTCGCGATCATGCACTGCATCAGGGAACGGAGAGACTGAAAACTTGCCACGGGCTGTTGTACAGCGCGAGTCCCTGGAAGCCGGCCTGCACATGAATCATCAGCTCAGTTGCCGAGACGGCCTCTGGTAGCTGGAGGTCAATAGTCGTGTCCGAGCCAACGTCAGTCACCACAACTGACCGCGTGACGGGCTGCCCCGTGACCAGGTCCACCGCTGTAGCTTCCCGACCATGCCGAAGAGTGATGACCAGTTTTGGTTCCTGCGCAAAGGCGCGTCCGGGGGTCATGGGAAAGATCGACACCACAGCCACTGCGTCCTCGGTTGGCGGAGTAGCAAAGGAGAGCAGCAGTCGCAGGGTGGTTGAGTCGGGCCTGCTTGCGGAAATGGACTGTGGGGCACGCTGTTCCCCCGACCGCTCAATGGCGTCCTCTGCAGGAATGAGGATGAACGGGGTCGGGGTCGCCGTGAGCAGGGAGGAGTCGTCCTCAACGAACAACTCATTGCGACGCGAAAAGCTCTCAAGAAGTGCCGAGCTCACCTCCACCTGAGTGCGGTACAGCATGGTCGTCGCATGCTTCTGCAAGACTTCCGCCGGCGCAAGCCCGCTCGTCCATTCGCGCAGGGGCAGTGCCGCGACAAACGGCGGGGCGTCGAGACTCATGGCAGGGTAGTAGCCCCTGGGCCAGGGAAAGCTGATCTCGTGAACCAGGTAGGTGTAGCGCGCAGGGCTGAGCACAAGGTCATGCAGTGCTGCCGTCACGATGAGGTACGCTGCCTGATGGTCCACATTGAGGTCGAGCGGAGAAGGAAAGAAGATGACCGTTGGGCGGGCTGCTTTGATGACCGTTTCCATGTCCTCAAGCATGGAAGCTGCATTGTATAAAGCGCCAGGGTCAAGGGCATCCGCGTATGGCACAGACCTGGCTTCTGTGGCCTCATGCAGCAAGCTGGTACCCGACTGCCAGGTGGTTGACCAGATGCGCAGCGTACCAGAGTCTGGGTAGCCCAGGAAGGTGAGAGCATCGCTCGCCAGACCCAGGGACTGCATGCCGGCTATTCCTTCCGTTCGGCGCGTTTCCGCAAGCGACCGGAACTGAGTCGCGGTCAGTGCCGGCACCAGGTGCGTGGCCCAATAAGCCAGTTCGTGGTTGTCCCCGTAGGTCAGGTAAACGACGTGGACTTTTGCTCCCACGGCGAGGGCATGCATGATGACCCCGGAGGTGGCAATGCACTCGTCGTCAGGATGCGGCGCAACGACAAGGACGGAGTCCGTGCTGCGCAGAGGTGGCAGCTGGTCAACCACAGCAGGGGGCGGGCTGCTGGTGCCCGCGGGGATACCAATTCCGGGCACAAGGAACCAGGCCGCGATGGCAGCGGCAAGAAACGCAACCTCCACAGCCGTGAGCCGGAGGGCAGCTCGTCTCATGGTCAGTCTATCTGGGGGCATGGTTTCATTGTGTCGTGCTTGCGCGGGTTCGTGTCCAGCTACTCGTGTCAAGGAGCTGGTGCAGTACGTCTTGGGCGTGCGTGACCAGGATGCCGTGGCCCTCGTAGGGATACCACCGTGTGAGGGTGTGAGGGAGCAGGGCTGCCAGTTCCTCGGCCATGACCGGCGGCGTCAGCGTATCCTTCCTCCCGTGCCATAGTTGCATGGGAAAGACCACCTGCTTCCAGGCAATGTGCCACGAGTGCCTGAGCAGAACCAGTTCCTGACCCGGTCCTTCCGGCCCTTGGCGAAACGTGTCGATGAGGCTGTCCTGAAGCACCGTTCCAACCTCTGGTTTGTCCAGAACCGCTCTGTCGACGTCTGCACATTGCGCGGCGACGTGGTCAAGGAGCACAGCGACGTTCGTGCGGGCCTGCTGTTCGACGCGCTCGAGGGCACGCCTGGCAGTCCAGGCTGTTCGAGAGCTTGACAGCATCAGTCTGCTCAGGCCGGGCGCCATCGAAGTACGGATAGAGGGGCCCGCAAGAGGGGCCATCGGGGATACTATGCCTGCAGAGGTCAATCGATCTGCAATGCGGTCCGCACAGGCAATGACCAGAGGGCTGGCCGCGGAAACGCCAAGGATGGCAAATTCGTACAGCCGCAGATGCGATGCTAGCTGGACCATGTCCTCTGGCCAGTCTGAAAAGGTGCGTGAAGACTTCGGGTCCGACAAGCCACAGCCTGGAAGGTCAGGCGCTATGAGACGCACTCCAACAGTGCGTGCTGCACTCTCAAGAATGGCCGCTTCGAGACGGGAACCGGCAAGACCCGGGAAAAAGAACACGGGCGTCCCGGAGGGGTCACCCAGGTCTGCAAATGCTAGAGTACGACCGTCAACAAGCTTCATTGTCTGGTCTGTCGATGCCATTACTACCTCGCTTGAGCAGGGTTTGCCCCCACACGATGTCCAAAAGAGTGTACCATTGGCTTCCGGCCGTTCAATGTACTTGCATGGAACCTGCCATGTCATCGCGCGTAGAATGTGAGTGGGCCACTTGCTGGCGAGAAAAGGACCGCAACATGGGCGGGCAGACAGGTTCCTGTTGACAGGGTGCCCCTCGAGAAGTAACCTTACATAGTCTTCGAGGGCCGGTCCCGGACGGTTGTCCTGCGAGCGGCCATTGTCATATGTGGAGGTCGAGATGGATCGTGTATTGAGTAGCGAGCTCGCGCTTCACGCCGGCGAGCGGGTACAGCTGGCGGGGTGGATGCACCGCATCCGAAGGTTGGGAAGCGGTATGGTGTTTGTTCACCTGCGCGACCGTTCCGGTATTTGCCAGATTGTTGTTGAAGCGCCGGAGGCCGTAGCTTCCATAGATGGGCTGCTGGCTGAGAGCGTCATCGAGGTCGAGGGTACGGTCGTTGTCGAGCCCCAGGCCGCGGGTGGCTTCGAGATCCACAATCCGACTTTCACTGTGTTGTCCGCTGTTACGGAAGCGCTGCCGTTTCCCATCAACAAACCGGTAATCAATGCGCACCTGGATACCTTCCTCGACCATGCAATGGTCGGACTGCGCGCACCATCCAAGCAGGCTATTTTCAAACTCAGCGCAGCGGCCGCCCACGGATTCCGTGAGGCTCTTGACGCCCAGGGGTTCACGGAGGTCACGACACCCAAAATCATCGGAACGGCTTCCGAGTCCGGGGCGAACGTATTTGCCATCGACTATTTTGGCAGGCAGGCGTACCTGGCGCAGAGCCCGCAGTTCTACAAACAGATCATGGTCGGAGTCTTTGAGCGTGTCTACGAGATTGGCCCGGTGTTCCGGGCAGAGCCCCATCAGACCGTGCGGCACCTGAACGAATACGTCAGTCTGGATGCCGAGATGGGATTCATCAAGGACCATACGACGGTCATGGCAGTGCTGATGGACGTCATCCGGGGGATGCTGTCGTACATGGCTGGCCACTGTTCCAGGGAGCTGGAACTGTTGCACGTGGACATGCCGCTTGCCCCCGAAGTGTTCCCGCATGTCTACTTTCCCGATGCACAGCAGTGGATCTACGAACACAAGGGCGAGGACTGCCGGGGTGAACCTGACCTGGCGCCGCAGCATGAGAAGTGGATTGGTGAGTGGGCGAAGGAAACGTATGGTTCGGACTTTGTGTTTGTCACCGGGTATCCCATGGTCAAGCGTCCGTTCTATACGGCTCCCAACCCGGAGGACCCAAGGTACTCCAACTCGTTCGACCTCCTCTTCCGCGGAACCGAGCTTGTCACGGGGGGACAGCGGCTCAACCGCTTTGACGACTATGCACAGGCGCTTGAGGCGCGAGGAATGACACAGGATGCTGTTGCTGGGTACCTTGAGACATTCCGGTTCGGGATGCCCCCCCATGGCGGATTCGCCATAGGTCTGGAGCGTTTTGTGATGCAGCTGGTTGGACTCACGAATCTGCGCGAGGCAGCTCTTTTCCCGCGCGACATGGAACGTCTGCAGCCGTGATGGATGCCAACGTGCACATTGTGAATGCATTGGTGCCAGGCACTAGAGGTCTTCACATTTGGGGTGGACAATGAAGGAGTACGATTTCCACGAGATTGAACCAAGGTGGCAGGACCGTTGGGAGGCTGACAAGGCTTACCGCACGGAGGATACCTCTGAGAAGCCGAAGCTCTATTGCCTGGACTACTTCCCCTATCCTTCCGGAGACGGTTTGCATGTGGGCCACTGCCGCAATTACATTCCGACGGACGTGATAAGTCGCTACTACCGCATGAAGGGGTACAACGTTCTTCATCCCATGGGATGGGACGCGTTTGGCCTGCCGGCCGAAAACGAGGCCATCCGGCTCAAGAAGAATCCCCGCGAGATCACGCAGAAAAACACTGCGAACTTCAAGCGCCAGCTCAAGCTGCTGGGAACCTCATATGATTGGGACCGAGAGATCAACTCTTCGGAGCCTGAATACTACCGGTGGACTCAATGGTTCTTCCTGCTGCTCTACAAGAGGGGTCTTGCGTACCAGAAGGAGTCCGAGCAATGGTGGTGCCCGAACTGCAAGACTGTCCTGGCGAACGAGCAAGTCATCGAGGGCCGCTGCTGGCGGTGTGGAACACCCGTCGAAAAGAAGAAGCTGAACCAGTGGTTCTTCAAGATAACCGACTACGCCGACCGCCTGGCTGACGACCTGGACACCATCGACTGGCCGGAACGTATCAAGACCATGCAAAGAAACTGGATAGGCAAGTCAGTTGGAGCTGACGTTGTCTTCGAGGTTATTTCCGGACGGGATGGTTCAGCACACCCCGTGACTGTGTTCACGACACGTCTGGACACGATCATGGGGGCGACCTTTCTTGTGCTGGCTCCCGAGCATCCTCTCGTCGGTGAAATCACCACAGAAGCCCAGCGAGCCGAGGTAGAAGCATATGCCGCAGTCAGCAGAGGCAAAACCGAAATCGACCGCCTCGCTACTGAAAAGGAAAAGACCGGCGTCTTCACTGGAGCATTTGCAGTCAACCCATATTCGGGCGAGAAAGTCCCAGTCTGGATTGCTGATTATGTTCTCATGGGCTACGGCACAGGTGCGATCATGGCAGTTCCGGGACATGACGCGCGGGACTTCGCCTTCGCGCAGAAGTACGGGCTTGAGATACGACAAGTCATCACCTGGCCGGATACCAGCTATGATGCTTCGGCGTGGCAGGACAGATATGCCGACCATGGAACTCTTGTCCACTCCGGCGCGTTCGACGGTCTTACCAGCGATGCCGCCTATGCTGCGATGGTCGAGATGGGCAAGCGACAGGGGTTTGCTGAGCCAAGGACCAACTACCACATGCGTGACTGGCTCATCAGCCGCCAGCGCTACTGGGGCGCGCCTATTCCAATGATCCACTGCCCTGTGTGTGGAACGGTGCCGGTTCCCGAGGACCAGCTGCCCGTCCTGCTCCCTGACGTGGACAGCTACGAACCGAGCGGCACAGGGGAGTCGCCGCTTGCACGCATCAAGGACTGGGTTCAGACGACGTGTCCAGTCTGCGGCGGTCCCGCGACCCGCGAGACGGATACGATGGACGGCTTTGCCTGTTCTTCGTGGTATGAACTTCGCTACACTAGCCCGCACCTGGCTACGGCCCCCTTTGACCGCAAAGCCGTAGACTACTGGCTGCCGGTAGACCTGTACGTCGGGGGTGCCGAGCACGCGGTCATGCATCTCTTGTACTCGCGGTTCTGGACCAAGGTGATGTATGACGCGGGACTCGTAGGATTCAAGGAGCCCTTTGCTCGCCTCATGAACCAGGGCATGCTGCTTTCCTACGACGGCCAGAAGATGAGCAAGAGCAGGCACAATGTGATCACGCCAGATGAGGTCGTGGAGCAGTACGGTGCCGATACGCTGCGGCTGTATGAGTTGTTCATGGCCCCATTCGAGCAGGAGGTCAGCTGGTCCAAGGAAGGAATCTCGGGGGCCCATCGCTTCATCAAGAGGGTGTGGGAGCTGGCTCAGCGAACTATCGATGCTTCGCGCGGCGGGCTCATGGACTCCCCTGTCCCGAAACTCGCGCTTCAGATAAACAAACTGGTCAGACGCATTACCGAGGATATCGAGAGGTTCAAGTTCAACACAGCCGTCGCAGCGTTCATGGAGTACTTCAACTTCCTGTCGGAAACTGTACGCAGCGATGAGGGTGTGCTGTCAAGTCAAGAATGGCAGCAGGCCATGCGCACCATGCTGGTTGTACTCGCGCCGTTTGCCCCTCATATCACGGAGGAACTGTGGAAGGACTACGGCAACGCCGAGAGCATTCACAGGCAGCCCTGGCCGTCGTGGGACGAGAGCAAACTGGTAGAGAGCGAAATCGAGGTTGCCGTGCAGGTGAACGGCAAGGTCCGGGGGACGATGCTGGTTTCTTTCGATTCTTCGGACGATGAGCTCAAAGCCAGCGCGCTTGCTCAGGACTTCGTTCACAGGTATACCGATGGGCACATTGTCAAGCGTGTCGTTGCAATCAAGGGGAAAATCGTTAATATTGTTGTCCAGTGACTCTGTTCAGGAGGAAGTTGAATGGCTAATCCGAAAAAGAAAATCACCCACAGCAGAAAGGGCAATCGATACAGCAAGATCAAGATGCGCTTTCGCAACAGTCAGGGTGAGCTTATCCACTGTGGACACTGCAATCGGCTGATCCGAGCGCATCACGTGTGTCCGTACTGCGGGTACTATGACGGCAAACTCGTGGTCAAGCAGGAACAGAAGAAGGAGAAACCTGCTGCCTAATATATGAAGGTAGCAATCGATGCCATGGGGGGCGACTACGCCCCCCATGAGATTGTCAAGGGTGGCGTTGAAGCCGCCCGCAAGCTCGGGGTTACCGCTGTCTTTGTCGGAAACGAGCCAGCCATCACGCAGGAACTGACCCAGTATCGGGGCCAGACGTTTGACTGTGAAGTGGTCCCGACGACGCAAGTCATCACGTTTCATGACCACCCTGCACAGATACTTCGGACCCACAGAGACTCTTCGCTCTACCAGGCTATCAAACTCGTGGCTGATGGGAAGTGCCAGGCGATCGTGTCGGCTGGCAACACCGGCGCGCAGATGGCAATCTCGCTGGTTATCCTCGGGCGGATTCGCGGGGTCCTTCGGCCGGGGTTGATAACTGCTGTTCCAACGTTGTCTGGGGACCCGTGCTATGTGATTGACACAGGGGCCGTTGCTGACTGCACGTCAGAGAACATCCTGCAGTTTGCCCGCATGGGGCAGGTGTACTGTCGGGTACTCACAGGGAAACAACTACCGTCAGTGGGTCTGCTGAACATCGGTGAGGAGCAGGAAAAAGGCTCCGCAAGAGTGATAGAGGCACATAAGGTGCTCAAGGCCAAACTCACGGGGTTTGTTGGGAACGTGGAGCCCAAAGACGTCTTTCGACATGCAGCCGATGTGGTGGTCTGCGACGGCTTCACAGGCAATGTGTTCCTCAAGACTGTTGAAGGTACGGCCGAGGCATTGTTTTCTATGATGAAGAGTTCGCTGAGCAGTTCCTTCAAAGGCAAGGTGGGCGGAGCGATTGCACATGACAGCATGCATCTTGTCAAAGACAGGCTGGACTACAGCCAGTATGGCGGAGTTCCCCTGCTGGGTGTCAAGGGTATCAGCATTGTCTGTCACGGAAGGTCAGACGCAACTGCTATCTATCATGCTATCCGTGTTGCCAAAGATGTCAGCGACCAGGGTCTCATCGGAGAGCTGACGGAGCTGTGGAAATGACAAAGAACCCTCAACAGGCTCGGAGAACGGCGATCCATCGAATCGTGATTCCCAGAGAGGAAAATACCAGTGCATTTGTAATGGAGCGCGCTGAGGAATTCAACAAGACGCTCCCTGTGCAGTTCCGCAACATCCGTTACCTTGTCGTTGCCTTGACGCACAGTTCCTTTGCCAGCGAGCATCACAGCTACACGTCCAACGAGAAACTCGAGTTCGTGGGCGACGGCATCGTCAATTTCATCGTGGCCAAACTGTTGTTTCTGGAGTTTCCCGAGGCAAACGAGGGAGACCTGTCGAAGATGCGTGCAGCTCTGGTCAAGGAGCAGGGCATGTACGACCGCGCACTTGAGCTGGGACTGGACAGATACCTGCTGCTCGGCAAGGGTGAGGACAAGCTGCGCGATGAGCGCAAGCCGGCGATTCTTGCTGACGGGTTTGAGGCATTAGTCGCTGCGCTCTACTTTGACAAAGGCATGCATGCCGCAGAACGGTTCGTCAGCACGGCATTCCATCAGGCAATTGTCGACCTCCACAGTGGGGCGATTCTGGACCATAAGACTGCCCTCCAGGAGGAAACACAGCGCGGGGTTCGTCTTCTGCCCACCTACGCCACCGAGGTCACCCATGCTGACGATGGCACGGACTTGTTCACGTCGCGGGTGTACGTCGGGAGCGTACTGTATGGGGAAGGTCGGGGCTCATCGAAGAAGCGGGCTGAAGAAGACGCCGCCAAGGCCGCTTATGAGGCGTTTCTTGCCGAACATCCGCACCAGGGCGAATCGGTGCCGTGAGTTTTCTATCGCGTATCAGGCAGCTGTTTGGTGGGGACCAGGTAGGCACAAACCAGCCGCCGCTGTCGGAAAACCCTGCGGACATGTCGGCCGCCGCGGCCCCTGCTGGTGTGAACCACGATGCAGGAAGGCGGCGGGAGCAGGTGGCGAATTCAGAGGCACTGGAAGAACTACTGATCGACGCTGGCATTGATATTGACACAACCCTTGCGATCCTTCAGGAAGTGCACAGAACAAGCCTGCTGGGACGACCAACCGCCGACCAGGTCATCGAGCGAATCCGGGCGAAGCTGACATCAGTCCTCGACCTCGACACCACACTTCATACCTCTGGCAACCCGGCCGTCATCCTGGTCACAGGGGTAAACGGTGTCGGCAAGACATCCTCGATCGCGAAGCTGGCAAACATGCTGAAGGCCCAGGGTCTGAGCGTGCTGCTCATCGCAGCCGACACGTTCCGGGCCGGGGCAGTTGACCAGCTTGCCATTCTCGGGGATCGGGTGGGAGTTCCCGTCATGCGGTCTGTCGAGGGTCAGGATCCATCCAGCGTTGTGTTCAATGGGCTTCAGAAGGGCATTGCAGACCACGTGGATCTGGTGCTGATTGATACCGCCGGGCGCCTGGAGAACAAGAAGAACCTTACCGCGGAACTCCAGAAAGTTGTGCGGGTGATTGAGTCGAAGTTCGGACTGCCGCTCTCCGAGTGTCTTCTCGTTATTGACGCAACCACAGGGGAAAATGCCTTGATGCAGGCTCGTGCATTCAGCGAGGTGGTACCAATTTCGGGAATCATTCTCACGAAGGTTGATTCCGGCGCCAAGGGAGGCAGCATCGTAAGCATCGCCAGAGAGTTGCACATTCCCATCAAGCTGGTGTGCAATGGTGAAGGTCTTGAGAGCATAAAACCATTTGACAAAGATGAACTTGTGAACATGATGTTGCTGTCAGATTGAGCATGAACACAGGCATACGCGTAAGTCCACAACATTCCGTTTAGGAGTTGAAGCATGCAGAACAAGGCAAGGGAAAAAACACACATCACTCCGGGCCACGAGAAAAAGATCAAGCGCAAGGAAGAAATTGCCGAACTGCTGGAGTTCTATTCGGGGTTGCTCACCAAGAAGGAACTCGGCGTGCTGGAACTGTACATCCAGCCTGACTATTCCGGCGCTGAAGTGGCACGCAAGCTGCGTATCTCCAGGCAGGCGGTGCATGATCACATCCGTCGTTCTCTTGGCCGCATGAGGCGGTGTGAGGCAAAACTGCAACTGATTGCCAACTACAAGAAGAACGCCGCGATGTTCCGCAAGATCATGGCCAAAATAGATCAGTGCTGTGGTCAGCCGCATACCCCGGAAGGGCAGCAGACGCTCGAGGAACTGAAAGAACTGTTTGAAAAGCTGGTCAATCGCAACACGCGCGACTTGTCACACGAGCTGTAGGCACGGTACGTGTTCGAATCTGTAAGAAAGGCGCTCGGTGGCGTTTTTGACGGGCTGCACCGGAAGGGGCTCCTGTCGCAGGGCGATATTGACGCAGCCCTGGCCGAGGTAAAGATAGCCCTGCTTGGGGCGGATGTCGATTACCGCGTCGTCAAGACCTTCATTGCGAGAACTCGCGAAGCCTGTCTTGATGAGAAGGTCCTGAAGAGCATGTCTCCCGGGGACCAGGTCGTCAAGGTCCTCTATGACGAGTTAACGCAGACACTGGGTGGCCAGGGCGGAAAAGGGATTGCCATAACGCACATTCCATTCCGGGTCATGCTCGTTGGTCTTCAGGGCTCAGGGAAGACGACTACGCTCGGCAAACTTGCCCTGCTTCTCAAGAAGGAAGGACACTATCCCCTTCTGATTCCCGGAGATTTCGGCCGGCCAGCCGCCTATGAGCAGCTGCAGAAATTGGCAACCGATGCAGGCGTGGCTTTCTATGATGGGCCGTCAGGCAGCGTGGAGGAGCTTGTCCAGGGAGCAGACCGCTGGGCGCGAGACAAAGGTCTGGATGTCTTGCTTCTGGATACGCAGGGGCGTCATGAGTTTGATACGGAGCTGATGGAGGAGCTGGAGAAGGTCGGCAGGCTGTACAGTCCCGACGAAACCCTGATTGTACTGGATGCCATGATCGGTTCGAAGGCTATTCCGCTTGCGCAGAGCTTTGACAAGGTCGCTCCTCTCACGGGCGCAATCTTCACGAAGTTCGACTCACCCGCGCAGGGCGGCGCGGTACTGTCGTTCAAGGAGGCCATCGGAAAGCCTATCCGCTATATTGGGGTGGGCGAACACCTCGAGGACCTGGACTACTTCGTCCCGGAACGGCATGCTGCCCGCATCGTCGGATATGGCGACATGGACGGCCTGCTGAAGCGGTACAGTGATGCCGAAACCCAGGCGAAAGCCGCGGACGTTGCCAGAAAAGTGCAGAGTGGCAGATTTGACCTTTACGATCTGCGGGAACAGCTCCTTGAAATAGGGCGAGTTGGTGGTATAAATAAAATGCTTGAGAGCCTTCCCAGCGCCGTGGTTCCGTCAGGGGCAGTGGTTGACGAGGGTTTGGCAAAGAGGTTCATGGCTATCATCGATTCGATGACTGACGTGGAGCGGCGCAATCCTGCTATCCTCAACGCTTCCCGCAAACGGCGTATCGCCCGTGGCGCAGGTGTGGACGTTAGCGAGATCAACCGGATGCTCAAGCAATTTGAGTTGTTCAGTCGTATGGCAAAGATGGCCGGCAACAAACATGCTGGCAGTCTTGGTTTGCCCAGGTTTTGACAATCGCACGCAGGCAACAGGAGGAAACATGGTAAGCATCAAGCTGGCAAGGACAGGGACCAAGCACCAGGCACACTATCGGTTTGTCGTACTCGACCGAAAGAAACCTACGAACGGCGCTGTGATAGAAACTCTGGGCTACTATGATCCCATGACCAGGGAACCGAAGATAGAGGTCAACGAGGAACGTGTGGCGTACTGGCTGGGATTGGGTGCCCAGCCTACGGACTCGGTTCGGAATCTGCTGAAACGTACGGGCCTCTGGCAGAAGCTCACTTCAGACACGAAGGCCGGATAGGCGTCCCTGTCTGCAAGGACAGTCATCTCATGAAAGAGCTTGTTGAGGTTATTGTACGGGCGCTCGTGGACAACCCGGATGACGTTCTTGTCGACGAAGTTGGCGGCGGCGATCAATCGGTCACCTACCAGGTCAGAGTCGACGAGAAGGACGCTGGGCGCGTGATTGGCAAACAGGGTCACACCGCACAAGCGATTCGTACTATTGTAAGAGCTGCCTCGGTCAAGGCAGGACAGAATGCCACGGTGGAAATAGTCAACGCGAACGGCGAACAAGAAAGCCGTGGCGTCGGAGAGGAGTCATAGGGTCAATGCCAAACAGTGTTTGGATGAAGCAGAATGTACTCATCAAGACGGTTGTCACGCAGCAGTTCAAGGACAGCTATCTCAAGGAACTGGAGGGAGCGCTGACCGCTTCCAAACAGAGTGTCGAGAAGATAAAGTCGTCCCTGTCGCAAGTCATTCTGCGGGGCGGAGTCGGAGGGCAGTATGATGACCTTATCAAGGCTCAGCTGCAGGAAGAAAAAGCCAAGCAGGAGCAGATGGTCATGGACCTCGAGGCAAAGAAGGCCGAAGTAGCCAAGCTGGAACTCGGTTCGGTGTACGTTCAGGGTGCGCTCGAGGGGACAGTAGAGGTAAAGGTGGGCGACAACCTGTTCGACAAGATTAGTTCCACCTCCATTCTTGTGCAGGATGGTGTGATTCTCTCGATCGACTAGCGCAGGCCACACTGTGTGTATTGAGGGCAGGACGCTCAGTCCTGCCCTTTTTGTTTGCAGTCCTGCAGGTGTTCGCGGCAGTAGCGCAAGGAGAGGAGCTCCGCTGATTGCCTGAAAGCTCGCCTCCGCTATACTCGAGCCGGGAGGTTGCCCATGGACAGAAGGAAAGCAGCAGGGTTGGCAGGAGTTCTGGCGGGCGGACTCGGTGCTGCCGGCCTCGTGGACGGATTCCTGATAGAGCCGTTCCGCGTTGCCGTGGTCGAGCTGGAGGTGACCTTGCCTGGGCTGCCTCGGGAGTTTGACGGGATCAGGATCCTGCAGTTGTCCGACCTGCATTTCCGGCATAAGCCGCGACTGCAGGCGCACCTTTTGGCCCTTGCATCTGCCTGTACTCCAGACCTGGTTGTCATTACGGGCGACCTTATTGACAGGGAAATCGACATAGACTCGTGTCTTGCGTTCCTTGTCGAGCTGCATGCCAGGACCCGGGCTCGCGTTGTGACTGTCCCTGGCAACTGGGAGCATCGCGTCTTTTCAACAAAGGCAGACATTACGAAGTGGTATGAACGAGTGCGCAGCGAGGCCGGGGCTCTTGTCCTTGTCAACGAGAGCATATGTTTTCACCGTGGTGCGGGACGGCTCTGGGTTGTGGGCACGGACGACCCGTACTTCGGACATGCGGACCTGGTTGCCAGCTTTGAGGGCGTTCCGGAGGATGCATGCGCTGTTGTGCTGACGCATGCTCCTGAAGCGTTTGAAGAACTTGCTCAGTGGAGGCAGGCACGGCTCGTCCTCGCTGGCCACACACATGGGGGTCAGGTCTGCGTACCGCTGCTTGGCCCTGTCAGGGTTCCGTCACGATATGGAACACGTTTTGCCCATGGTCTGTTCAGAATCGGTGATGCACTTTTCTACGTAAATGAAGGGATAGGGACCAGCCACATGCCGGTGCGTTTCCTCTGCCCCCCTGAGTTGACAAGCATCACGATACGCTCTGTGACACCACCGGAGGTCGCGCACAGCGGGGTCTGACACGAGGCACTGGACTGTGCAGCGTAAGGTGGCCGCCTCAAGAAGGGGGAGGTATCAGGGTTTTTGTTCGGTTTCCGCTACGCCTCCCTGCCATTCTGGATACAATACAAGAGCAGGCGGGATGGTCCATATGTTTCCTGCTGACACGTCAACAAGGAGGAAGTCATGACAGTACCAAAGCATGCGCGCCGACCTGTAGAGGCGCAGGACCTCTATGCTCTTCAACTCATCACCGACGTCCGGATTGCACCCGACGGGCAGCGGGTCGTCTATGGTGTTCAGCGGGTTGACAGAAAATCGGAGAAGAAGTATGCCAACCTTTGGATTGCCACGACGGATGGCTCATCCTGTCGACAGTTCACTCAGGGCGACCAGACAGATGCCATGCCAAGGTGGTCTCCTGACGGAACGAGGTTGGCGTTCCTGTCGTCGAGGAAAGAGGGGGAAAGTGCGCAAATCTACGTGATAAACGTAGACGGTGGCGAGGCGCAACGGCTCACGGACCTCAAGGGCGATATCGGAAACATGACATGGTCGCCTGATGGCAGCTCACTCCTTGTGGAGTTCACCAGGAAGGATCAGGAGGCAATTGAACGCGAGGGCGACGAGCAGAAGAAGAAGCTGGGGATCGTGTCGCGGCACTACACCCGGCTTTTCTACCGAGCGGACGGTCAGGGATGGCTGGGCCATGAGCGCACCCATCTGCTGCTGGTTGACAGCTCGACAGGGGTCCCAAGGCAGCTGACTTCCGGTGACATGTATGACGAATACAACGCCTCGTGGTCGCCGGATGGACGTTCGATTGTCTTTTGCAGCAATCGACGCCCGGATCCGGACCTTGAGCCGGACCTGGTGGACCTGTACACCATTCCGGTGTCTGGTGGGGACATGCATCGCGTCGACACGCCGCTCGGCCCCAAGGGTATGCCCGTTTTCTCGCCCGATGGCAAATGGATAGCCTACATCGGGCCGCGTGACCCGAATGAGTGGTGGCAGAATGTCGAACTCTGGACAGTTTCATCCGACGGCAGGACCCCGGCGCGCAGTTTGACGCGTGTCTACGACATTTCGCTTACCGCCTCGACGCTGAACGATGTCGGGAGCGGCGAGCAGATGAAGCCGTTATGGTCAGCGGATGGCAAGGTTCTCTACTTCCAGATTTCGGAACACGGCTGCACCAAGCTGATGGCTATCAGTGTCGAGGATGGCGTGCTCTACACTCTGATTGATGCACAGGGCTCCGTGGGGACGTTCACCGCGGACACACGCCAGCAGAAGATGACCTACTTCTTCGGAACGATGACAGACCCCGGCCAGATCTGGGTTCGCGACATGGACACGGGAGCTCAGCTCCAGTTGACGCACCTCAACGAGGATCTTCTTGCGCAGCTTGACCTTGGCAGCGTAGAGGATGTCTGGTTCAAGGCGCGGGATGGTCATGATTTGCAGGGATGGATCCTGACGCCTCCAGGCTTTGACCCCCGAAAGAAGTATCCCTCGATCCTCGAGATCCATGGGGGCCCACAGGACCAGTACGGCTACCTGTTCATGCACGAGTTTTATTACCTTGCGGCTGCAGGGTATGTTGTGTATTTCACCAATCCACGTGGAGGCACCGGGTACGGTGAGGAGCACGAACGGGCCATCTGGGGTCGATGGGGAACTGTCGACTTCGACGACCTGATGGATTGGACCGACTATGTGCAGAAGAAGCCCTACATCGACGTACGGCGCATGGGCGTGACGGGCGGGAGCTACGGGGGCTACATGACTAACTGGATCATCGGTCACACCAACCGTTTTGCTGCCGCTGCCACGCAGCGCAGTGTCAGCAACCTCATCAGCATGTGGGGTACGAGCGACATGAACTGGGTTTTTCAGCTTCCCCACGGTGGCAAACCGCCGCAAGAGAGTATTGATGTCTTATGGGACCGGTCACCCGTCAAGTATCTGGGAAACGCGAAGACACCAACAATGGTCCTCCACAACGAAATGGACTTTCGCTGTGCATTGGAGCAGGGACAGCAGGTCTTCGCCGCTCTCAAGTATCACCATGTTCCCACCGAGTTTGTCGTCTTTCCCGAAGAACCGCACGGTCTCTCCCGCATGGGACGGACTGACCGGCGTATCGAGCGTCTTGAGAGCATACGCAGATGGATGGATACGTACCTGAAGTCCAGCACAAGAAAAGCAGCGAAGGCTGACGTTTCACATCCAGCGTCGCGGTAAGTTGGGGCAGCAGTCTGTCGGAGCACCTTGACGGTCGGGAGCAGCTCCGACAGACTGCACTTCCACCCAGCTTGACTTGGCAGCGCCACTTGGCGGCTATACTATCTCCATCATGAGGATCAAGGCAGTATCCATATTTCCACAATTGTACGAACCCTTTACACAAGTCGGCGTCATGAAGATGGCGATTGACAAGGGTGTCCTCCAGTTCGAAGCGGTCGACCTTCGTGCGTTTGCCCATGACAGGCATCATACTACTGACGACGTGCCTTTTGGCGGCGGCGCGGGCATGGTGTTCCTGCCAGGACCAGTCGTCGAAGCCCTGGATGCCATCGACCAGCCTGCCGGGTCGTGGCTCAAGATTGGAGTGGCTCCGCAGGGAGACCGCCTGACGCAGCGGATGGTAGAGGACCTCGCGCACGAAGACCAGCTGGTCTTCCTCGCGGGCCGCTATGAAGGGATCGACGAGCGTGTCATGGAACGGTTGGACCTGACCATTTCCGTGGGCGATGTCGTGCTTTCGGGCGGAGAGATAGCGACGATCGAGGTCATTGATGCGATTACGCGACTGCTGCCCGGGGCGACCGGCAACGCCGCATCAACGAGCGATGAGAGCTTCACATCGGGACTGCTGGAGTACCCGCAGTACACGCGTCCTCGGGACGTGGATGGCGAAGTTGTTCCCGATGTTCTGGTCTCCGGGCATCATGCCAACATTGCACGATGGCGACGGGAAGAAGCTTTGAAGCGAACACTTATTCGCAGGCCAGACCTTCTGCAGGATTTTGATCTGACAGAGCAGGACCTCCAGTATCTGAGGGCGCTGCTGGAAGAGCTGAGGAGAACCATTGGCTGAAATCAGACTGTACATGGCAGTCGTGCACTATCCTGTCTACAACAAGCACCGCGAAATCATCACAACGTCTATCGTCATTCATGACATCCACGACATCGCCCGAGCGGGCAAGACCTACGGAGCGACGGCATTGTATGAAGTGGAACCACTGCCTCAGGAACAGCAGGTGGCCCTGCGCATTGCGCAGTTCTGGAACGATGGATTCGGGCGCGAGTACAACCCGAACCGTTCCGAGTCCCTGTCGCTATTGCACGTAGTAACGCATTTCGAGGAGGCCCTCGCGGACATTCAGCAGGCAGAAGGAGAGAAGCCGGTGCTTGTCGGGACGAGCGCCCGGACCTTTGCAAATTCGATAGGGTACGCGGACCTGGGCGAGAAAATGCGGTCCGGAGACCACCCGTACCTGCTGACGTTCGGGACGGGATTTGGACTCGCGGATGAAATCATGACGCAAATGGACTACATCCTTGATCCGATCTGGGGACCTACTGCTTTCAACCACCTGTCGGTGCGGAGCGCCGCCGCCATTATCCTTGACAGACTGCTCGGACGTTCGTAGGCTCCCTGATACTCTGACACAGTGTTCCAGTGAGCAGTTGCCGTCCAGCTACCAACGATTGTGATGAACGCGCGCAGCGTCAAAGCGCTCCGAGGGAGGCTTGTGCTCTGCAGGATGCCCGACGGCGACGAGTGACAGCGGAATGACGGACGGTGGCAACCCCAGTACTCTACTGATATTGATGACGCGTTCCTCGTGGGGATAGACCCCGAGCCACACTGCTCCCAGACCAAGACTTTCTGCTTCGAGCAGAATGTTCTCTGTTGCGGCGGAACAATCCTCGACCCACATGCCCGGATGTTTCTCGCGTGTTGTGTCACCACAGACCGCAATCGCGACTGGAGCTTCCAGCAACATACTGGAATGCGGATGGGCCTGGTGGAGGGCTTCGAGGACCGGTCGTTCAGTAATGACGATGAATTCCCACGGCTGCTCATTTCCGGCGGAAGGGGCTGCCATTGCTGCCTCGAGCATGGTTGCCACGAGTTCCGGTGCAACTGGTTCTGCTGTGTACCTCCGGATGCTTCTCCTGGTGCGTATGATGTCCATGTGTTCCTCCCTGTGCAGAAGACAGTGTATACCCAACGACGGGGCTGGCTTGGGCATTCGTGTGTACGGGGGCCCTTGTCAATCTGTTGTGTGACGCGCAGCGAAGGCTCTGCGCCTGTTCTTGCCTTGATGAAGAAGTGCATTCTGCTATACTACTTTGACGTGTACTTGCCAGCTCAGTGAAAGGAGTTCCGAAATGAACGCTATCGATCTTGTAGAGAGCAGATATGTGAAGCCTGACATGCCCACCATTCTCGTGGGAGATACTGTGAAGGTTCACATTAATATTGTCGAAGGTGGGAAGAAGAGAATCCAGGTTTTTGAGGGCCTGGTGATTGCCAAGAAAGGCGGCGGAAGCCGCGAGACGTTTACCGTGCGCAAGATCTCATCCGGCGTTGGTGTCGAGAAGGTATTTCCTCTGTACTCGCCGATGATTGCGAAACTCGAGGTTGTGCGCCACGGAGATGTTCATCGCGCCAAGCTGTACTACCTGAGAGAACGTGTCGGAACAGCTCGCAATGTCAAGGAGAAGCGAGAAGCCTAGTCCTTGAATAAAGTTTTGCGCGAGGTTCTTGACTGGGTTGTCATCATTGCAGTTGCCTTTGGGGCGTCCTACGGCCTTCGGCACTGGGTTGTACAGCCGTACAGGATTCAGATGTCCTCCATGGAAACGACGGTGTTTCCCAATGACCTTGTCATGGTTGATAAGCTATCATATCGCTTTCATGAGCCCCGTCGCGGCGATGTTATCATTTTCTGGCCTCCTGGGGTTACTACGGGGGACCCATACATCAAGAGGGTAATTGGGCTCCCAGGGGAGACGGTTGAAGCCAGGGATGGCAGAGTGCTCGTCGATGGCAACCCCCTGGACGAGCCATACATTCACGGCTATGTGATGTCTGACTTCGGTCCCACACCTGTGCCCCAGGGTGAGTTCTTTGTCATGGGAGACAATCGGGCCGTCAGTCTGGACTCGCGTTCCTTCGGAACTATTTCTCTGGATTCGATTATCGGTCGGGCCATGTTTGCGTACTGGCCGCTTCAGCATGCGGTCGTGCTTCGGGCTCTGACTGTCGTGGCACAGTAACCGGTTCGCGCAGCCCTCGTTCTGTCAGCAGGTCCTGGTTGCGCCTGGAGGCCATCGTGCGGCATGAAGCTCTGGCGCTCATGGAACAAGGTGTCAGAATCCGGTACGGTTTTGACGCCATCATTGGCATCGACGAAGCTGGCCGGGGAGCACTGGCTGGGCCGGTTTATGCCGGCGCGTGCGCGGTAACGGACGCAAGTGGCACAGGGTTCATCAACGACTCGAAGGTTCTCAGCAGAAGGCAACGTGAGCAGGCATTCGAACTGCTTCCTGCTCATGCCCTTGTTGCCACCGGATGTGCCAGCGCCGCGCAGATTGATGCTTGCGGAATCCTGCAGGCTACGTATGAGGCGATGGAAATGGCCTTTCGACTGTTGCTTCCACAGGTTCAGGAGCGCTGGGGCAGCACCGCGCGTATCGGCGTCGTTGTTGATGGGTCGCTGCTCCCTCCTTTCCTTCAAACACAACCGGTGGCTGCTCTGGCTGTTGTCGATGCAGATGCGCTTCTTCTTTCTGTTGCAGCAGCAAGTATTGCGGCCAAGGTGACCCGGGACCGGACCATGGTAGATCTGTCGCGCCGCGTCCATGGGTACGGATTTGAAGGGAACGTGGGCTATGGGACGCAGGAGCACATTGATGCCATCCGAAAGCGGGGTCTGTCCGCCGAGCACCGTCACAGCTTTGTCATCAGGGAACTCGTAACGACCGAGGAGCTGCCTTTTGCACCGCGACCACAACAGGGAACTCGGCACCACGGGTGAGGATTTGGCTGCTGCGTGGTTGATGCAGCAGGGGTTCCGTGTCGTGCGCCGTAATCTGCGCACGCCCTATGGCGAGCTTGACATCATCGCGGAGCGACGGGGTGAGATTCACGTCATCGAAGTCAAGACGCGGAGGAATGCGGCGTTTGGCGATCCTCTTGAGGCAATCGACCGCAGGAAACAGGAGCACCTGCGGCGCTCCACTGCCGCTGCATTGGCTGCGGGTATCGAGGGTCTGCCGAGGCCATGTCGGGGCGTTCATGTGGATGCTATCAGCGTTCTTGTCGACGGGCAGTCCGAGCCTGCCATACGGTTTCTTGAGGACATTCTTGCATAGCCGCTGCCACCTCTGGTAATGATGGTCGTCTTTGTTGCCCGGATGGCAGAGGATAGTAACATGGAACACGGGAGGTGCTTCAGTGGAACAGGCACTTGTGGTCAGTGGACTCAGAAAAAGCTACGGGGCGCTGGAAGCCCTGCACGGCATCAGTTTTGAGGTTGCCCCCGGGGAGATCTTCGCTCTTATCGGGCCGAACGGCGCTGGCAAGACTACAACCTTGCGCATCGTGGCTACGATTCTACAGCCTACCTCCGGCTCTGCCAGTGTGTATGGGATGGATGTCGGGCGCCAGGCAGCTGCTGTCCGGGAGATTATCAGCTACCTGCCTGAGGAGGCGGGCGCCTACAAGAACCTGACTGGGCTGGGGTATCTGAACTTCATGGCAGACCTCTTTGCAGCCGATACTGCCACTGCACGCGGATATGTGGACACTGCCGCAGCCGTTTCGGGACTCGGCGAACGTCTGCACGACAAGATCGGCACCTACAGCAAGGGAATGACTCGCAAGCTGCTGCTGTCCCGCGTTGTCATGACTGCTCCCAAGCTTGCGATTATCGATGAACCCACCAGCGGGCTGGACGTCGTTGCAGCGATTGACATCCGCGAGTCCATCCGGAGAGCTGCGCAGGCGGGCATGGCTGTCCTGCTGTCGAGTCACAACATGCTGGAAATCGAGTATCTGTCGGACCGCGTTGCGATTGTCGACAAGGGAACGATTCACGAGGTAGGATCTCCCGCGGAGCTCAAGGACAGGTATGGCAAGGCGAACCTTGAGGAGGTCTTTGTCGAGGTGGTGCAGAGATGAGGAGATTCGTCGTTGTCTTCAAGAAAGAGCTTCGGGAGATGCTTACATGGCAGATGCTGATTCCGATCCTCCTCGTCATGGTCATTTACGGGTTCCTTGGCAGAGTCATCAACCAGGAGCAGCAGAAGCAAAGTGCTCCTCAACCTGTCACGGTTCTTGACCTCGACCACTCCGGCACGTCGGGCATGCTGACCGGAATTCTTGCCAAGGCGAATTTCACAGTCACTCCCGTCTATGAGGGGCCAGTCGAGCAAGTTGTCACAAAGGCCGTGCAGGATCGCAGTGCAATCGCGGTCATGGTTATTCCGCAGGGTTTTGAGTCCGGCATTCTTGCGCGAAAGCCACAAACCGTGCAGACTTACACGATTATTCGCAGCTTTTCCATGACAGGTATTCAGGGAACGTTCAGAATGGATGCTGCACTGAGCGCGATGAACGAGTCGATTGGAGACGCATACCTGCGCGCAGACAGCTCGGGTCTCGATCCCGCCATGGTCCGGAACGCCATCAGCTCTCAGTCATTTGTGACAGTGGGAACTGTGTCTGCCGAGGTGAGCCCCCAGGCAGTCGTGAGCGTCGTGACACAGCAGACCCTGCTGATACCTATCGTGCTGTTTATGGTCATCATGATGTCGGCGCAAATGATTGCTGCTTCGATCGCCGGCGAGAAGGAGAACAAGACCTTGGAGACGCTGCTGTCGACTCCGGTCGGCAGAGGTGCCCTGGTGACGGCCAAGATGACGGCATCGGGTTTGGTCGCACTCGTGACTGCTGCGGCGTACATGGTTGGAATGAGAAGTTACATGGGCAGTCTGGTGGGAACGGGCGGCAATGTTTCCGAAGCAGTGTCGGCTGCTGTCCGAAAACTGGGGCTTGTGCTCGATGCGCGTGGCTACGTGCTGTTGGGTTTGAGCGTCTTTGCTGCCATTATGGTGGCTCTGGCTCTGGCCGTCATCCTTGGGGCAGCCGCTGAAGACATCAAGAGCGCTCAGGTCGTCATTACGCCCGTGATGATGCTCGTCCTGCTTCCCTACCTTCTGTCCATGTTCGTAGACCTCGGTACGGCGTCCCCAGTTCTCAAGTGGCTGATCTACGCTATTCCATTTTCGCATCCGTTCCTTGCTCCGCAGTTGATTTTTGCCCGGAACTTTCAGACAGTCATCCTTGGCATTGTCTACGAGTCCGTTGTGTTCGGGCTCCTTGCAGTGGTTGCGGCACGAATCTTCTCGAGTGATCGCATCCTTACGATGAAGCTTGGCTCCGCAAGTCGCAGACGCAAGGGTTTGAACAGCGGTCACATCACGTTGCCTCCGCGCTGGCGGTAGTTGTACGAGTCCAAGGGAAAACGCACCCCACCGGAAGGTGGGGTGCGTTTGTTTGTATGCTATGAGGCGGGCAGGAGTGTCAGGTGGTGGAGGCAGCTGCAGGCCTGTCCCCCGGATGCATGAACAGCATGCACACGCCTGAGAGGATAAAGAACAGGGCTGCATAGGGGAACATGACCGACATGGTTCCTCCCGCAAGGTCCGCAATCCATCCCACGAGTGGCGGGCTTACAATGTTGGCCGCCTGGGAGAAGAAGTAGTACACGCCCGTGAGCGCTCCTACCATCTCCAGATTGCCCATATCTAGTACTGTGGGGAGCGAATTGATGTTGACGAGAGCCCATGAAAGTCCGCCGAACAGGAACACCGGGATCGCTCCCGAACTCGCAAGACCAAGGGCCAGCAGGAGCACCATGATGGTGACGCCACCTAAACCAATCAGGATGGTCGTCCTCCGCCCGAGCCGCTTGCCGATGAGGCCCGCCGGGATGGACAGCAGCATGAATGCTACGGAGAAGACACCGAGGTTCGTCTTTGCACTTGCCTCAGAGCTCTGCCGCAGCGTGTTCAGTTCCTCTGCAAGTGTCGGGTCGGTCGGAGTGGACGTTCCCAGCCGGGTTATCATTGCCTTGACGGCAGGACTCTCATTGTGCATGTAGGCCGGATAATACGTTTCTATGGCGTTGTAGGCGATGAACCAGAAGAAGATCGCAAGGCATACCAGCAGCAGACTGCGGTACCTGGGTGTCCACAGCTGTCGCAGCAGCGAGAAATCCGTGCGCTTTGCCTGAGAAGCAGTACGGTCGAGAGCGTCGCGTGGCTCGTTGATGGAGACGAACAAAATGAGTGCAGCAAGCAGTACTGTTCCTCCCGCGATGGCAAATCCAAGCGGCCGGTTGGTGGCGGAAAGCTTGCCAATCACGAAGTAGACGATGAGTGACCCGAAGCCGCCCATGAAGTTGATGACGCCATTGGCAGGCGATCTCTCTTCTGGCGGTACGAGATCTGGCATGAGCGCGATGACGGGGGATCGTGAGATGCCCATGCAGATATTGACGAAGAACAGAACGAGGATGAATCCGAGAAGCGAGGGAGCGCCCGAACCAAGCCACGCCGGGATCCATGGCACGGCCGCGAAGAGAACGGCTGCCACAGGCAAGGTCGAGAGGATAAACGGCATGCGGCGGCCGATGCGGGTCCAGACGTGGTCAGACCAGAAGCCCACCAGTGGAATGAGCGTGATTGCAAGGATGTTGTCGATGTTCATGACCCATCCTGACGCCGTATAGGAGAGGCCATAGACGTCCTTGAGCATGATTGGCACATCGGAGTTGTACAGAGCCCACAGAACGGAAATGCCAAAGAAGCCGAACCCAAGCAGGAAAATCTTCAGATACGAGGCCTTTCGTTTCACGGCTGTCCCTCCTTGATGCAGATTCCGGTCACCTCACGAATGCTGTCACTTGCAGTACTCAGTCTAGCAGCTGAGCAGTGTTTCCACGATGGTCGGCTAGATGTCGTCGATATCCTGAACCTTGATGAGATTCGTACTGCCGGCGACCCCGGCGTGCGAACCGGCAGTGATGACAATCTTGTCACCGGTGCAGGCAAGCCCGGATGCGCGGGAAGCAATCGTTGCGATGTGAAGAATATCGTCGACGCTCGCAAACTGTCTTGCGAGTACGGGAATGACGCCGTAGTACAGTGCAAGGCGGCGCTGAACGGCATCGCTGGGCGTCAGGGCAAGGATTGGCATGCCCGGGCGGTAACGCGAAATCAGGGTCGCAGTCCTGCCGGATTCAGTTGCGCAGACGATAAGTCGGGCGCCGACCGAATGCGCAGTGCGCACGGCGGCGTACGCAATGGCGTCCGCGGTGTCAGAGGCGGACTCGGCGGGCCGCGCCCGCATGGCTGCCTCGTAGAGGTCACTGCTTTCCGTAGCGAAGATGACCCTCCTCATGGTGTCGACGGCCTCGCCAGGAAATCTTCCTGCAGCCGTCTCATTGCTCAGCATCACGGCATCGGTCCCGTCGAAAATCGCATTCGCAACGTCAGTGACCTCTGCTCGCGTCGGAGACGGATTGTCCACCATCGAGTTCAGCATCTGAGTGGCTGTAATGACAGGCTTGCCCTTCTGATTGCAGAGAGCGATAAGTCGTTTCTGGATCAGGGGAACCTGTTCGATAGGCATCTCGACGCCCAGATCTCCTCGCGCCACCATGATGCCATTGGCTGCGTCCAGGATTTCTTCGATGTTCTGCACGGCCTGCCACTTCTCTATCTTGACAATAATCGGGATGTGACCGCCATGGGCCTCCATGAGCGCTCGCACTTCGCGCACATCCTCGACCGTGCGCACAAACGAGATGGCAACGTAATCAACGCCGGCGTGCATGCCAGTTACGAGGTCATGACGGTCCTTGTCCGTGATCGAGGGAATGTGCAGGTCTGACTCCGGAAAGTTGACTCCCTTGTGGTCTGACACCATGCCGCCCTTGAGGACCTCGGTGACAATGGTGTCCCCCCGGACTTCGCGCGCTTGAAGACGCACGAGCCCATCGTCAATAAAGATATGCTCACCGGGGCGTACTTCGTCGGGAAGTGCAGGATAGTCCACGGTTGCAACAGCCTCGCTTCCGTCTACCTGATGAGTTGTCAGCTGGAACGACGCCCCGGTCTTGATCTCGACCGGGCCTTTGCTGAAAGTTCCGAGGCGTATCTTTGGGCCCTGAAGGTCCTGCAGAACGGCAAGTGGCAGGTTGCGTCCTGCACGGACAGCGTGCACGGTAGCGATCTTCCTAAGGCGTTCCTCGTCTGTTCCGTGCGAAAAGTTGATGCGGAACACATCGACGCCGCGCTCTGCCAGGTCCTGGACCATAGTCTCTGAATCCGATGCCGGGCCGAGCGTAGCCACGATCTTGGTGCGCTTGGCCTGCTTCCTGTTGTCGTTCATGTGCTCCTCCCGCATTGTGAGGAAACGCCTGATACTTCCACCACATCATAGTACTGCTGGAAAGGGGCACAATAGAAAAGCCCCGGATCGCTCCGGGGCAGACGAAACCGGGTGGAACAGGATTACTTGATAGCAATCTCCTTGGCGGCAGCTTCGGGCAGTGCCTTCTTTGGAAGCTCCAGGGTCAGCACACCGTTCTCGTGCAACGCGTTGATATGTTCCTCATCGATATTGGAACCCAGCGGAATCTCACGATAGTAGCGTCCATAGTATCGTTCGGAGTAGTAGTTGCCGGCCTTCTTGCTCCCTTTCTCCGTCTCGCTCTTGGTCTCAGCAGTGACAGCCAGCACATTGTCATGAACCTTCACGTGGATGTCCTTCTTGTCCACTCCCGGAAGGTCAACCTTGACCGTGTACTTGGCATCGTCTTCCTGTACCTCGATAGACGGCATCGAAAAATCACCAACCGGGGCCAGGGCCGAGGTTGCGGCGCTCTTGGCTCCAGGCAGGGCTGCAAACCGACTGCGCGGTCCCCCAAAGAAGCTCGTAAACAGGCTGTCCATCTGTTCCTCAACTCTCCTCAGTTCTTCAAACGGGTCATATCTCATTGCCATAGCACACACCTCCTCGCATGTGAGTGATTTCCCTCAGGGGTGTTTCCACTGCCCTTTCGGGTTGCACCTATTATACAATTGGCACTCGTCATTTGTGACTGCTAAAGTGTGAATTATGCATGAATCCGCCATGATGCCATTGGTCCCTAGGTATTTCCCCTGACTGACTCTTGCGGCCAGGTGCCTGATGAAACGGGAGGGAATTGCAGCCCCAGCTTCCGCGCATAGACTGGTCTGCAGGAGGCCACTGTGGAACATTCGGGACAGGGTAGCGACATGCGAGGGCGCGAAGACGAACAGATGAGCATGCCAGAAGGGGAGCCAGTCGGTGGCATGAACCATTCGATGCACGCGATGAACCATGAGCATGGAAGCATGGCTCACGACCACCACGGCAGCATGGTTCGCGACTTTCGCAGGAGATTCTGGGTGTGCCTGGTGGCCACGGTTCCTATCCTTCTACTGTCGCAACCGATCCTTGCGTTTCTGCACCTCGACAGGGGCCCGCTGTTTGCCGGCTCAGATTGGGTGCTGATGGCACTATCCGCGTTTGTGTATTGCTATGGAGGCAGCCCCTTTCTCCGAGGTTCAGTTCAGGAACTGAGAGCACGAAGACCCGGAATGATGTCACTCATAGCAATGGCGATCAGCGTCGCCTTCTTCTACAGCGTGGCGGTCTCCTTGGGCCTGGCGGGGATGAGTTTCTACTGGGAGCTGGCAACGCTTATAGACATCATGTTGCTTGGCCACTGGATAGAAATGTCATCGCTCATGGCGGCATCGCGCGCTCTCGAGAACCTCGCCAGTCTCCTGCCCTCAACGGCCCATGTCTTCATGCCGGATGGAACAGTGATGGACCACGCCGTCGCGCACCTGCGCGTGGGAGACCGCATACTGGTCAGGCCCGGAGAGAAGATACCTGCCGATGGATCCGTCGAACAGGGGCGTTCAGGCGTCAATGAGGCGCTCCTGACGGGAGAGTCGAAGTCCATAGCAAAAGCAGTCGGAGACAGGGTCATCGGTGGCTCAGTCAATGAGGACGGAGCACTGACCATTGTCGTGCAGAAAGTCGGCGAGGAAACCTACCTGGCACAGGTTGTATCATTGGTGAGACGTGCACAGGAGGCTCGTTCGAGAACCCAGGACCTTGCGGACCGGGCTGCCATGTGGTTGACTATCGCCGCTCTCGGTGCGGGTGTCCTGACAATGGGTGTGTGGATGGCGCTTGGCAAGGGGCTCGCATTTGCCCTGGAACGCACTGTGACTGTCATGGTGACGGCATGTCCTCATGCACTGGGCCTCGCCATTCCGCTTGTTGTCGCGAGGTCGACCGGCCTGCTGGCCCAGCGGGGACTCCTGTTGCGTGACAGGACGGCCTTCGAATCTGCACGCTCGGTCAACGCGGTCATCTTCGACAAGACTGGTACTCTGACAACTGGAATACTGAGTGTCCAGAACGTAATTGCTGCTCACGGGTTCTCTGCGCCCGCTCAAGTGCTGCGTCTCGCTGCCTCCGTTGAGATCCAGTCCGAGCACCCCATTGCTCGCGCCATCGTCAACGCTGCGCGGCTGCAGTCGCCTGATCTGGAGCAGGTAGAGGCCTTTGAGGCGCTGCCGGGAATCGGTGCGAGGGCAGAGGTCGGCGGTCATGTGGTGGCAGTAGTTCGTCCGGGGTACCTCAGCGAACACGGGCTTGCGTGGCCTGCTGAGCTGAAA
Source organism: Candidatus Cryosericum sp. (assembly GCA_035403525.1). GTDB lineage: Bacteria > Caldisericota > Caldisericia > Cryosericales > Cryosericaceae > Cryosericum. The sequence continues at coordinate 142,581 of DAONFE010000001.1, forward strand.
GGCCGTGAAGTGGATGAAGAGGGGAAGACTGTGGTAGTCGTGCTGCAGGACGATACGGTGTTGGGAGCCATCCTGCTGTCTGACATGGTGCGTCCCGAATCGCGGGAAGCCATCGCTGCACTGCACGCCATGAAGATCAAGACCGCCATGCTTACCGGAGATTCGAGTGCATCGGCGTCTGTGGTTGCGGCCGACCTGGGACTGGACGAGGTTGTTGCGGAAGTGATGCCGGGCAACAAGGCGGCCAGGGTCCGTGATATCCAGGACGAGGGGCTGGTGGTGGCCATGGTGGGCGATGGGATCAATGACGCGCCGGCGCTTGCCCAGGCAGATGTTGGCGTTGCCATCGGTACTGGTACCGACATAGCGATTGAAACAGCGGATGTTATCCTCGTGCGCGATGATCCGAGAGACGTCGTGACATTGATCCTCGTCGCCCGCAAGACCTATCGGAAGATGGTCCAGAACCTGGTGTGGGCCCTGGCCTACAACGTTGTGGCTATTCCCCTCGCGGCGGGCGTGCTTGCAGGCGCGGGGTTTGTCATGAACCCCGCTGTCGGAGCAGTTCTCATGTCGCTGTCAACTGTCATCGTTGCCGCAAATGCCCAGTCCCTCAAGGGGTCATAGCGCTGCCCCTGCAGAAGGCAGTCAGCATGGGTCCACCTCTCCGGCAGAGGGCCGGAAATCCTGTGGGCACCATGCGGGTGTCCCGCCGGCGGCGAGAGCTAGAACAGAGGCTTGATTCCTGCGATCAGCAGCGCGGCCATCCCGATGAGTTTCATGAAGATAAGCAGGGCGGGTCCCGCCACGTCCTTGAGCGGGTCGCCTACCGTGTCAGCGGCTACTGCTGCCTGGTGTTCGAAGGATCCCTTGCGGCCGCTGTCCTCGATGAGCTTCTTGGCGTTGTCGAAGGCTGTGCCCGTGTTGTTGAAGAATGGCCCCAGTAGCGCAGAACCCAGCACGGCTCCGATAAGAAGAGCCCCAAGAGCCCAATGACCGAAGACAAGGCCAACGATAATGGGAACGGCAATGCTGATAACTCCTGGAAGTATCATCTCCTTGAGTGCGTTGCGGGTTGAAATGTCAATGCAGGTGGCATAGTCGGGCAGTGTTTCTCCCTTGAGGATTCCCGGAATCGTCCGGAACTGCCGACGGACCTCATCAACCATGAGCACGGCTGTCTTGGCTGCAGAGCCGATGGTCAGCGAACTGATGAGGTAGGGAAGGCAGACGCCAAGGAGGATGAATGCTATGGAGTACGGTTCCATGACGTTCATGCTCTTGAGTCCAACGAGTGCAAAGTATGTAGAGAACAGGACAAACGAAGTTACTGTCCCTGAGGACATGGCATACGCCTTGGTTGTTGCCTTCATGGTGTTGCCCACAGAATCCAGCTGGGAGAGCGAATGTACCACCTGCTCATGGGCTCCTGACATCTCGGCAATGCCTGACGCGTTGTCGGTGATTGGGCCGAAAGCGTCTGCAGTCATGATGTACCCGATAAGCAGGTCAGTCCCAATGTTGACCGACACAATCGCGAGCAGCGATCCGCCGGATATGAAGTATGCGGCCGCGACTGCAATCACAATCATGACAATAGACGCGAGCGGACTCTGAAGCCCGATAGAAAGGCCTGTGATCACATTGAGGGCAACACCCCGCTTGGAGGCCTCGGCGATCTGGTGGACAGGTCTGCCGGAAGAACCTGCGTAGTACCTCGTGATCACTGACGAAACCAGTGTCGTTGCTATCCCCAGACAGGTTCCGATGAACAAGGCCATGTCGTGAACCACGAAGTGGCTCACCAGGTAGGACCCGAGAACGGCCAGGACGGTTGTCACCGCCATCCCGAAGTAGAAGGCGGTTTCGGGAGGCCTTCGGCTGAAGAGGCGGATGGACAGAACGCCGAGCATGGATGCAATGAGTCCGGAGGACTGAAGCAGCATGGGGAAGAAGAGTACCGACGGACCGTACTTGGGTACAAGCGTGAGAGCGACTACCATGCCCGTAACGATGTCATCGGAGAACGTCTGGAACAGGTCGGAACCTCGTCCTGCGCAATCGCCTACGTTATCTCCGACGAGGTCCGCCACAACGGCAGGGTTCCGGGGGTCGTCTTCCGGGATGTTTGCCTCAACCTTGCCGACGAGGTCAGCGCCGATGTCAGCCGCCTTCGTATAGATGCCCCCTCCTATCTGAGCAAACAAAGCTGCAAGGCTGGCTCCGAATCCAAAGCCTACGAGAGGATTGGGGTCCTTGAACAGAAGATACAGGATGGACAATACAACGAGGCTGAAGCCAGTGATCGAGAAACCCATGATGGAACCGCCGGACACTGCTCGGTGAAATGCAGCTCTCATGGACGTCGTAGCATCATCGGCGGTCTTGACGTTGGCGCGCGTGGAAGCGCTCATGCCCATGTACGCAGTCACAAGCGACGTGAAGACGCCGAGCACGAAAGTAACAGCAACCCAGATGCCAAGCGTAAAGCCCAGCACAAGAGCTACCACGGGGGTGACAAGAAGGATGGAACGCAGTTGACGCGACAGGTAGGCTCGTACGCCAAGCCCAATGTAACTTCCAATTTCGGTCATCTTGGGTGTCGACACCTTCGCTGCCCTCAACTGGAGAAATGATACAAGCGCAGCTCCGATACACATGAGACCGGCAATGACCGGGATGATGAGCAATTTCATTTCTGTTCCTCCACACGCTGGATCCAGCGGACATTCGACAAAAGCATCAGGCCTGAAAATCAACAACGAGTTATTATACAACTCCCCGCAGGCTGTCAACACACGCCCCGTGGAAGTCGGGGGGTATGCGGAACAAACGTGACTCCAGGTCTATTGGAGCGTCACCTCGTCGGAATCCTCATCGAAAGCAAGGAGGTTGCCAAAACGGGCCCAGTTGATGAGCGTTGCGAACGTGAACTCGGGGTTCTCGTTGGGGAGCAGTTGTGCAAGGCGTTCCTGCACCTCGTCATCAAGCATGGTTCCATTTCTTGATGCCTGCACATCTGCGTAGATGGTCTTGAAGACATTCAGCGTCAGTATCTGCTGCTTCCAGACGATCTTCTGTTCTTCCGTGTCCATGTTGGCAAACCGCTTGCCAAGTGGCGTCAGGATTGTGCGTTGCTTGGGGGTCTCGATGAACCCCAGCATTTCTGCGGACTTGACGATGTTGATCAGTTCGCTGAACTCTTTTCCGAATTCATGTGCAAGAACGAACACGTCACCTTGGCCACCGTGGCTGTCAAGGTACTCGACGAAGCTGACGACGTCGCTCGAGGATACCGGTGGAAGAGGTTCGTACACTGGTTGAGACGGAGTGCTCACCACAGACGGAGGAACATCGGGCAGCTCGTTTGTCGTGATGATGTCATGCAGATAGTCAACCATTGCAAGGAAGTCGGCACCCCGGTAGTCCCGTGGCCGCGGGAGATTGTTTGGAACAACAGCTCTGATGCGGCCGGGGTTGGCGGAGAAGATGACAATGCGGTCCGCCATGTACACGACCTCCTTGATATCGTGGCTGACCATAAGGATGGACGCCGGCTGTCCTTCTGCCTCCTCCCAGATATCTACCACGTCTGCTCTCAGGGACTCGGCTGTCAGCGCGTCGATGGCGCTGAAGGGTTCGTCCATGAACAGAAGCTCGGGCTGAACGGCCAGTGCCCGTGCTATACCAACTCGCTGCTTCATTCCACCCGAGATTTCGCGGGGATATGCCTCCTCGAATCCTTCGAGGCCAACCATCTTGATGACCGAGTTGACGCGACGCCGCGCTTCATCCTCGGGCAGGTGCTGAGCAACCAGCACCGACTGTATGTTCTCGCTGACAGTCATCCATGGGAACAGCGCGAACATCTGGAACACCATCGCAACGCCCGGTGTGAGGCCCGTCATCTCCTTGCCGCGCGACAGGATCTTGCCCTTTGAAGGACGGATGAGACCGGCCAGAATCCGAAGGAACGTCGACTTGCCACAACCAGATGGCCCTATGATGCAGATGATTTCTCCCTTGCGTATGTCCATGGTGATGTCTTCAAGGACCGTCATCATGTTGCCATTGGGCATGGGAAACAGGTGCGTGATGTGGTCGCTCGCAAGGAGAACGGGCTGCTGAGTGATTGTTTCTGCCATGAGTGCTCCTTTACTTGCTGAGGTTGTACCTGGTGCTGGCGACGGCGTAGAGTGGGCGCCATACAAAACGATTGATCAGGACCACTGTCAGAGCCATGATGAGAATGGCTCCTGACAACTCTCCGAATCTGGCGCTGAAGGCCGCTTGGCTGATAACCGCCCCAATGCCTCGTGCCGTGAGCGTGCTTCCGCGAAACGTCACCGTCTCTGCCACAATGCTGGCGTTCCAGGCGCCGCCTGCCGCAGTAACCCATCCTGTCACGAGGTAAGGAAAAACCGCCGGAACGTACAGGGACCAGAATCTCTGGCGGGGAGTGAAGTGGTAATTGGCGGCAGCTTCCTTGAGGTCAGATGGAATAGCCTGCGCGCCGGCGATCACGTTGAACAGAATGTACCACTGAGTTCCCAGCAGCATAAGGACGATACTCCCAACACCAATCGTGATATTCAGCGACGTGAGAATGAGAATAACGGCAGGAAACAACATGGGTGCGGGAAACGAGGCGGCCACCTGCACGACCGGCTGCATGATGCGGGACAACCTGGGCGAGAGTCCAATCCTGATGCCCAAGGGCACCGTCCAGACGGTTCCCAGGAGAAGTGCTGCCGTAACACGTGCGAGCGTCAGAAGGTCGCTCTGCACCAGGTGGACCCATTCAGCGCCGGAAACTGACGCAAGCAGGCGAACGACCTGAAAGAGTGCAACAGCCAGACCAGCAGCCAACAGAACGAATGCAAGACGTGAAATCAGGATTCCAGCGGCTCCATGCTTCTGGGTATCTTCGGAGCGGTGAGAAGAAGCAGCATTGTCGACTACTCTCGCTTCCGGTGCGTGGGGCGCTTGAACTGCAAACCTGTGGAAGGCTTGGCGCACCGAGGCACCGATCAATCCGAACCAGCGCAGAATGTGAGAATGTCGCAGCAGATCCAGAAACCAGGATTCCATGGCTTCTTCCTGAGCAGTGTCCTCAATGCGGAACTTCTGGGCCCAGACGACGATGGGGCGCCACAGCAGCTGGTCCAGGGCCACAATCATGAGGATCATCGCCACGACAGCCCCTATCATTGCCTTCGTATCGCCGCTGTCAACCGCGACAGACATGTAGGAGCCGATGCCAGGCAGGCGGAAGTCCCTGTCCCCCAGTTGGAAGGTTTCGGTAACCATGAGAAAGAACCAGCCTCCGGCCATGCTCATCATGCTGTTCCAGATGAGGCCGACAGCGCTGTACGGCATCTCAATCTGTGTGAGCCGCTGCCACCAACCGAAGTGGTAGACAGTTCCGGCTTCCTGGAGATATTGAGGGACTGACTTGAGGGAGTTGTAGAAGCTGAACGTCATGTTCCATGCCTGGCCTGTAAAGATCATGACAATGCAGGCCAGCTCGAGCCCTGCATTGCTCGATGGGAAGAGTGAAACAAGTGCCAGGACGAGGCCCGGCATGAAACCCAGTACGGGGATGCTCTGGAGAATGTCTAGAATGGGGACAAGAAGTTTCTCAGCCAGCCGGTCCTTGGCCGCCCAGTAACCGTAGACGATGGTGAACCCGAGTGACACGCCGTAAGCGGCGAGCCCTCTGATGAGGGAGAAAAACGTATAGCGGGGCAAGGACTGCAAGGACAGGTCAATTACCACTGTCGGTCTCAAAATGCCCGTCCACTCCTGGCTCACCTGAGTCAAGCCATAGAAAAACCCGAGGATACCAAGTGTTATGGCGATGTCTGCGAGTACTCCGCTATGGTACAGCGCCATGACGGCGCTTGACTCACCCCAGATGGGTAATGCCGCGGGGCGCTTCCGACGCGGGGGACTGCCTCGCGGGCTGGTCCTGATGAGTTCTTCTTCCTCTTGTGCCATCGTCTGTCTCCACGTCACTGTCACCTGCGGCTTATCGTACCACAGAAGGGCTAAGGCTGCAACCGGGCCGTGAGACTGCCCTGTGTGGCGTTTCCGACTATGATTATGGAGGGAAGCGTCGCGGGGCCCTCCGGCGTGTGTGAATTTTGCGCCGTGTGTTGGTGTTTGACCATGTTGACATTCCAGAGGCGAAAGGTATACTTCCGCCTTTGTGACTTGAGTCTGTCATCGGGACTCAGGGGGAGATGAGACCATGTACATTGTTATTGTCGGCTGTGGACGCCTTGGTTCCACGCTAGCCACAAGACTATCCAGGGAGGGCCACGATGTGGCTGTTGTGGACCGCAACGCTGACAATTTCGCTCGACTCAGCGACGACTTCAACGGAACGACCGTAGCAGGCGTGGGATTCGACATTGACGTCCTCAAGTCGGCGGGTATTGAGCATGCTGACGGGTTCGCCGCCGTTACTGAAGGCGACAACATGAACATTATGGCTGCGCAGGTGGCCAAGAACATCTTCAAGGTACCGATGGTAATTGCCCGTGTGTTTGACCCCATTAAGGGAGAAACGTACCGGGCCCTGGGACTCGACACCGTCTGTCCGACCACCTCAGCCGCCAACATCATTTACAGCAAGTTTCTGATTCGCCACGATGACATGCACTTCGTCCTGCCAGGAGACAACATCGAGTTGGTGGAAGTTGCCTACAACTCTGGCGTCGCAGCACGAACGGTAGCTGAACTTGAGGCTTTGGATGGCTTCAAGGTGATCTCGGTGACACACGATGGGAACACAGTGTTGGCGAAGGCTGGAGATGTCCTTGCCGACGGGGACCGCCTCATGCTCGCCCTGCATATCTCTGACGTGCCACGACTGAAAACGATCTTCCGTCGGTGAGAGGCAGAACATGTATATCGTAATCGCAGGTGGCGGAAAGGTAGGCTCGTATCTTGCCCGGCTGCTCGTTGGAAAGGGGCATGACGTTGCCATTATCGAACAGGACGCGAAGGCGTGCGAAGCTCTGTCAGAGTGGGGAAAGGCACTGGTGATCAATGGGGACTGCTGCGACATCTCTGCCTTGATTGATGCGGGAATGGAGAAGACTGACCGATTTGCAGCGGTGACCGGGGATGATGCGAACAACCTTGTGGCGTGCCAACTCGCGAAGGTACGATTTCACGTGCCGCTCACAACGGCCCGCATCAATGACCCGCGCAACGAGGATGTCTTCCACAAGATCGGCGTGGACTTCGCACTGAACTCAACCAACATTCTTGCAACGGTCATCGAGGAAGGAATCGTCGTACATGACCTGATTCCTCTCGTCACGCTGGCAAAGGGCAAGGCAGTGCTCGTTGAACTTCAAGTTCCGTCCGATTCGCCGGTAGTTGGGAAGACCATGCGGGAAGTATCCTGGCCCAGGGGTTGTGTGGTCGTTTCAATCATGCATGGTGGGGATATTGTCTTTCCTCGGGGAGCCAGCCAGCTGAATGCCGATGATACCGTTGTCGGCCTTGTTGCCCCGGACACCGAAGAGCAGTTCAGAGACGTCTTCCGCAAGACATGAATGGTCATCGGGTGCAGTCTCCCACAAGACACCGAGCGGGGGGACGTAACGAGGTACTCGGCATGGCCACCGAGCTTGTGTGGGCAGGTGTCCTGATCGTGGCCGGATACCTGATTTCGCAGTTGTTCTTCATCGGGCGGTAGACAATGGTGCGCAGAGTCTGGAGGGAAGATTTCCGCATCATAGGCTATTACACGGGACTCATTACGATTGGCGTAGGCCTGCTGATGCTCGTGCCAATGGTTACGAGTCTGGTGTTCAGAGAGTGGCAGTCGGCCATCGATTTCGGCCTGTCCATTGTTCTGACGCTACTTGTAGGGTACCTCCTCGCACTGATTTCGCGTACCAGAAACACGCCGGGGCTCACGCATGCCATGGTCATCGCCGCGGCGTCCTGGCTGGTAGCCATGGTACTGTCCGCGGTTCCCTATATCCTCAGTGGACATGCATTGTCGCTGCTGGATGCCTGCTTTGATACGATGAGTGGCTATACAACGACAGGGCTCTTTCTCCTGCAGGACCTTGACCACGTCTCGCAGGGACTCAACATGTGGCGCCATCTGTTGACCTATGTTGGGGGCCAGGGAATCGTTGTACTGGCCCTGACCTTTCTGATTGGTTCCACAGGTGGTGCATACAAGCTGATGGTGGGCGAAGGCAAGGATGAGAAGCTGGTACCCAATGTGCGGCACATCGCAGTGCAGATATGGCGCATTTCACTGATTTATCTGTTCATCGGGACTGCAGTTCTCGGTATTCTGGCAATTGCCTCGGGGATGAAGCCGCAACTGGCGTTCTTTCATGGTGCCTACATCTTCATGTCTGCGTGGAGCACCGGGGGATTTGCTCCCTACAGCCAGAATATGCTCTATTACCATAGCCTTCCGATGGAAATCGTCAGTATGGTGTTCATGATTCTTGGTTCGTTTAACTTTGCCCTGCACTACGCGGTCTGGACGGGCAACCGGAAAGAGATTCTGCGCAACGTCGAAATCGTCTCATTCACCATCACTGTTCTTACGACCTTTTCTCTCACGTGTCTTGCGCTCATGCAGCGAGGTGTCTATCCTAACGCGGTGGCGCTTTTCAGAAGGGGATTCTTTCAACTCATTTCCGCGCACACGACGACGGGCCAATCCAACATCTATGCTCGCACCCTTGTCCGGGAATGGGGTCCCCTTGGCATGCTCGCCTTGACTATCGCGATGGCGATAGGAGCCAGCGCAGCGTCGACCGGTGGTGGCTTCAAGGGTATGCGCATGGGAATCATCTTCAAGGGAATTGTGACTGACGTCAGGAAGCTGCTGTCACCGGAACGTGCCATCGTCGTGGGCCACTATCACCACATCCGTGACAACACATTGACAGATGGCGCAGTGAAAAGCGCGGCTGTGATCGTAGTCCTCTACGTGCTTATCTACGTTGTCGGTGCGGTCGTTGGCATGGCGTACGGGTACCCCATGGCTGACGCGTTCTTTGAGTCAGTGTCGGCAGGCAGCAACACTGGCCTTTCCTGTGGCATAACGCAGGCGACAATGCCAACGCTCCTTAAGGTCGTGTACATCGTTGAGATGTGGATGGGGCGACTGGAGTTCCTATCGGTGTTTACTTTGTTCGGGTTCATTGCGGCGAGCTTCAGGAGCCTGAAACGGCAGAAGGTGGCGGCATGAAGCGACGCATAGCAGTTTATCTTGGCATGACAATACTCCTGCTTGCGCTTGTCCCTGGACATGTGCTGGCACAGGAACCACCACTGGTGACAACGACAGAACTCGTGGAGCATTCGGCCAGCTGGGATGGCAAGACCGTGTCGTTCAGGGGTGAAGTACTTGAGGACGTGCTCGCTCGGTCTGATGGCACATGGCTGAATCTTTCGGATGGCAACAACAGCGCGATGGGCGTGTTCGTTCCCAGGACAGTGTCCATGCCTGTCATATCATGGACTGAGGATTATCGCACCATTGGCGATACTGTCGTAGTGACAGGCGTCTTTCATCGAGCCTGCGCCGACCACCAGGGGGAGACTGACATTCACGCGACCTCTGTTGTTGTGGTAGCCCAGGGTTCAACCAAGGACAATCCCATCCATCCGGGCAGGGTTGTCTGGTTGATTGTGCTGGGCCTGGCTCTGGTGGTGGTAATGTGGTTCTACTATCGCAAACCTGGTGAAGACCCTAGCGTCCGGGGAGACTCCCAGGAGCCTCGCATCAGGCGTTGACCGCTTGAGGCTGAGCGCTTTCAGGCCTCGTACGCGAGAGCACCGTCCACGATGGTTGCCGCGACGTACGTGTTGCTGACATCGCGCGGACACGTGCAACGCAACACGTTTCGTGAGAGGACGACCACGTCCGCGTCTTGCCCTTCCAGAAGGTTTCCGCGCTTTCCGGCGAGTCCTACCACATCTTGTGGCACAGTGGTGTAGGAACTCAGTGCCTCTGCCAGACTGACACACTGTTCGGGCTGGTAGGGATCCTCCCCCGCCCGCTGACGGAACGCGGCAAACGACATGCCCTTGAGCGGATCCGGTTCTTCGACGGGTGCATCCGAGCCAAAGCAGAGATCGGTGCCCGCACTGAGGAGCGACTGGAAAGCATAGGACCCTTGGTGTGGGGTCGGAAAAACTGACCGCAACTTGCCAATATCCAGATCGAGGTGCGCAGGCTGTAGAGACGCCGCAATGCCGAGGTCACAGAATCGTTGAACATCGGTGGGCCGAAGAAACTGGGCGTGCTCGATACGGTGGTGCGAATGCCCCTTGGATATGGAGCTGCCAGCTCTGTCAAAGGCGTCCAGGACCTCCGCATTAGCTCGGTCGCCAATTGCGTGGATCCAGATCCAGAGGCCATGTTCATCAGCTTTGCGGAATCGTTCCGACAGGTAGTCAACCGATGGGTAGGTATGGTAACCGTAATTGGCTCGTTCTGTGTCCCACGGCTCGAACATATAGGCTGTACGGGACCCCAGTGAACCATCTGCAAAGACCTTCACGCCGCCCACGCGGAGAAAGTCTGACCCGAACCCGGACCGGAGCCCCAGCGCTACGGCAGCGTCCAGGTTGTCTGCACCTATGGCCTGCCAGATTCTCACGCGAGGTTCTTCCTCCATGGCAGGTGTCAGGGCCTCGAGTTCCGGCAGAATGCCGAAGTCCATGTTGCAGCACGAGGCAACGCCCAAGGCAAGCAGACGGCTGATAGCAAGATGAATCCCAGCAAAACGTTCCTCGAGTCCCGGACCTGGAATTCGTGCGAGGGCAAAATCCTGGGCTGCATCGTGGAGCACGCCCGTCGGCCCGTCGCTGTCACGAGGAACCAGGTCGTCGCCGAACGTCGTGTTTTCCCAGAGTCCAACAGCCTTGAGCGCAGCCGTGTTCAACCAGAGGGTATGGTAGTCCTTGCGCTTCAAGACAACGGGCGATATGCGGTAGAGTTCGTCCAGGTCCTGCCGCCGGGGGGCATGATGCCACAGTTCCTCATCCCATCCATCGCCTCGGATCCAGTTTCCAGAGTCTGGTTTCCCGGCACTTCGGATCCGCATCAGCGCTTCCTCGAGAGAAGATGCTCCCGTAAGGTTAATACTCAGAAGCGATGAACCATACAGATCAAGGTGCAGATGCGAGTCCATGAACGCTGGAAAGCAGGTTGTCCCAGGTAGAGACTTGTAGTCCAGGAGGCGGGCATTCCTGTCTCTGGATATGGCAAGAATGTCAGCTGCACTGCCAATCTTCTGGATAACCCCGTCTTCGAGTAACATGCCGGTTCCGGTGGTTTTCCACTGTCCTTCAACAAACGACATGACATCAGCATTGATGATGGCCAGCTGCTCGAGTCTCTGCATGTCTGTTTCCTTTCCTAAGGTACGGGGCTGCCGAGCCACTAGGGTATAGGTCGCTCTCTCATGGCTGGCGCCTTGGCAGAGCCAGCAGTTCGGGCCAGCTGTCAATGAAGTAAGTTGGCCTGAGCGCGACGAGCGCATCTCGACCAGCGTATCCAAACGTGCACGCACAGGATGGAACACCTGCATTCTGGGCCACGAGAATGTCATTGCGGGAGTCGCCAACCATCAGGGTGTCCTGCAGCGCCGCACCAACATCGCGCACCAGAGACAGAAGGTTCGACGGATTGGGTTTTCTCAGGTCAGGCTCGTCGGGGCCGACGACATGGTCAAAGAAGCCGAGAATGCCCAGCCGCCGGAGAATCTCCCGCGAGAGATCCTCTGGCTTGTTGGTAAGCACCGAAAGGTGGTGTCCCTGAGCATCAAGCTCGGCAAGCGTCTCATGACAATCCTGGTACAGGCGGGACTCGTCCGTGCAATGTTCGCCGTAGTAGGACCGGAACTCATCGACGAGCTCTGCCACAAAGACCTCTTCATCTGTCTGGAACGCTCGCTTCATCATGTCGTCGAGCCCGTCGCCAACCCAGGAAACAATGGTATCGACGTCTTCAGTGGGCCGGGAATGCAGCTGGAGCACGTGGTTGACAGCTGCTGCAATGTCCTGCCGTGTGTCGACGAGCGTTCCGTCGAGGTCAAAAAGGAATAGATCAAACACAGTCTTTCTCCTTGCGGGGTTATAGGATTGGTTGTTCTCACATATACTGTAGCAGCACTGTACCAGTAGTCTACCGCCAGTTGGCTCGCAGGGCTCGGCAACTGCATTCCCTGGTGTGCTGTGTCCTGCTTCGGTACGTGCAGGAGAGTTCTTTGATGGTTGATGTCGAGCTCCTTGAGGATACAGCAGCATTTGGTCGGCTTGAGCCTGTCTGGAACACTGTTGTTGAATCCGCCAGCTCAAGCAGGTGTCATTCGACATATGAGTGGTTGTTTACCTGGTGGAAGCACTTCGGCGGCACAAACCGCCTGCTTCTGCTGGTGGCACTCGAGCACGGCGCGCCGGTGGCGCTTGCACCGCTGTATGTCGCCCACGCCACGGGCGTGCTGCACTTTCTTGGGCAGGGTCTGTCGGACTACGCTGACCTCATCGTCCCGTGCGGACGGCAGGACATTGCGGACCGACTCGTTACAGCGATTCTTAGTCGTCGGGACGCGTGGAGCGGGTTGGATCTGGAGGAGATTCCAGAGGATTCTCCAAATGTGCAGACGCTCAGCAGACTGGGGGACGAGCAGGCGGGTGCCGTCTGGCAGAACACCGTGCGATGCCCGTACCTGCCAATAGCGGTCACCTGGGAGGCGTTCTACGAAACGCTGGGCAAGGGATTCCGGCACGAAGTGCGCAACAAACTGAACAGGTGGGAGGCTATGCACAGGGGTGAAGCGACTGACTCGGCACTTGAGTATCTGGATGTCAGGGAGGTGGATAGTGAATTGTTTGATGAGATGGTCGCGCTTTCGGCTGAACGACAACGTGTGGATGGCCACCGCAGCCCCCTTCTCAATCATCCTGACCAGGAGTTTGTGCGCGAGGTGTTGCCTCTGATGGGAGCTCGCGGTCAGTTGCGCGTTGGTGAGCTTCGTGGCGAAGGTAAGCTGCTTGCGTTCATGCTTGCTTTCTACTGGCAGGGAGTCGTTTCCACCTGGAACACCCAATACAAGCCTTCATATGCATCCTACTCGCCCGGGAGACTCATGCTGGTCAGGTTTGCGGAACAACGTTTCGGTGAGGGCTGTCGCGAGCTTGATTTCATGCGGGGCGAAGAACCTTACAAGTTCGAGTGGACGTCGCACTTCCGGACGAACCTTGCACTGAGGTCGGGGCTGGCAGCCGCCGGGACGACGCCTTGTGCAACCGGTGGCGACCCCACAACTGGAGCGTGCTGACATGCGCGAGAAAGTTTTCGTGACGGGCCACCGAAGCCCCGATACCGACTCGGTCTGTTCGGCACTGGGATATGCGTTCTTCAAGAATCGAACGGACAGCACGCGCGTGTATGTCGCTGTGCGGGGTGGCGAGCTGAACGACGAAACGCGTTTTGCTTTGGAACGCTTTGGTTTCAGTGTCCCGCCGCTGCTGCGGTCGTTGATGCCTCAGGTACTGGACGTTCCACGGAAGCGGCTTGTGACGGTGGCCCCATCGACGCAGGTGGGCAAGGCAGCAGGTCTCATGAAAGAGCATCGCATTCATTCGCTCCCTGTCGTCGACGATGAGCAGATGGTACGTGGTGTCGTTGATGCCGTTGACATCGCAACCGCCTACGCCGAGGAACTGGAACGCGTGGATGCCGTTCCGTACGGAGTGAACGTGGATTCTGTCGCAGAACAGTTGTCAGCGAGCGTTCTGTTCCGGTCAGGCGACCTGACACTTCTGCAGGGTACGCTGCTGGTTCTTATGAAATCAGTTTCTCCGACGGCGTCGGCCTGCCAGGAAGCAACCATCATTGTCTCAGACGGTGTGCCACCGGCTGACGTTATTGCCTCATGCAGTGCGGCCGCCGCGCTCATTGTCACGGGTGTGGACTCAGGAGTGGCCCCAGCGCAGGAGTGGCCTCCTAGCCTTCAGGTCGTGCTGGCTACCAGCAAATCACTGGCCCATACCCTGCGGACGCTGTGGTCGTCTATTCCTGTATCGGCCTTCATGCAGAACAGTGTGCCACTCCTCGGCATGACCGATACGCTGGACAAGGCCAAGAAGGAAGTCCTGGACTCTTCTGCGCGGTGTGCCGTCGTGCTGGATGCCCTCCACCACCCTGTAAACATTGTGACGCGGTCAGACCTTATCCGGTTTGCACGCAAGAAGGTCATTCTTGTCGACCACAACGAGACGCTTCAGGCTGTCGACGGTGTCGAAGAGGCCGACATTCTCGAGATCATTGACCATCATCGTGTGGGCGACATTTCCACGTTCCGGCCCATTTACTTCCGCAACGAGCCTGTGGGGAGCACGTGCACCATCGTAGCAGAACTGTGCACCGAAAACGGCGTATTCATGCCAGCGCACGTTGCCGGCATCCTATTGTCTGGCATACTGTCGGACACCATGAACATGAACCTGTCAACGACGACACCCACCGACGTCCGCGTGGCACGCCGGCTTGCTGCCCTGTGCGACGTCAATGCCCAGGAGTACGGTCTTGAGCTCCTGCGCCACGGTTCAGCCATCGTGAGCGGGCATGCGGCCAGCGAAGTGCTCGCCAAGGACTTCAAGGAGTTTGATCTGTTCGATACCCGGATAGGGGTGTCGCAGACCGTCGTGTTCGCGTTTGAAGCCATACAGGAACGAGAACCTGAATTCCAGCAGGCCATGCGCGACCTTCAGATGCGCATGGGGTTGGCTGCTGTCGCCTTTCTTGCAACGGACCCGTTGAGGCGGCAGTCGTACCTTCTTGTTTCGGGCGAGCAAGAAGCCTTTGAAGAAGCGTTTGGAGTTCAAGTCGAGCACGGCCATGCGGTTCTTGACGGTGTGCTGTCACGCAAAAAGGACTTTATCCCGCGCCTTGCTGAGGCACTATCCCGCTATGCCTGACCCGTGCCAGGCTCGTACCTTTGGTGTCGTGTTATGACCTGCGCACCGCAAACGACTGACACTCAGTGCTGGGATGACCGGTGCGTCCTATCGATTGACTGTGGCACCCAGAGTGTTCGTGGGCTTGTGTTTGACTGCAACGGACACATTCTTGCCAAACACAAGGTGGAGTTTGAGCCGTACGTTTCGCCGGTACCGGGCTACGCAGAGCACCCTGCCGAGGACTTCTGGCGGGACGCCTGTCTGGCTCTCCAGTCACTCAAGCACGAGGATCCGCAGGCGTGGAAGCGCGTCGCAGCTGTGGTCGTGACGACACAGAGAGACACGGTTGTCCCTCTTGATGCGGGTGGTGTGCCTGTCCGGCCTGCAATTGTCTGGCTGGACCAGCGCATGGCACGATGTGAGAAGCCGATGCCCATGATGGACCGCCTTCAGTTCAAGCTGGTGGGCATGACGAGGGCTGTAGAGATAAGCCGGCGCAAAGGAAAAGACAACTGGATGGCGGAAAACGAACCCGACCTATGGGCCAGGACAGCGAAATGGCTCCTGCTGTCGGGTTACTTCTGCTACCGCCTTACTGGGCGCTATGTTGACTCTGTGGCTTCGCAGATAGGTCACATTCCGTTCGACTATGCTGCGCGCGGGTGGCCCGCCAAGCCTGGCAGCTGGCGCTGGCACATGTTCAGTGTTCGCCGTGACCAGCTCCCTGACCTTGTAGAAGCAGGAGAACAAATGGGGACCGTGTCGGCCCAGGCGGCTGCAGAAACCGGACTTCCGGAGGGACTGCCGGTGATCGCCGCCGGGTCGGACAAGGGTTGCGAGACCCTGGGAGTCGGTTGCGTTGACCCATCGAGTGTCAGTCTGAGCTTTGGCACTACGGCAACAATTCAGACAACTTCGAGGCGGTACTTTGAGCCAATCGCATTCATGCCGCCATATCCTGCGAGCGTCAAGGGATGCTTCAACCCCGAGGTTGAGATCTTCCGTGGCTACTGGATGGTAAGCTGGTTCAAGAAGGAGTTCGCGATGCGCGAGGCACTGGAAGCAGCTGAGCGTGGGGTTCCGCCCGAGGTCGTGCTGGACGAGCATCTTCAGGACGTTCCGCCAGGATCGCAAGGGTTAATGCTGCAACCGTACTGGGGCCCAGGCCTCAAAATGCCGGAGGCGAAGGGATCAATGATCGGGTTCGGCGACGTCCACACCAGGGCACACATTTATCGTGCAATCATCGAAGGTATCGGCTATGCCCTGCTGGAAGGTCTGGAACAGATTGAACGCAAGAGTGGAAAGCTGGTTGAAAAGGTCATGGTATCTGGAGGGGGCTCACAATCCAATGCAATCTGCCAGATTACGGCTGACATGTTCAACCGGCCGGTCTTTCGAAGTGAAACATATGAGACTTCGGGCCTCGGAGCGGCAATAAACGGTTTTGTCGGACTTGGGTTGTATGCCACGCATGAAGAGGCGGCCAGCCACATGGTTCGCACAGGAGATACCTTTGTGCCACGGGCCGAAGTCGCCGCTCTGTACCACGACCTCTACATGCAGGTGTATCGACACATCTACCCGGCGTTGCGACCGGTATACCGCGAAATCCAGCGAATCACCCACTATCCAGAGACCTGACGCCGGCAGTTCTGATGTGGCCCAGGTTGTGTGGTGTTATTCCCACTCTATCGTTGCTGGTGGCTTTGAGGTAATGTCGTAGACAACGCGATTGACTTCAGGGACTTCGCTCACGATGGCTTGCGAGAGCTCGTGCAGAACCTCGGGGGGCAGTCGCACCCAGTCTGCTGTCATCCCATCGCTGCTGTCAACCACACGGACGGCAATGGTGTGACCATACGTACGTGTGTCTCCCTGGACACCTACGCTGTGAACGTCAGGCAGGACGGCAAATGACTGCCAGACCCTGTTGTACCAGCCAGAGCGGCGCATGACCCGTTCAACCACGGCATCTGCACGACGGACAATGTCCACGTTGTTGCGCGTAACCTCGCCAATGACCCGCACGGCGAGTCCTGGACCCGGGAATGGTTGCCTCGAAACTAACTCCTCGGGAAGCCCCAGCACTCTCCCCAGTGTGCGAACCTCGTCCTTGAACAGCAGGCGGAGAGGTTCAATCAGGACAAAGGAGAGGTCCGGAGGAAGACCCCCGACGTTGTGGTGGCTCTTGATAGTATGAGCGACCGGGCTGCCCGACTCGATAACGTCTGGGTAGAGTGTTCCCTGCACAAGAAACTGTGCATCCTGCGTGAGACGTGCCTGTTCTGCAAAGCACGCAATAAACGTCGAGCCGACAGCCTTCCGCTTCTGTTCCGGGTCAGTGACGCCCTTGAGTGCCGTGAAGAAGCGGTCGGCGGCATCCACGCGTGTCAGGGGAGCGCCAAAGTGGCCACGGAACGTTGCTTCGACCTGGTCGCCTTCACCAGAACGAAGCAGGCCAGTGTCAACAAAAACGCAGGACAGCTGCTGTCCAATAGCACGATAGGCGAGGGTTGCGGCCACTGAACTGTCAACTCCCCCTGAAAGCGCACACAAGGCGCGCTTGTCACCGACGCGACTGCGTATATCCTGGACTGCTCCATTCACAAGGCTCTCCATGGTCCAATCGCCGGAGCAGCCCGCAATGTCGAAGAGGAATCTCTCCAGAATCTGGGTTCCAGCTGTCGTCTGAGCTACTTCAGGATGAAACTGGAGTGCATACAGATGGCGAGTGGGGTGCTCCATGGCTGCCACCGGGCAGGCAGATGTCGCAGCTGTTGCCTTGAATCCTGGCGGGACGTCGTGAATGCGGTCCATGTGGCTCATCCAGGTGGAAATCTCTGAGGGAAGGCCACGAAACATCCTGGAAGATTCAGACAGCGATACGGCCGTCTGTCCATACTCGCCGGAAGGGGCATGTTCCACAGTTCCACCCAGCACCGTAGCCATCAGCTGAGCGCCATAGCAGATGCCAAGAACAGGAATCCCCAGCTCGAAGATCGCCGGATCACAGGTCGGAGCAGCGTCTGCATAGACACTCGCGGGTCCCCCCGAGAGTATGAGCGCCTTTGGGGCGCGTTCCGCCAGCTGTGCAGCCTTGGTGTCGCAGGGTACAATTTCACAGAATACATGCAGGTCACGCACGCGGCGCGCGATCAGCTGGGTGTACTGTCCTCCGAAGTCAAGAATGCAGATGAGTTCGTGGCGTTCTGCACTCATCGCATAGGGTCGTAGTTGGGACTGTCATCGGTCATGTCGATGTCATGCGCATGGGACTCGCGCAGTCCGGCACCGGTGATACGCACGAAGCGTGACTCATTTCGCAGTACCTCGATGGTTGGGGCTCCACAGTATCCCATGCCGGCTCGCAGACCACCGAGAAGCTGAAAGAGAACATCATGAACAGACCCCCGCACGGGGACGCGCCCTTCGACACCTTCAGGAACCAACTTGGAATGCCCGCTCTGAAAGTACCGGTCACTGCTGCCGCTGCGCATAGCGTCCACCGATCCCATGCCACGGTAGGACTTGTAGGTAGTACCATGGTCAGTGACTAGGTCGCCAGGACTCTCGAGCGTTGCGGCAAGCAGTTTCCCCAGCATGACCGTGCTGCCCCCTGCGGCAAGAGCCTTGGTAACATCGCCTGAATACCGAATGCCCCCGTCCGCAACTATCGGAACATCATGCTTTAGTGCTTCCTCTGCACAATCATAGATGGCAGTAATCTGCGGCATGCCGACGCCAGCCACAATGCGCGTCGTGCATATCGAACCAGGTCCGATGCCCACCTTTATGGCGTCTGCCCCGGCAATGACGAGGTCACGCACTGCCTCAGGAGTGGCAACATTGCCTACGACGACCGGCACGGAAGGAAATGACTGCTTGAGCAGAGCTACGGCTCTGACAACTCCCAGCGAGTGGCCATGTGCACTGTCAAGGACGAGCACATCAGCGCCTGCGCCTATCAGAGAGCGGGCGCGGGCCATGAGGTCCGGCGCGACGCCGACCGCTGCTCCTACCATCAGACACCCTCGTGCGTCTGTAACTGACTCAGGGAAAGCCAGCGTCCGCGCGACGTCCGCCACGTCGGCAAATCCCTCCGGACCGCCACCCGGGCCAACAAGGGCCAGTTCATGTATGTCCCACCGGGCCAGGTACTCAGCGAGCCCGTCTGCGTCCAGATTGAGAGGAAGGGGAATCCTTCCGGCTGGATGCACGACCTGTCCGAGTGGCAGAGAAGGTTCCTCAAACGCAACGTCTGAAGGAGTGACAAAACCGACAAGACGCCTGCCGTCCAGGAGAGGAACTGCAAACACGCCTAGACGGTCAAGCAGCTCGCGTGACTCAACGACTGTCTGATGAAGGTCGAGGTGTGCAATGGAATTCACGGGTCGTATGGTAATCTGTTTAACTGCGGCTACCTCAGCTGCCTGCCGCTCGATGGCCATGTTCTTGTGGACAAACCCGAGTCCGCCCTCGAGCGCCATCGCCGCAGCCATAGAGCGTTCGGTAACCGTGTCCATGGCTGCACTGACAATGGGGATGTTCAGATGCAGGGTACGAGTGAGCTGGGTACCGATGTCGACACTGGCTGGGAGGACGTCCGACTTGCCGGGAATCAACAGGACGTCGTCGAATGTCAGTCCCTCGCGGGCAAACTTGTCATTCATACTTCCTCCAGTGTCGACCAGATTCACAGTTGCCAGCAGTGAAGCCCCTGCTGCTTGCTGTTTGTGTCACATGCTAGCGAAGGCAAAGGCGGTTGTCAATGAAGGAAACAGTCTAGTTCCCAGCGGTTTATCGTGTGACGCGTGCGGTCGCCGAGGAATCGGGGAGTTGGAAAGGTCCTGCATCAATGGCCTGGCAGAATGTTCTGAAACCACTGCCCCAGAGCCTTGAAATCAACAGGAGGGAGCAGCCGGAGCAAGGGAACCAGAATCGGATAAATGCGGCTGTTGTTGATAATGGGAGATGAGACTTGCGTTGGCAACAGGTGGGTTATTACGCCCAGGAGCAGCGTCACGATGAGGATTTTGATACATGAGGAAAGAAGGATCGCCGGGACGGCAATAAGAACATAGAAAAGCAGGTACGTGACGACGTAGTAGACAACGGTGGCAAGACCCTGGTTGGGGACCTTGATGAACGTCAGGTAGTAGGGAGTGAGGGACGCCGTAAGCAGTGCAGAAAGTCCGATCGCGAGGAGCGATGTCGTGACCTTGCCATGCTTGGCGAAGAGGCTCCGAGCAATGATAACGACCGCAAAGAGCACAACAATCGTGTCGAACAGCATGGAACGCCTCCGGAGAGCCTCCAGTTCATATCAGTATGAAACGCTCCCACTGGCGGTCAACCCTGTATCATGATTACTCCAAGATGGGCCATTGGCCGCGCACTGGTTCCACGGTATACTCTCTCCGGCACATACGGGCCGAAGCGCGGGCTTTTTCAGGTTGAGCTCGCGTTTGAAAAGGAGACAGCTGTGGGATATTTTGCTGAATTGTTCGTGCTGTTTGTGGGACGCCCTGCCGAGGGGCTGCGTCGCGTGCGCGAACATCCCTCCATGCTGGCTGCCATGATTGCCATCCTGATCACGGGCGTGGCTGATGCTGTGAGCTTCCGTATAGTGGACGTGACTGCTCTGACGCACGCACTTGGGGTGACGGCACAGGTGGCTGACGCGCTGAAAGAGCTGCAGCGCTCACCCGCGACCTTCTGGGCATTCCTTGCAGAACCGTTCTTCCTGGTCCTGTTTGCCGTAACCGTTATTGATGGGTTGGCGCGCGTTGCCTGGAAACGGAGTGCAGCATCTCCCCTGTATGCTTCCCTTGGATTCGCTGGCCTTGTTGCCGCATTGCTTCGCATGGCGGGGGTGGTTGCAGTTGGTCATGGCGGAGTTCTGGCACTGGTCTTCTCGTATGGCGCCATGGCATATTCGCTCGTTGTTGGAGTATGGACTGTCAAGCTGCTCTACGAGAAGAATGCTGGATTGTCGCTGCTCGCATATCTCCTTCCATTGCTTATTGAATCGGCGGCCACCCTTGCACTCGTGGCAACCGTCGGCGGAGTGCCCTGATGGTCATTGACTTTGAAGCTGACCTGAATCCACAGCAACTGCAGGCAGTCCGGGCTGTCAACGGACCGTGCCTGGTGCTTGCTGGAGCGGGTTCAGGGAAGACCAGAGTCATAACGTACAAGCTTGCTTATCTTATTGCCAAGCGCGGAATCGCTCCATCCAACATCATGGCGGTCACGTTTACTAACAAGGCTGCCGGGGAAATGCGCACGCGTGCTGACGCACTGGTGGGGACCGACCTTGGTCGGAAAGGGCTGTGGATAGGCACGTTCCATTCGCTCTCGGGGCGCATTCTCCGTGAGCAGATCGAGAAGCTTGACATGGGGTACACCAGGCAATTTGTAATCATCGATGAGGACGACCGCTTGCGCCTGGTAAGGCAGATTCTCAAGGACCTCAACCTGGATCCAAAGGCTTATGAGCCCCAGAAGATCGTATACCGTATTTCAGACGCCAAGTCGAATCTGATCGGTCCCGAGGAACTGTCTGAATATGGATACAGCTATCTGGAGAAAGCGACCGTCAGTGTGTACAGGGTCTATCAGGAGCGTCTGCAGCGGGAAAACCTGCTCGACTTTGACGACTTGATTGCGCTTGTGGTCCGGCTGTTCGACAAGCGCCCCGAGGTGCAGGAATACTATGCCAGGAAATTCGAGCACATTCTGGTGGACGAGTACCAGGACGTCAACAAGATGCAGTACGAGCTTGTGAGACGACTGTCACACGTGCATGGAAACATCACGGTGGTTGGCGATGATGACCAGAGCATTTATGCGTTCCGTGGTGCAAACAGCAAGCTCATCCTTCACTTTGAGCAGGACTTTCCCGGAGCAGTGGTCGTCAAGCTGGAACAGAATTATCGCTCCACGGAAGCGATTCTCGACGCGGCAAACTCACTCGTGTCACGGAACCGGAGCCGGTATGCAAAGAAGCTGTGGACTACCAATGGGATCGGTGCTCCAGTACGGGTGTTTGAAGCGCTGACTCCAGAGGAAGAGGCAACGTTCGTGGCGTCCAGCGTTGAATCGCATATGCGTACCGGCGAAGAGCCGCATGACATGGCCGTCATCTACCGAATGAACAGCCAGTCTCGTGTCCTTGAGGAAGCGTTTCTTTCTGCAGGGATCCCGTATCAGATTGTTGGAGGCTTCCGGTTCTACGAGCGTCAGGAGGTCAAAGATGTCCTGGCATATCTGCGCCTAGGGTGCAACCCTATGGACAATCTTGCGTTCGAGCGGGCGATCGCAAGGCCCTCTCGCGGCCTCGGTGAGAAGCGACTTGCTGATCTCAGAGCGTTCGCTGCAGAGCACGGAACATCATTGTACCTGGCTCTGCCGGAGTGGGTCGACAGCAAGAAAGACGCCAGGATATGGGACAAACTGCAGGCCTTCGTACGATTGATTCAGGAAATCTGTGGGGTTGGAAGTTCTGCCCTTGATGCCGTCGACCTGGTGTTGGCATCGTCGGGACTCGTGGAGCAGCAGCCTGCCGAGTTGACAGACACGAACTTCGAACTTCAGTCCAGACAGGAGAACCTCGACGAGTTGCGCCGCACTGTAGAGGAGTTTGACCGTGCCAGTGAGGACCGTTCCTTGGCAGCCTATCTTACGCAGGTGGCCCTGATTCAGGACCAGGATGGCCTGAAGGCCGGAGCAGGCACGGGGGTTGTTCTGATCACCGCGCACTCGGCTAAAGGGCTGGAGTTTGACGACGTTTTTGTCGTCGGGGCGGAAGAGGGTGTTTTTCCACATCGGCGCTCTCTGGACAGTTCTGCTGACATCGAGGAGGAGCGCCGCCTGTTCTACGTCGCCTGTACGCGGGCAAAAAAGGAGCTTAACATCAGCTATTGCACGGAACGGTCGAGCTATTACGGCTCGGGGTTTCAGGAGCCTTCGCGGTTTCTTCGGGAGATGGACTTGCCCCAGGAACGGGTTTCCGAAACAGCGCACGTGGGTTCATCACCGCTCGTCGACGGGGACGTGGTCATGCACAATATCTTTGGACAGGGCAAGGTGCTTGAGGTCTACTATGACGGAACAGAGCAGTACATCGTCGTGGATTTCAAGAAAACCGGTGTCAAGAAGCTGGCTGCTCAATATGCGCAGTTGAAGAAGGTGGAGCAGTAGCGCCAAACTGGTCTGTAACCTGCGCGATGTTCTCTTGAAGTGGTCGCGCACTGTAGTACAATGGCTCCGTTGCGGCCCGGTGGCGGCGAGGCGCGGAGAGGAGGTGCTCGTGCTCAGTTTCTGGATAGCAATTGCGGTGATCTGTGCGTTGGTTGATGCTTTCCTGCCTTACTACCTGCTCGTCTGGTTCTCCGGAGGGGCCCTGGTCGCTCTGCTGTTTGGTTGGGCCGGGTTCAATACGTCGGTGCAGTTCGTCGTGTTCTTCCTGGCATCGTTTGCACTCATAGCGTTCGTCGGGCGCGCTGTCAATCTGCGCCTGCTGAGAGGTGGCCCTGGCATGAGAACGAACGTGGACGACATTATTGGCAAGACAGCAACCGTAGTGATGGCTATTCCGGCAGGAGAAGCAGGCCGCGTAGCCCTCAAAGGTACTACCTGGAGAGCAGTTCTGGACGACGAGGCCGCGACCGCTGCAGTCGGCGAACGAGTGGTCGTCCTGTCGATAGAAGGCGTGACCCTGACGGTCCGAAAGGAGTAGGAGGTACATATGCCAAGCACGTTTCCATGGGCGATTTTCTGGTGGCTCGTCGCCATTGTTGTTGTCGTTATCTTTGCACTGCGGTACATCGTCATTGTTCGTCAGAGTACGGCAGTCATTGTCGAGCGCCTCGGCAAGTTCAGCCGCGAACTCAAGCCAGGCCTTCACTTCCTGATTCCCATTATCGACAGTGTGCGAGCTACGGTTGACCTGCGTGAGCAGGCATGGGACTACCCGCCCCAGCCTGTCATCACCAAGGACAACGTCCCCACAAGCATCGACATTGTCCTGTACTACTACATTACGGACCCGGTGAAGTCTGTCTACGAAGTCCGAAACCTGAACGAAGCCATTCTTAAGCTCACCATGACGTCGATTCGCAACATTGCCGGCAGCCTGAACCTCGATGAGCTGCTGGTATCGCGTGAGAACGTCAACAACGAGCTGACACAGATCGTTGACGTGGCAACCGATCCGTGGGGTGTCAAGGTCACGCGCGCGGAAATCAAGGCTGTCAATCCGCCGGCCGAGATTCTTGAGGCCATGACCCGGCAGATGAAGGCTGAGCGCAGCAAGCGTGCCGTCATTCTTGATGCTGAGGGCTTCAAGGAAGCTGAGATTAATAAGGCAGAGGGTGAGAAGCAGGCAGCAATTCTTCGTGCAGAGGGTGATCGGCAACAGAAGATTCTGATTGCAGAAGGCGAAGCGCAGGCACTTATTACAGTCGCCAACGCCCGCAAGGAAGCAACGATCGCGTATTTCAACGGCATCCACGAAGGTGGCGCCTCCAACGATGTGCTGGCGCTCAAGTACATGGAGACACTTGAAGCTATCAGCGCCAACCCCTCGAACAAGGTCTTCCTGCCCTATGAGAGCAGTGCGCTCATGGGAAGCCTGGGCTCCATCAAAGAGTTGTTTGTCCAGCCTCCAGTTTCGCCAGGCACTCCAGCTAAGGGCAAGTAGGGCGATCCTCGACTTCCCATATACTTTGCCGTGCAGCCGGGCCTCGAAACGAGGCCCGGCTTTTTGATTAGACGTGGTACTGACCGCCTCTTGGCCGGTTCTGAAGCGGCAATCGAGGGCCTCTTTTCTTTTTTTGGTGACGAGCTAGCATTGTAGCCAGTTGGCTTGGACGGTGCACTCTTCGAAAGCTGTCCGAAGCGACACAATCTTGGAAAGGGGAGGAACAAAGATGAGGAAGGTTCTATCGCTGCTACTTGTCACTGCATTACTCTTTGGCACTATGGCAGGCGTGCGAACTGCGGCCGCTGCGACCATAGAGATCAGATGGAACAACGGAGCCGAACCGCAGACCATTGACCCCGCACTGTCCACTGGCATACCTGAGGCCAACACCATCTTGCAGGTCTTCGAAGGCTTGACACGACTGGACAAGAACAACAACCCGATACCGGCTGTTGCCAAGAGCTGGACCATCTCGGCGGACAAGAAGACATATATCTTCACGCTCCGCGACTCCTTCTGGACGAATGGAACGCCGGTCACTGCCTATGATTTCGAGTATGCATGGAAGCGTGCCCTCCAGCCCGAGACCGCTGCCGAATACGCCTACCAGCTCTACTACGTCTATGGCGGCGAAGCGTTCAACAAATCCATCAATGTCGACGGCAAGTACTATGCTCAGGCTGTTGACGCGAAGGGCAACCCACTTACAAAGAAGGAAGGGGACAAGGATGTTCCCGTCCCGAACATGAGCAAGCAAATTGACCCGAGCAAGAACGTCGGCGTCAAAGCCCTGAATGCCAAGACACTGAAGGTCTATCTTGCCTCACCTACTCCTTACTTTCTCAGCCTGTGCGCGTTTCCGACGCTCATGCCGGTCTGCAAGGCTGTCGTTTCCAAGAACGCGAACTGGACCTCGGATGATCTGAAGTCCTACATCACCAACGGACCGTTCAAAGCGGTCAAGTGGAGCCACAACGAGAAGATGGAGTTCATCAAGAACCCCACGTATTGGGACAAAGCCAACGTGAAGCCCGACAAGCTCACCTACTACATGATCGACGACGAGTCAACGGCCCTGTCTCAGTATCAGAGTGGCGCCCTTGATGCCTCTGACATCGTCCCGCTTGCCGAGCTGCCCGGCCTGGTAAAGTCCGGCGACTGCAAGATCATGCCATACCTGGGCACCTACTACTACAGCTTCAACGTGACCAAGAAGCCCTTCAATGATGTTCGTGTCCGCAAGGCCCTGACGCTTGCCATCAACCGCAGCGCCATCGTCAACAACATCACGCGCGGCGGAGAGCTTCCCGCTCTTGCCTATGTTCCGTACGGCATTCCCGATGCGACGTCGACAACCGAGTTCCGGACGTCAGGCCCCGTGACGTTCTACAAGGACAACGATATTGCGACGGCCAAGGCTCTGCTTGCTGCGGCCGGCTATCCCAACGGCAAGGGCTTCCCGTCGTTCACGATCCTCTACAACAACTCGAGCCGGCACAAATCCATTGCTGAGGCGATCCAGCAGATGTGGAAGACGAATCTGGGGATCAACTGCACGCTCAGGAACGAGGAATGGGGTGTATACCTGGATGACCTGACCAACCTGAATTATCAGGTTGCCCGTCGAGGATGGATCGGCGACTACGTTGATGCCAATACCTTCATGGACATGTGGGTTACCGGTGGCGGCAACAACGATACTGGCTGGAGCAGCAAACAGTACGATATGGACATCGCAAAAGCCAAGTCCACGAGCGATCCCAAGGTTCGCATGCAGTACATGCATGATGCCGAGAAGATCCTGATGACTGACTACCCGATTGCCCCTATCTATTACTACACGCACCCGATTCTTCTGAAGTCCAAGGTCAAGGGGCTTGTCCTCTCAACCCTCGGTTTTGTAGACTGGAAGAACGTCACCATATCCGGTTAGCAGAGTCGATGGCGGTTTCTCTTTCCTAGTCGTAATCCTGCGAGGTGGTCCACGGCAACATGTGGGCCACCTCGAGTGTTTATCGGAGGAACTATGCTGAAATACTTCATACGTCGTCTTCTGTCGATGATCCTTGTGGTCTTGATTGTTGCTTCGGCCACGTTCTTCCTCATGCGGTTCCTGCCGTCTGGTCCGTTCTCCCGCGAAAAGGCACTCCCTGCGGCAGTCGTCAAGAACCTCGAGGCGCGGTATCACATGGATCAGCCACTGTGGAAGCAGTACTTGAGCTACATCGGGAACTTGCTGCATGGGGACCTCGGTCCCAGCTTCAAGTACAAGAATCGTACCGTCAACAGCATCATCGCTGATGGGTTTCCCGTCTCGGCAACGCTGGGTGCCGTGGCTGTCGCTTTGGCTGTGCTCATTGGCATCCCGCTAGGCATCTGGGGAGCCCTGCGGCAGAACGGGTGGCAGGACAACTTCGTCATGTTCCTGGCTCTGCTGGGAGTCTCCGTTCCCAACTTCATCATGGCCGTACTCCTGATGCTGGTCTTTGCCCTGGGGCTTCACCTTGTGCCGGCTGCTGGCTGGGGCAGCGTGAAGCAGGTCATCCTGCCTGCGTTTACCCTGGCGGGGTATCCAATAGCTTTCATTGCGCGCTTGGTCCGGTCCTCGATGCTTGAGGTGCTGCGTCAGGAGTACATTACCACTGCACGAGCCAAGGGATTGTCTGAGCGCCTCGTCATTTTCCGACATGCCCTGCGTAACATCCTTATCCCCGTCGTAACCGTCCTGGGTCCCCTTATCGCGGCTGTCTTCACAGGCAGCTTCGTCGTCGAAAAGATCTTCGCGATTCCAGGACTCGGCCGCTACTACGTTACGAGCATCAATGACCGTGACTATACGACCATATGCGGCGTCACCATCTTCTACAGCGCGCTGCTGGTCTTCATGAATTTCCTGGTTGATCTCACGTATGCGTGGCTCGACCCGCGTATTCGGTACGTCGAACGGAAGGTGTCCTGATGAGTGCTCAAACACAGTGGCAAACGCCGGGCGAAGGGCATGAGCTCGAGGCAGGAGCCTTCGGCCCCACCCCCAGCGTGACGGGGTCGCTGCAGGAGATTGGCGGACGACCCACCACGTACTGGAATGATGCCATCCGTCGCATCCGTCATAACAAACTGGCCGTCGCCGGGCTCTGGATCATCAGTTTCCTTCTGGTCGTGGCAGTCATCGGTCCAATGTTATCCCCATACAGCTATGAACAGCAGGACCTGAACAATACATATCAGTCGCCGACGCTTCAGCATCCCTTCGGCACAGACCAGCTCGGGCGCGACCAGTTGACGCGTGTCATGTATGGATCCCGCATCTCTCTTGCTGTGGGTATCGTCTGCGCCGCTCTCAATTTCATCATCGGTGTGACCTATGGCGGCATCGCCGCCTACTTTGGAGGCAAGGTCGACGAGATCATGATGCGTATCGTGGACATCCTGTACGGGATCCCTACGCTCATCATCGTGATCCTGCTGACTGTGCTTTTCAAAGACAAGGGGGTCAACCCTCTGGTCAATGTGTTCATCGCCATCGGGCTGACGTACTGGCTGCCCATGGCGCGCATCGTGCGCGGGGAGATCCTCTCGCTCAAGGAGCGGGAGTTCGCACTGGCCGCAAAAACGATCGGCGCGCCGAACAGCCGCATCCTGTTCCGACATCTCATCCCGAATGCCATGGGTGCTATCATTGTGACTGTGACGCTCGAGATCCCCTCAGCCATTTTCACGGAGGCGTTTCTCAGCTACATCGGCCTGGGCGTCAGCGCCCCTGTTGCGAGCTGGGGATCACTGGCATCTGACGGCACTGAAGCCATCCGGTCCTTCCCGTACCTTGTCGTGTTCCCGGCCCTGGCCATCAGTCTCACGATGTTTGCATTCAACTTCCTGGGCGACGGTCTGCGCGATGCGCTGGATCCGCGTCTCAGGCAGTAGGGAAGGTGTACGATGGACGAACGGAACGTTCTCATGCGTATTGATGGTTTGACTACGAACTTTCACACCTATGCCGGCGTTGTCCACGCGGTCGATGACATGACGCTCACGATCCCCAAGGATACGGTGGTCGGCATCGTGGGTGAGTCGGGATCGGGCAAGTCTGTGACGATGCTGTCGGTCATGCGCCTGATCGCGACGCCCCCGGGACGTATCGAAGGCGGACATGTCTGGTTCGACGGCAAGGCCCTGGATATGCCGGAGCGCATGGTGGCCGAGGGGCCCAATGCCGGCATGGTGGATCTGCTTGCTCTGCCTGCCGAGGAGATGATGAAGGTGAGGGGCCGCCACATCGGGATGATCTTCCAGGACCCCATGGTCTCACTGAACCCGGTCCTGACGATTGGCCTCCAGATGACCGAATCGATGGTGGCTCATGGGCTTGCCACCAAGGACGAGGCTTGGAAGAGAGGCGTCGAGATGCTGGCCCTCGTCGGGATTCCGAAGCCCGAGGAGCGGATGCACGACTATCCGCATCAGTATTCAGGCGGGATGCGGCAACGTGTCATGATTGCCATGGCGCTTTCGTGCAGCCCTGAGCTGGTCATCGCGGACGAGCCGACGACGTCGCTGGACGTTACGGTCCAGGCTCAGATCCTGGAATTGATGAAGGAACTCAAGGGCAAGCTGAAATCAAGCATCATCGTTATCAGTCACGATCTGTCGATTGTGGCAGGCATGGCCGACAAGGTTGTCGTCATGTATGCCGGCCGCATGGTGGAAGAGGCCGATGTGTTCGACCTCTATGAGAAGCCGGGACACCCGTACACGATAGGACTTATGAAGTCAGTCCCGCGCCTCGATGCTGAGGAACGGGAACGTCTGGTCCCCATCGAAGGGAGCCCCCCAGATCTGCTGGCGCCGCCCAAGGGATGCAAGTTCGCTCCTCGTTGTCAGTACGCCATGAAGATCTGCCAGGAGTACGAGCCTCCCCTCGTGACCGTAGGCACGGGGCACCGCGCCAGGTGTTTCCTGCACCATCCAGCCGCTCCCAATGTGGCCGGTTTCGTCAAGGTGGAGTGACATGGATACGATTCTGAAAGTGGAGCACCTCAAGAAGTACTTCGCCGTCAATACGGGCGGCCCTTTTAGCCGTGCGATGTCAAGCCTCAAGGCCGTGGACGACATCTCGTTTGATGTCGGGCGTGGCGAGACGGTCGGCCTCGTCGGGGAGACAGGCTGCGGCAAGACGACGATCGGCAGGACGATCGTCGGCCTCTACAAGCCGACGGCCGGCACCATCACGTACTGCGATGAGAACCTGTGCACAATAACGCCAGAAGCTATGCGCAAGGTGCGTCAGAAGCTGCAGATGATCTTCCAGGATCCGTACGCCTCGCTCAATCCTCGCATGACGGTTGGCGGCATCGTCGAAGAGCCCATGGACATCTTTGGCATCGGCACCGTTAAGGAACGGCACGAGCGCGTTCAGGAGCTCCTGCGCACGGTGGGGCTCAACCCTGAGCAGTCCAACCGGTTCCCGCATGAGTTTTCGGGTGGCCAGCGTCAGCGCATCGGCATCGCCCGCGCTCTGGCCATGAATCCTGAGTTTGTCATCGCCGATGAGCCCATCTCGGCGCTGGATGTGAGCATCCAGGCACAGATCGTCAACATGCTCGAGGACCTGCAGTCGCGCCTCGGACTCACGTACTTGTTCATTGCCCATGACCTGGCCATGGTGAAGCACATCAGCAACCGCGTCGTCGTTCTGTACCTCGGCAAGATCGCCGAGATCGATGAGAGCGTGGACATCTACAAACATCCACTGCACCCGTACACCAAGGCGCTGCTGTCGGCCGTTCCCATTCCCGACCCGCAGATAGAGAGGAAGCGCCAGCGCGTCGTCCTGAAGGGGGATCTTCCCAGTCCGGTGAGTCCTCCAAGTGGTTGTCACTTCCGCACCCGTTGCCCTATCGCTGAGAGTATCTGTGCCGAGAAGGAACCCGAGCTTCGTGCGGTAGACGGCAATCACATGGTCGCGTGTCACCTGGTCTAAGAACCGCGTCTAGTTCATGCAACAGGGGCTGGAGGCTATCCAGCCCCTGTTGCTCATCTGGAGGCCTCAGGCAGCCCTGACGGTTGGCAAAGCGCGGTTTTCGTGTATCACTCTTGTATGTGACGGTCACAGAGGAGTCGATGCGTCGCCGGATACCGGAAGGCATCGGCTAGCTGGACACAGATGGGACCGATAGTCCTCAAGAAAACGTCGTATCAGAACGGGAGGAACCATGGAAGAATTCGAGAGAACTCTGAACCGGCAACAGGCGGCGATCGAGGCAGAGCGCTGCCTCTACTGCTACGATGCACCGTGTGAGGCGAAGTGCCCGGCCCACGTGCCTATTCCGGAGTTCATCCAGTCCATTCGGAGTGGAAACATGCATGGAGCGCGTGTCCTTCTGCAGGAGGCGCACCCGCTCATCGAAACCTGCGGCCGCATCTGTCCGGAGGAGGAGTTCTGTCAGTCTGTGTGTACGAGGGCCAAGGTTGACAAACCCGTGCGCATTCGAGAGTTGCACCGCTTTGTCACTGACAGTACCGACGCTGCCGACCGTCTGGAGATTCCGGTGGAGAGTCGAGACTGCGTCGCCATCGTTGGAGCGGGGCCTGCCGGTCTTGCCTGCGCGCGCGAGCTCAAGCTGAAGGGTATTCGCTGTGAGGTCTTTGACACCCGTAGTTTGGGAGGCGTTCCGGCGCAGGAAGTGTCATGGAACCGGTGTCCGCGAGAGGTACAGGAACGCGAGATGTGTCTGCTCGCGTCCAAGTTCATTGACCAAGTACACATAGAGCGCGTCACTGATGTCGGGCCCCTCATGCGCGACTACGCCGCTGTTTTCATCGCTACGGGACTTCCTGCTGAGAGTGATCTGCCCATCGATGGAGTGGGGCTCGCGGGTGTTTTCCACGCTCGCGAGTTGCTCCGAGCGGTCAAGGCAGGGGCGGCAAGCGGCACAGGCCGGCGCGTCGGGGTTGTCGGCGGCGGCAATGTTGCAATTGAAGTCGCGTCCGTCCTGCGGCAGGAGGACCCAACCCGGGACGTCACCGTCGTCTACCGTCGAGGTATCAAAGAGCTGAGGGCGTTCAGTGAGGAAATCGACGAAGCCACCAGGCTCGGGGTCACGTACCAGTTTCTGGCAATTCCAGACTGTATCCTTGGCGAAACTCATGTGACCGGACTGCAGGTCACGCAGGCGCGTCTCTGCGAGGAGGACGAGTCAGGGAGGTGCCGCTTTGAACCGCTGCCCGCGTCCAGTTACGTCATTCCTCTTGACACGGTAGTGATTGCTGTTGGCCAGCGGGCAGATGAGGACGTATTCCATGGGATCGCCAGAAGCAGCGGCGGATTGATACGAGTGGGAGAGAACATGCAGACCAGCATGCCCGGCGTCTTCGCGGGAGGCGATGTCGTGTCCGGCGCACGGACGGTGGTGGAGGCTGTGCGTGACGGGAAGAAGGCTGCTGAATCCATTGCCGCGTATGTGGCGGGAGGCAAGTAATGTACAGGGAACATGACCTTTCATACGACTTCCTTGGCATTCATCTCGAGAACCCCTTCATTCTCTCGGCTGCACCGCCAACGGACGAACTGGATATGGCGGTTGACGGTCTGAATGCAGGGTGGGCCGGAGTGGTGCTCAAGACCACCTCCGTGGAGGAAAACCCTGTCAATCTGAAGTATCCGATGATGTCCTCATTCGGTACAGCTGCCCACAAGGTTTGGGGTCTCGGCAACATCGACCTCATCTCGAGGTACCACATTGAAGAGATCTGCACCCGGGTATCCACTCTCAAACACCTGTTTCCAGGCAAGATGATTGCTGCATCCATCATGGGGTCCAGGAAGGAAGACTGGCAGTCGCTCGTGTGGCAGCTGCGGAAAGCAGGGGTTGACTTGATTGAGTGCAGCTTTAGCTGCCCTCAGGGAAGCATGGGCGAGGCTCCAGGAAGGATGCTGGCACAAAGCGTCGAGGCCACTGAAAAAGTTGCACGATGGGTCAAGGAAGCTGCGGACGAGACGCCAGTACTGATCAAGATTACGCCACAGGTCACAGACATCGTCGAGGTTGCCCGGGCTCTTCAGCGCGCTGGTGTGGATGGCGTCACTGCCAGTAACTCCGTTCCCGCCCTGATTGGTGTTGATGTGGAGACGATGGAACCGCGTCCGTCTGTGTGGGGGGATGGCGCATACTCTGGCATGACCGGTATGGCTATCAAACCCCTGACCCTGCGGACCATTGCGGAAATCGCGCGCAACGTTGAGATCACGATCAGTGGAAACGGAGGAGCATACTCGTGGAGTGATGCTGTCGAACTCATGGCGGTTGGGGCTTCGAACGTGCAGTTCTGCACGTTGCCAATGCACTACGGGTTTGGGGTCATTCGGGACCTCACGAGCGGCATGGCTGATTATCTCGAACGCATGGGGTTTGCATCACCGCGCGATATCGTTGGCAAGGCCTTGTCGCACATCAAGGCGCAGGAGGACCTGAGTGCTCCTGTGACCCACTCAGATATTGATCTGGACAAATGCGTGGGGTGTGGGAGCTGCTTTCGGGCGTGCAGGGACGGCGGACACCGGGCTATCGTCTGGGACAGCGTCAAACGGCAGCCGTCCGTGGACATGGACCGTTGCCCTGGCTGTGGCCAGTGCATGCAGGTGTGCCCTGTAAATGCGATTCGCATGCGAGAGGAAATCGGTCAGAAGGTGCACTACTTCGAGTTCAGAGGAGCGCGCTGACCGGAAACATATAGCGGGTGCGGAGTGCTGCCGCGAACATCTGGCTGCCCGGTCAGTTGAGTGTGGCCGCGAAGTCCGTATACTTACAAAGAGTGCGGGCGGTTCGCACGTTCTGCATGGTGAGGAGGCAGCATGAGTGACGGTGAGCGGTACTCGATACTTCGCCAGAAGAGGAATCAAATCCTCGCGGGAGGAGGGCCGGACCGGATCAGGAAGCAGCATGAGGCTGGCAAGCTCACGGCTCGCGAGCGCATCGACCTCCTCCTGGATCCTGGAACCTTCCAGGAGGAGAACGTCTTCGTCAGCCACAGGAACACGGGGTTTGGCCTGGATAAACAGGAACTCCCGGGCGATGGGGTGGTCACGGGTCACGGATATGTAGACGGACGTTTGGTCTTTGTCTACTCGCAGGATTTCACTGTGGCAGGAGGGTCCTTGGGGGAAATGCACGCGGCAAAGATTGCGCGGGTGCAGGACCTTGCATTGAAGTACGGAGCCCCCATCGTGAGTATCAGTGATTCGGGAGGTGCACGCATTCAGGAAGGGATTGATTCCCTGAAAGGATATGCGGGCATCTTCTACCGGAACACGATCAGTTCTGGCGTCATTCCTCAAATATCGATGATTGCCGGTCCATGTGCGGGCGGGGCTGTCTACTCGCCTGGCATCATGGACTTTGTTGTCATGACGGAGCAGGCCAGGATGTTCATAACCGGGCCGAAAGTCATTGAAAGTGTGACAGGTGAACAGGTAAGCGACGATGAGTTGGGGGGACTGGCTGTCCATGCCGAGAAGAGTGGCAACGTGCACCTTGCCGCGGCAAATGACGAGGAAGCTATCTCGCTCATCCGGGAACTCTTGTCGTATCTTCCTTCCAACAACAGCGAGGATGCTCCCGAACAAGAGAGCAATGACAGTGTAGACCGAGCCACCCCGGAAATTGGCGAGATCATTCCTGTGGAGGCCAATAAGCCGTATGATGTCAGGAGTGTTATCCAGAGTCTGGCCGACGATGGCCGATTCTTCGAAATAGCGGAGGGATTCGCCAAGTCCATCTGTGTGGGATTCACGCGCATGGGCGGGCAGGTTGTCGGTGTTGTCGCGAACCAGTCAAGGTTTCTTGCTGGAGTCCTGGACATTGACAGCTCGGACAAGGCTGCACGGTTCGTGCGCTTTTGCGATGCTTTCAACATTCCCCTTCTTACGCTTGTTGACGTCGGGGGCTACCTTCCAGGGGTCGACCAGGAACACGGGGGCATCATTCGACACGGGGCCAAGCTTCTTTACGCATTCTCCGAGTGCACTGTTCCCAAAGTTACCGTTATCCTGAGAAAGGCGTATGGTGGAGCCTACATTGCCATGTCATGCCGAGACCTCGGAGCAGATTTTGTTTTCGCTTTGCCTTCGGCCGAAATAGCGGTGATGGGGGCGGATGGGGCTGCACAGATTATCTTTGCCAAGGAGATTCATGACGCGGCAGACCCTGAGGCAACACGCCAGCAGCTGATAGCTGACTACAAGGACAAGTTGTACAACCCGTATGTTGCAGGAGAGCGCGGACTGGTTGATGATATCCTGGAACCGAGTGAACTGCGGGGACGTGTGATCGGGTCATTCAGGGCGGCTCGGAACAAGCGCGAGGACAGGCCGCTGCGCAAGCATGGCAACATTCCGCTGTAGGCGCCGCAGATGATTCGCATAGATGCTCACGGACAACGGGTAACCGAAGACGAACTGGCCGCAGTTGTTGCCGCTGCTCTCGCTGTTCAGCAGCAAGGTGGTGGTCAGAGCGTTTCTCGCGGGTCAAGCGTTGTTCCGACAGATGAGGCACTTGCTGCTCTGGTGGGGGCCATGGCCGCGGCTGGAACACGATTTGGTGCGTCGGAACCGCCCGTGCCACGGACGGGTTCTGCATGGAGAAGAGTGACGTATGAGCAGTCAGTACGGCCCCGCTGGCGTTAACTGGAGGAGGATCAATGAAGAAGTTCAGAATTCGCGTAAATGACAAGGTCTTCGATGTGGAGGTGGAAGAGGTTGCAGGTGAAGTGCCCGCAGTAGCGGCTCCTGCCTCCAATCCTCAGCCGGTTGCGGCGCCTCGTGCGCCCGCGCCCACCCCGACACCTGTTGCGGTCCCAAAGCCGGTGTCACCGGCACCTGCTCCAGCGGCCGCGCCAGCCGGGACGGGGGCGGTCAAATCTCCTCTTCCTGGAAAGGTGCTGAAGGTTGTGGCGACCCCCGGGGGCACGTACAAGAAAGGGGACACGTTGGTTGTCATCGAAGCGATGAAGATGGAGAATGAGATCCTTGCTCCTCGAGACTGTACGGTTGAGGAGGTCCTTGTTGAGGCAAACCAGACTGTGAAAACGGGAGACGTTCTACTCAAGCTCGCGTGACGGAAGAGTAGGAACAC
>DAONFE010000001.1:178485-259027 GCA_035403525.1 Candidatus Cryosericum sp.
CTGTGAAAACGGGAGACGTTCTACTCAAGCTCGCGTGACGGAAGAGTAGGAACACTCGTGTCCAGGATCGGGGGCAACAGGCACCGGTACCGCGGCAGAGGGTATGGACGGCACTGGTGAGCTTTCAGTGAGTTCGGCAGGCGCAATGGGGTGATGGGTGAGAGACCTGTTGGCTGGTATTCAAGGAATGGCGGACTGGCGCGTATGGGTCATGTTTGTCGTCGGGCTGACACTCATCTGGCTGGCGGTACGAAAGAAGTACGAACCAAATCTGCTGCTGCCCATGGGATTCGGGTGTTTGCTGGCCAACATTCCCCAATCGTCTGCCGTGGGTGGGGGATTTCTGGACATTCTGTTCAAGGCAGGCATTGCTAACGAGTTGTTTCCGATCCTGATCTTCGTCGGCGTTGGCGCCATGATTGACTTCGGGCCACTGCTGCAGGATCCTGAGATGCTGTTCTTTGGAGCAGCGGCCCAACTGGGCATCTTCCTTACCATGATGCTGGCTCTTGTTGTTGGTCGGCTGCCAGGCGTAGAGGGCATCACAGGGCTTCGCGAGGCGGCGGCCATAGGTATCATTGGCGCCGCAGACGGACCGACCTCGATCTATGTTGCGGCCAGATTTGCGCCGGGATTGATTGGTCCTATCACAGTGGCTGCATACTCGTATATGGCGCTTGTGCCTATCATTCAACCGCCGGTCGTCCGCCTGTTGACAACACGTGACGAGCGCATGATTCGCATGAGGAATCCCGAACATGAGGTTTCGCGAGCAGTCAGAATCATATTCCCGATAGCTGTCACGCTGATTGCTGGAGTTCTGGCTCCCATGTCCGTGGCTCTTGTCGGCAGCCTGATGTTCGGCAATCTCCTTCGAGAATCAGGTGTCACGGAGAGGCTGTCAGCCACGGCGCAGAACGAACTGACGAGCCTGGTGACCATGGTTCTTGGAATCACTATCGGCTCGACAATGCAGGGCGAGCGCTTCCTGAACCTGACGACGCTGCTTATTCTCAGTATGGGTCTGATAGCTTTCATCCTTGATACTGCTGCCGGGGTGCTGTTCGCGAAGCTCATGAACCTGTTTCGCAAGCAGAAAATCAATCCCATGATTGGGGCCTGCGGCATTTCTGCCTTTCCAATGTCTGCCCGTGTCATTCAACGAATGGCCCAGCAAGAGGATGGCAGTAACTTCATCATCATGCACGCAGTGGGTGCGAACGTTGCTGGTCAGATCGGGTCCATTATTGCTGGGGGTCTGATCCTTGCGCTTGTCCGCTAGGTGGATGTGATGGACACCCTGGTCGCAGAAGGTCTACGCATTAGCCTGACAAGCTACCTGCTGATCTTTGGGGTGCTGGCGGTGTTTTATGCTCTAATCAAGCTGCTCTGGAAGATGCCGCCTCCCAGGGAAGGCTCGTAGTCAGCTGGCAGGCCGGCTGCCGAGGGAACCAAAGGGGGAAGGGTGCACAAGCTGAGAGGGCTGCTTGCAGTTGTCAGCGTCGTTGTTGTCGTGGCTGTGTCTGGGTGTAACGGTCCCCAGGTGTCGAAACCGAACATTATTTCATGCAGTATCCAGCCTGTTGCTCTGATGGCACAGGCAATCGCCGGAGATTCTCTGAAAGTCCAGGTGCTGTCCGGGAGTAATGGCGCACCTCTGTCAAATGCCAGCGAGCTGCTCCTCCGGGGAGCCGTTACCTTTGAGGCAGGCATGCCTGCCGATGCGTGGTGCGCAAGTCTGTCAGGGGGCAACACACTGCTGGTCGATCTCTCAACTGCGCTTGAGGACAAGCCGGCGAATGGCTCGTGGTTGTCGTTCCGGGATGCTGCCACGATGGCGCGTCGCATGCGTGATACACTGAGTGCGACGTACCCTGAGCTGAAAGGAACGTTCGATTCGGGCTACACTGCCTTCGTGGACGAGTGCAGCAAGGCAGACAGCAGATTGAAACAACTCGTCTGGAAGGCCCGCTCACGTGCGTTTTTTGCGCCAGATAATGTTTGGAGCGGTACAGCTCATGATTACGGGCTGTCCCTGGTTGTCCGGCCAGAACTCAAGGCCCTTGACCTGACCACTGAGGCATCTGGCGCCATGATCCTGCAATGGGGGGCCACCTACGGAACACGCGTTGTGGTCGTTGATGCCAGACCGGGCGAACCTGCCGCAGTACAGCGTCTTTCGAATGGTGTTGTCCTGTGTGCTCTCGATCCCCTTGCAGAGAGCGGAGAGGGTTCGTTCGTAGAGTGGCTTGAAGCCGAACACACGCTCCTGAGTTCGGCGCTGGCTGACTAGGGCCAAATCGGGGACGCGGTCACAGCTGTCGGGAGAGCCAGGCGACTGTGACGGAGAGTGCTCGTTTTGATTGCTTTTTGCATGCATGTGTGCCTATACTGACAGTATTTGAGGCCATGCCCGGCAATTGGCACGGTGAGCGAAAGGCTGTACTGGCCGGTCTACGGGAGGGCAGGTTCGGAACAGAGTGTGGGATTGTCTCATGGTCCCGCACCGAGTACTACGAGGGGAGGAAATAGTGAACGGAATCTACGAAGTCAGGATGCACGGTAGAGCAGGGCAAGGAGCGAAGTCTGGGTCACAACTGCTGGCCGAAGCAGCGTTTCGTGAGGGCAAGTACATCCAATCATTCCCCGAATATGGGTCTGAGCGGCGGGGCGCACCGACGGTGTCGTACACGAAAATCGCTGACACTGTACTCAAGAGCCACGAACCGATCGTGAACCCAGACGTGGTCATGGTACTGGACTTTGGTATTATGCGGTCAATAGATGTCGCCGCAGGGCTGCGTGAGTCAGGAATCCTCATCGTGAACACCAAAGTCTGCTCACCGGAGATCAAGAAGCTAGCCAACTTCAACGGCCCGCTCTACGGAGTGGATGCTACAGGCATCTCGATGGAGTTGCTGGGCATGGACACTCCCAACGTCCCGATGCTGGGGGCTCTCCTGAAACTGACTGGCATCGTGAGCATGGAGTCGCTTGAAACCGTCATCCGTGAGCACTTCCTGCCGAAGATCGGCGAAGAAAAGGTTCAGAAGAACATTGAGATGCTTCGACGAGGTTATCAGGAGGTTTTCGAATGAGCAACAAGAAGAGCTGGCAGGAACTTGAAGTTGGTGTTGTCCTTCCCCCCGCTACATCGCTGGGTTACAAGACCGGTGGCTGGCGCGTGTTCCGTCCTGTCTGGGACGCCTCTCAGTGCATTCACTGCATGATATGCGTCAACTATTGCCCCGATATGGCAATTCCAATCGAGAAGTCGGAGGAAGGTGCCGTGGGCAAGGGTGGCCGTGTATATAAGGGTACGGTTCGCAAGGAAACCAACTTTGACTACTGCAAGGGCTGCGGTATCTGTGCGACTGAGTGCCCCAGCAAGTGCCTTACCATGATTCGTGAGGAAGAGGCCGAGCAAGCGTCCTGCAAGCTGTGAGGAGGGAGACAGAGACATGGGAGTCATGAAAGCAATTACAGGTGCCGAAGCAGCTGCAGAGGCAATGAGGCAGATCAACCCGGACGTTGTGGTGGCCTATCCAATTACGCCCCAGACACCCATCGTTGAGCAGTTCGCCAAGTTTGTGGCGAACGGAGTGGTGGACACCGAAATGGTGCCGGTGGAATCGGAACACTCGGCGATGTCTGCAACCGTCGGCGCGGAAGCGGCGGGCGCAAGAGCCATGTCTGCGACGTCTTCCCAGGGGCTTGCCCTCATGTGGGAAATCGTTGCAGCGACACCGGGTCTTCGTCTGCCTGTGGTGATGTCGCTGGTGAACCGGACGCTGTCTGCCCCGCTGAACATTCATTGTGACCACTCGGATGTCATGGGCGTCACCACACTGGGGTGGATCCAGATCTTCAGCGAGAACGCTCAGGAAGTCTACGAGAACCTGCTGCTTGCCGTGCGTGTCGCAGAGGATCCAAGGATTCAGCTGCCTGCAATGGTGAATCAGGATGGGTTCATTACGAGCCATGCCGTTGAGCCGGTGGAGATCTTCGAGGACGATGCAGTACGCAGATATGTTGGAGTTCGTTCGATGGAGCGCTCCCTCCTGGACCTGGGCCATGTTGAAACGATAGGCGCCATGGTTCTCCCGGACTATCTCCTTGAGGTTAAGAGAGCGCAGGAAGAAGCAATGTCACATGTGTTTGAGGTCTATACCGAGGCTGGCAGAGAGTTGACCACAATCACTGGGCACGCCTATCCGTTCTTCGAAACGTACAAGACTGAGGACGCGGAAGCTGTCATTGTGGTTCTTAATTCCGCTGCAGGTACAGCCAAGGTAGCAGTTGACGCTATGCGTGCCAAGGGCAAGAAAGTAGGTGTGCTGAAGCCTATCCTGTTCCGTCCATTCCCGTATGCCGCGGTTCGTGAAGCTCTGAGAAAGGTGCCGGTGATAGGTGTTCTTGACCGGTCCATGGACTTCGGCGCGTATGCGCCAGTTTATTCTGAGATCCGGAACGTCCTCTATGATATGGACGAGCGCCCTGCA
The DNA here is from genome assembly GCA_035403525.1 of Candidatus Cryosericum sp. Lineage (GTDB taxonomy): Bacteria > Caldisericota > Caldisericia > Cryosericales > Cryosericaceae > Cryosericum. The sequence goes on from DAONFE010000001.1 coordinate 182,988, forward strand.
ACGCAGAGTTACATCTACGGGCTTGGCGGGAGAGACATCATGTCGACAGAGCTGGAGTCGGTATTTGACGAGCTGCTGAGCGGTACGGTGGATCCTGAGCATCAGCGATACGTCGGGTTGAGGGGGTAGTTGAGATGCCTACACTTCAAGAGATTGCACTGAAGACGGATGGAGTTGATGCTCGTCTTGTGTCCGGGCACCGCATGTGCGCCGGCTGCGGAATCCCAGCAGTAGTGAAGACAGTATTGGCCGCGTCGGACAAGCCGGTCATTGTACTGAATGCGACCGGGTGCCTCGAGGTGACTAGCGCGGTCTACCCGTTTACTGCATGGAATACTCCCTGGATGCATCTGACGTTCGAGAACGCCGCCGCGGTTGCGGCAGGGGTAGAATCAGCATATAAAGCCCTGAAACGTCGCGGAAGAGTAGATGAAGACGTCAACATTCTTGCCATAGGCGGGGATGGTGGTACCTACGACATCGGATTCCAGGCACTGTCAGGGGCACTTGAGCGGCGCCACAAGTTCATGTATCTGGCGTACGACAACGAGGGCTATATGAATACTGGAAACCAGCGCAGTGGAGCTACTCCATTTGGTGCCAGCACGACGACAGTACCAGCCGGAACCGCCAGCTTTGGCAAGGCCCAGTGGCGGAAGAATCTCGTAGAGATTGCTGCTGCGCATCGCATCCCATATGTAGGGCAGGCGGCAGTGCACAATACGCTGGACCTCTACAAGAAGGCGGAAAAGGGATTCAAGGTGGACGGGCCGGCTGTTCTTGCCGTGCTGCAACCGTGCACAACCAACTGGGCGTATGACCCCGCCCTGACTATGCAGTACTCCAAACTCGCCGTCGAAACTAACTTCTGGCCCCTGTACGAAGTTGAAAACGGGGTCGTCCACATCAACACAAAACCGGCCAAGCGGAAGCCAGTGGAAGACTTCCTCAAGGGGCAGAGTCGCTTCAAGCACCTGTTCAAGCCGGAAAACCAGCATCTCATTGCTGAGATGCAACAGATGATTGATGACGAGTGGGCCCGGCTGGTTAAGTTGGAGGAGACCGGCGTTCAGCTCTAGATCCGCCAAATCGTTGCATTCATCGGCCCACCGGGTACAATGACGGTGGGCCGATTTGCTATAGGGGTGGACGCGTGGCGACAGCAACAGTGTTTTACTCCGTGATGGGAACGTCCCGGCTGGTTGCCGAAGGGGTATCGTCCTCCCTCGGGTCTCCTCTTTATGCCCTGACAGACAGGTTCAGTTCGCGTCCCCAGGGATGGCAAAGGTCTGCTCGGCAAGCAGTGCGTAGCTTTGACTTCGGCGAGCTGACCACGGGGAATGTCACATTCGAGAGAGGTGACCGGCTCATCGTTGTCTGTCCCTATTGGGGCGGTCCTGTCGTACCCGCCGTATCTGGATTCATCCGGGCAGTGGACCTGACCGGGGTGTCTGTCGTGCTTGTGCTGGTGCGAAGGGCCGGTGGTGGCGAGGACCTGACTGCCCAGTTCTCCGACGATGTCGTCCGGCAGGGCGCTATAGTAGCCGGTACGTTTTTCGTGTCCACCTGGATGCGCGGGCGGCGGCAGCTCCAGCAGCTCGGATTGCGCATCGGACAGAGAATAGGCAAGATGGGTGTCACCACGTCCGAGAGCCTGCAGGAACAGTTGGGTCATGCTATCGACCGCAAGGAAGAAACGGGGGAGCGATGTCGCCAGTTGGTCAGCATGACGCCCGACCAGAAGCTGAAAAAGCTGTTCGGGTCGCTAGCTGCCGATGACGCGGAACAGGTTCAGGCACTTCAGCGGTTGCATCGTGTGTATACTGGCGTCGTCCATGAGGGGCGGGGCGCAAGTTTCGCCGGGTTGAAGCCAGAGCAGATTCTAGACTACAATGCGCTGGTACGCGCTGTCGCAGACCTCGTCGAGGCCGAGCAGACTGCTCTCGAAGGGTACCGATTGATGGAGAGCCAGTTCCCCGGTCAGATGGACGTTGTCCAGAGCATGCAGGCGCTCAAGAAGTCGCAGCTTCAACAGTGCAGGAAGGTGAGACGCCTTTCTTCCCGACTGAGCCGTCATTAGTCGCGCCGTGCCCACACCCGTCTCTTTTTGGCGTGTTGACATTGGCTCCATTGTGATACGCTGAATAAGGATGTTCGCTTGTGCAGCTGCTGCTGGCAGGCGGAAAATGGAGGCAGGCAATGATCTATCTTGACAACTTTCGTGGCACAATGGTCGCGCCGGAAGTATGGGAAGCAATGCGAATTGTTGCCACAGAACAATATGCAGTTCCTGCGCCGTTTACACAGTGCGGCACCGGCTCCGCAGAATTGATCGAAGGTGCCCAGTCCAGGCTCGCCACGGCAATTGGAGCATCCAGCGCCGAGGTTGTCTTTACGGGCAGTGGTACCGAAGCCGTCAACATAGCCCTTCTGGGGTCAGTTCGCGCGCAGGCGATTGACAAGCCGGAGATCGTTACGAGCGAGATAGAGTATCCGGCCACGCTAGCAGTGTACCGTGCTCTCGAGAAACAGGGATATGCTGCGCATTACATCGGGGTGGATGGCGAAGGTCGGTACAACCTTGACCAGCTTGCTGACGTCCTGAACGAGCACACCGTGATGGTCAGCCTGATGGGAGTGAACCACATGATCGGGACGATAGAACCTCTAGTCGAGGCTGGTGGTATTGTTACAGAGGCTAGTCACCGCGTTGGCAGGAGAATCCCGCTTCACATCGATTTCGCGAGCGCACTGCAGACGCAGCGCCTTGACGTCGATGCGGTACATGCTGACCTCGTCAGTTTCTCAAGTAACAAAGTCCATGGCCCGAAGGGGGTCGGGGCGTTGTATGTCCGAAAGGGGACGAAGATTGTTCCGACGTCCTACGGCGCAGATTCCTATTCCCCTCTGGTTCCAGGGACTCCCAACACGATGGGCATCGCGGGCTTTGACAAGGCGCTGGAGCTTTTGTATGCCAACTTTGATGGCGATGTTGAGCACATGAGGCAGCTCAGGGACCGACTGGCGGATGGCATACGGGAGCGCGTGCCCTACATCCTCCTGAACGGGCCTGAAGGACCTGGACGGGCCGCCTCCCACTTGTGCTACAGTTTCCTGTTCATCGAGGGAGAGGCAATCATGATGTTCCTCGACATGGATGGAATTGTTGTTGACACTGGCTCGGCGTGTGCGGCAGCTACGCTCAAGCCCAACTATATCCTCATGGCTATCGGCCGTAACCATGAAGAGGCGCACGGGTCGATCCGGTTCACGTTATCGCGGTATACCACGGAGGAAGACATTGATACGACGCTGTCCCGGCTGGTGCCCATTGTCGAACGGCTGCGGGCCCAGAGCACCATCAGGCCGCCGGCGTCCTGAGGAGGTTGTTCAGGTATGGCAATCAAGTACACAGAGAAAGTCATTGAGCATTTCAAGAATCCACACAACATTGGCGTCATTGAAGATGCAGACGCCTGTGCAACGGAAGGCTCTCCGGCGTGCGGTGACGAAATCACCGTGTATCTGAAGATTGACAAACGCACTGACCGCATCGTCGATGTGAAGTTTCAGTCATACGGTTGCGCCTCGAACATCGCAACCGGGTCGATTATTACTGATCTGGCGAAAGGGAAGACCATTGATGAGGCGGAAGCAATTACATGGAAGCAGGCCGCCGACGAGCTGGGCGGATTGCCTCCCGTCAAGATGCACTGTTCCGTGCTTGCGGTGGATGGCCTTCGATCTGCAATCCGGAAGTACAAGAAGGAAGTCAAGGGCATTGACTACGATTCGACCCTGACCGTCGATGCGATAACCAAGGAACTTGAGCACGTTCTGTGGCCCCCGGTCGGTGTCGACATCATCACCCTCAAGATGGTCAAGTACATTGGCATTGAGAGCGGCGCCGTCAAGGTGGAAATCAGCGCAGGTTCTGACGAAAAGTACCTCGAACCCACCATAAACGAGATCATCGAACACGTGAGCAAGATTAAGGGAGTCAAGTCCGTGAGTGTTGATAACGTATGATGGACTGCAGCGATAGAAGATCAGAAACGTGCTGGAGGCGGGAATGATTGACTTTCGTTCTGACACTGTAACGAAGCCAACGCAGGCCATGCGGGATGCCATGGCCACGGCGGAAGTCGGCGACGACGTGTATCGCGAAGATCCCACAGTTATCAGGCTTGAGGAACTCGGCGCGCGCCTGCTGGGCAAGGAGGCAGGGCTGTTTGTCTGTTCGGGGACGATGGGCAATCAAGTGGCCATCATGACACACACGCAGCGCGGCGATGAACTCATTACGGAGGCAGAGAGCCACATTTTCTACTACGAGGTAGGTGACATCGCAGCGCTCTCTGGCGTACAGGCGAGGCAGGTTCCTGGCAAGCGGGGCATCATGGACCCTGATGATGTGAAGAGGGCCATCCGCGACACTGACAACATTCACTTCCCCAGGACTTCGCTCATTGCGCTGGAGAATACCCACAATCGGGGTGGTGGATCAATCTGGCCGATTGAGTATGTGCGCGCGATCGCTGCGATTGCCCGGGAGCGGGGCATCTCCGTCCACATGGACGGCGCGAGGATTTTCAACGCCGCGGTGGCTTCGGGTATTGGAGCGGACGTGTGGGCGTCCTATGCGGACTCGGTGATGTTTTGTCTCTCCAAGGGACTCTGCGCTCCGGTCGGGTCTCTCCTGGTCGGTTCCAGAGAGTATATCGAACGCGCGCGCAAGAACCGCAAGCGTCTGGGTGGAGGCATGCGCCAGGCTGGTATCCTGGCAGCGGCAGGAATTGTTGCCCTGGAGACCATGGTGGACCGTCTGAGAGAAGACCATGAGAATGCAAAGTTCCTGGCCCAGGAGCTTGGGAACCTCGGCTACGGGGTTGACCCCCTCGAGGTACAGACCAACATGGTCATCGTGGATGTGACTATTACTGGCAAAGACGCTCCGTCATTTACTGCCGCGATGAAGGAAAAAGGTGTTCTATGCAATGCTGTTACACCAGCGAGCGTCCGGCTGGTCACTCATCATGACGTAACAACCGAGCAGTGTCGCGAAGCGGTCAGCATATTCCGGTCGTTCCTGCCCGCGTAGCCATTGAAAACCCAAGGAGGAGAAATGTTGGAACCCGTACATGTGGATGGAACTCATGCCAAGCATTCTGTGCTGTTGTACACGCTCAGCACGTGCGGATGGTGCCGCAAGACGAAAGCACTGCTTCAGGAGCTGGGTGTTGCATACGATTATGTGGATGTAGACCTTCAGGAAGGTGACAACAAGGACCTTGTTCGTGAGGAAGTCCTCAAGTGGAATCCTGCGTCGTCCTTTCCAACGGTGGTGATAGACGGCAAGGATTCCTTCGTTGGATTCCAGGAGGACAGGCTTCGCCAACTGGCAGAGGAATGAGCGACATAACGGAACGTGAAGTGTCGGAGGTATGGCAGCGACTTGCCGAGGAAGCGGCTGCGTCGGGCTACCATGTGAACCCCGATGCAACATTTGGTAAGGAGCTCGTCAGGGGCCTTCTGGAGAACGAGAAGCGCTATGGGTATCGGTCATGCCCCTGTCGTCTCGCCTCCGGCACACGAGGTCAGGACCTGGATATTATCTGCCCTTGTGACTACCGTGATGCCGACCTCGACCAATATGGTGCGTGTTATTGCGCGCTGTATGTTTCCGAGGAGGTCAGTCGAGGCGTCAGGCCGGCAACGTCCATCCCTGACCGCAGGCCCGTGGGCGGCCCGCAGGCGCACACCGGAGAACTGGAGAAGATCGACGTCCGTGGACTGGGGTTTCCTGTGTGGCGATGCAGAGTGTGCGGATATCTCTGTGCCAGACCGGAACCTCCGCTGGTGTGCCCTGTCTGCAAGGCGAGCAAAGACCGCTTCGAACGCTTCGTTTAGGCGCACTGCACAGTCGTGGGGCAACGGAACGTTGTTTCCGCGGTTCCTCTGCACCGTTGACAGACGGGTCTGAACTCAGTATAGTCAGAAGTCCTGTCGGGCTAAGGGCTGCAGGTCACGGAGGTCGTGCGCATGGACTATGCTATCAACGTTGATCAGGTCACAAGAGTTTTCACGCGCCGTGGTTCCGAACCCTTTCATGCGCTGCGGGGCATCAGTTTTGATGTCCCGTATGGCGAGATCTTCGGACTTCTCGGCCCGAACGGGGCCGGCAAGACGACGACCATTCGGATCCTTGCAACCTTGCTCCTGCCGACGTCCGGACGAGCTACAGTCGCCGGGTATGATGTTGAACGGGACTTCGCAGCCGTTCGGCCTCTGATTTCTCTCGTTTCCGGCGGAGAGACATCAGGATACGGTATTCTGACGGTAGAGGAACAACTGTGGATGTTCAGTCAGTTCTACGGAATGCCGACGCGGCAGGCGCGGGACAGGATTGAGGCGTACCTGAAGCTGGTCGGCATGTGGGACAGCAGGCGCCTGCAGATGAACCGGCTGTCCACCGGCATGCGTCAGAAGGTCAATCTGGTGCGGGGCCTGGTGACAGACCCGAAGGTCCTCTTTCTGGATGAGCCGACCCTCGGAGTTGATGTCGAGGCGAGCGTCGTCATACGCCATATTGTGCGAGACTGGGTGGCGGCGCGACCAGACCGGTGTGTCATTCTGACAACGCACTACATGGCGGAGGCTGACGAACTTTGTTCGCGCGTGGCAATTGTGAACCGTGGCCTTATTCTTGCCAACGCAGCGCCTTCCCAGCTCAAACAGGGGCTTGATTCCAAAGTCCACTACGAGATTACGCTCGACCGGCTTGACTCAGCTCGCGTGCAGCAGCTGGCCGCAACGATGGGACCGGGATGCGAGCTCATCCCTACGACGGACAAAGTCACGAACAAGCCCATGCTCATAGCCCATTTGGAGCATGAGGCTGATATCGGAGTGCTTATCGCTGCCCTTTCTGATGAGGGCAGTGCGCTGGAGTACATGCGAAAACTGGAACCGAGCCTCGAGGATGCGTTTCTGAAACTCGTGGGCAGGACATTCGAGGATGAGGAAGAAGAGAGTCCTGCTGTTTCTTAAGACCCTGACTGCCCGGGCATATGTGCGGGTTTTTGGTCAGATGCGCGAGGCTACCTGGATCGTGGCGAGCATCCTTGGCGGGTTCTTCACGATGGCCAGCTATGTGTATCTGTACCGCAGCATCGGGACGGGCGCGGATTTCACGGGCATGGTCGTGCTCGGCGGGTTCATGGCGCCCTTCTTTGCAAACGTTCTATGGGGAGTTGCCACGCAACTGTACTGGGAGAAGGAGATGGGCAACCTGGAGCTCATGCTCGTGAGCCCGGCGCCGCTGTCTGCGTTTCTGGTGGGCCTGTCCGTGGGCGGTGCGATGCACACGATGCTGCGCGCTCTGGCTGTTCTCTTTTTTGGAGTCGCCGTGTTCAAGGTCCATTTCGTGACGGGACATCTTGGAGTCGCAGTTCTGGTCTTCCTGGTGACCTTGTGGGCCATGTACGGCCTTGGCATCGTATTCTCCTCTCTCTTCCTGTACCACGGCCGAGACGCATGGAGGACTGCAGACCTGATTATGGAGCCAGTCAACGTGCTATCAGGCAATTACTTTCCGGTGCGCTTTCTCGGCCTGGGCCTTGCCAGCGTAGCAATACTCATTCCAACTACACTTGGGCTTGACGCGCTGCGCCAATTGCTCGTCCCTTCCTTTGGGCCTGTGCTCCTTCGGTGGCAGGTCGAAGCACCCATTCTTGTCGCCCTTGCACTCTTCTGGAGTATTGTCGGTGTCTGGGCGCTCAAAGCTGTGGAGTACAAGGCTCGACGTGATGCGCGCTTGACACTGAGGTGGCAGTAGTGCGCGGTTTTCTTGCATCCATGTACGTGGGTCTGCAAATCGAGAGCAATTGGACCAGAAAGTGGGTGTGGGTGCTGTATCTGGTTGCATACCCGGTTGGGAGTTTTCTCTCTGTTCTGGTATTGTACGGCGTGTTCGGCAGACAGACCGGGTTGTTACCGTTTGCACTGTACGGCAGCGTGTTCTACTATAGCATCAGCATGGTGGCATTTGACACTGCGATGAGCGTTCACGACGACCGGGAACACTATCAGACCCTCAAGTACATCTTCCTGTCCAGCACCTCCTACGGTACTTACCTTTGCGGACGCGCGGCGACACGGTACCTCATTGCATTGGCGGGGATTGCTGTCAATCTCTGCTGGCTGGTGCCGGCGCTGCACCTGCCCTTCCTCCCCGACTGGGCAGTTCTCCTTCCTGGCTGTGTGCTGGGGTATCTCATTGGTTCTGGTCTGGGTATGGTCATGGCATCGCTCTTTCTTCTGACGGCCAGGCTGGATACCGATGTGGTTGAGGCGCTCTTCGGAGGACTGTTCGTGATGAGCGGAGCGCTGTTTCCGCCCACCGCTTTTCCACCCATGCTCGAAAGGATAGCCGAGGCCATTCCCGTGAGCGGTTTTATCGAACTCATGCGACGAGGTATTTCGGGAGTCCAGTTTACCGGATTCCTTGCCTCAGTGTCCCTGGAAAGCCTCATGCTCAGGGTAGCCGTCGGGGCAGGTATCGTTTTTGTTCTCGGCGTCGTGCTCGTGGGACTGGGAAGCCGTCAGGCTCAGCGCAAGGGGTACGTGGACATGACGACAGCCTACTAAGGCTGCTGCCGTGTCATGATGAACTCGTGCACTGCTCACGAACCGTTGTCTCCGGGACGGAACTCAGGCATTTCGCCAAACCATTTCGTGTACAGGCTGTCATAGGTGCCGTCGCTGACGAGATCGGTCAGCGCCCTGTCGATGGCGGCCTTGAGCTCGGCGTCGCCCCGTTTCAGTGCTATGCCGTAGTACTGTGTGAGGTTGGTCTGATTGATGGTGATGACGCGCACAACAGACAGCACGGCCGAGTCCCTGGCATAGTAGGCGCAGACAGGATAGTCGTTGACAACGGCGTCAATGCGCCCCAGGTCCAGGTCCGTCATGGCCAGCTGAATGTCCGGGTAGGCCCTGATGTCTGTGAGACCCGAGATGAGGTGGGCACTTGACTCACCGGTCGTGCCGATCTGAACACCGACCCTGAGCCCTGCAAGGTCGTCTGGCCGTGAGATGGCATGGAGTGTCCTGTCAAACACGATGCCCATGTCCGAACGGTAATACGGGGTTGAAAACAACACTTCCTTCTCGCGGTCGGGAGTAATGGTCATGGCCGAGATGACCGCCTCGAACTTGTCGGACTGCAGCGCGGGGATGATTCCATCCCAGGCAGTCGTGACAATCTGCGCCTTGAGCCCGAGTTTGGCAGCAACCGCGCTGATGAGGTCCACATCGAAACCCGTTGGAGCGTTGGAACTGTCCACAAACTCGAACGGAGCGTACGTTGTATCGTTGCCAACTGTCAGCACGCCGTCCTGCGTGATGTGTTCCATTCGGGAGGTTCCGCTGGACCCGCAGCCACACGACACAACGATTGCCACTGCGACAATGGTACTGAAAACTGCTCCCCACCGTGATGTACGTTCTTCGCTCACTTCCCATCTCCTTATGCCGGATTATGACAATAGCGCACGGCTCACACCGTGCTGCTGCCAAGGGATGCAGGATGAGACTCCTGCCTGGTTGGTTGCGTGAAGTATAGGGGAGAGACGGTATTTACAAGGCGAACATTGCGGAAAGTGTGAAGGAGAACGTCAGCGAGGATGAGGCGGCGAGGCTGTGCCGGGTGACGGACTTTCCTCAGTAGCCAGACGGCCCAGACGAGCATACACCTCGGCGTGTTCGTGCAGGCCCTGCACTTCCTCGGGGGTGAGCGAGCGGACAACCCTTGCCGGGAGACCCAGCGACAAGCATTGTGCGGGCATGACCGCGTTTTCTGGAACCAGAGCAGCAGCCCCTATGATGGCTTCGTCTCCGACGGTCGCTCCGGTCAGCACTGTGGCGTGCATGCCAATCATCGCGTGATGACCAATGCTGCATGCGTGCAGGACCACGGAGTGTCCGATCGTTGCCCCTTCGCCCACGACGAGGGGAATCCCTTCGTCTACGTGACACACGGTGTTGTCCTGAATGTTCGCGTGCTTGCGTACGATGATGGGCGCAATGTCACCACGCAGGACGGCGCCATACCAGATACTTGCCCCTTCCTCTACGGTGACGTCGCCAATAAGTACGGCGGTCGGGGCGACATACGCGTCTGGAGATATGACGGGAGTTTTGCCTGCGAATGAGTATATGATACCTGCCATTGCTTCTCCTTGCCCGGTCACACGCCGGAGCTCGAGGAATCCATCCAGCGAGCGACCAGGCTGAGTGCACCCAGTGCAAGGGTAGTCCCGGCCGCCACCAAGCCGATGACGAACCAGACAACCGGCCTGTGCGTGGCTTTGACCCAGCATGCAGCAACGCCTGCCACCAACCCCAGGGCCAGCAGCCCGATGGCCGCACCAGTAGTCTGCGAACCGGATGTTCTAGGACGCTTTACTTTCTTCTCGTATTGCACAAACTCTAGGATAGCACTGTTCCAGAAATGGAGATAGGTACTGGCAGACCGGGGTGCAGGGGCCAGGTATTCCACTAGAGCGGGAGGAGAAAGCATGAAGCGCACTGTATCCGGGCACGTACTTGTTTTGGTAGTACTCGCTGTGCTGGTGGTTTCCATGTTTGCAGGATGCGCGCCGAAGTCCGCGACGCTGGACGCCATCAAGAAGGCAGGAGTGCTTGAATGGGGCAGTGATCCAACGTTTGAGCCTTTTGAGTTCATCGATGCCAACAATCAGCCGACCGGCTTCGATGTTGAGCTTGTGAACGCCATTGCAGCGAAGCTGGGAGTCACAGCTCATATGACCAGCGGAGCGTTCGACGGCTTGCTCATGGCCCTTGACACTCACAAGTTTGACCTTGTCTGTGCTGCCATGACAATCACTCCCGACCGGCAGGAGAAAGTTCTCTTTTCCATCCCGTATTACAGGGCGGACATGGGAATCATGTTCAACCCAAGCAAGAACACCATTACCAAGCCTGAGGATCTGGTCGGCAAGACGGTAGGCGTTCAGACAGGTACCACTGGAGACATTTCCGCCCGCAAGATCGCTGGCGTCAAAGTCAACTCATACCCTGACATCCAGTTGGCGACTCTGGACCTCGTCAATGGCAAGATCGATGCCGTCGTCAATGACTACCCTGTATGCACTGCGTATGCAAGCACACATCCCGAACTGAAGGTCATTGACACCACGACCATTGCAGGCGAAGACCTGACACAGCTGTATGGTATCGCCGTGCGGAAGGATGACCCGGCGTTCAAGGAAGCGGTGGACAAGGCGCTGTTGGACGTGGTTGCCGATGGAACATACGCTACGCTCTACAGGAAGTACTTCTTTGTCGACCCGCCGTACTTGCCAAAGTAACACGTGCTAGTCAAGCTCGCAGAAAATGGCTATTGATGTCCGTCTGATTTGGGAAAAGCTCCCCTTTCTGCTTGGGGGAGCATGGACGACGTTCAGCCTGACGTGCGTGTCGATGGTGTTCGCAACGGTGGCAGGGTTGATTGTTGGGCTGCTCAACATGTTTGGGGGCAGGGTACTTGGAACGATCACCAGGGTGTACATTGAGGCAGTGCGAGGTACGCCGGCCCTGTTACTTATCCTGATTGTGTACTACGCTCTGCCCCGAATCGGACTCAACTTTCCGCAGTTTCCTGCCGCGGCGGTATCTCTCGCGGTCTGCTATGCGGCGTACATTGCAGAGGTTTTCCGGTCGGCAGTCGAGTCGATTCCCATGGGTCAGACCGAGGCTGCCTATTCTCTGGGAATGAGCAGGATGCAGTCACTTCGGTACATTATCCTGCCCCAGACGTTCCGGCGCGTTCTTCCACCGCTTGCGAACGAGTTTGCTGCGCTCATCAAGGATACGTCGCTCGTAGCGTTCATTTCCATGGAGGATCTGCTGTTCCGCTCGAAGATGGTGAGCGCCGCGACCTATGACTACTTTTCGCCCTTGGTTGGTGCTGCGCTTATCTATCTGGTGATGACCCTTCCCATCATGCAGTGGTCTCGGAATCTTGAGAAGAAGGTGGACTGAGATGGCTGACGACGAACTGCGTTCGACGGGGAAGATCTTGGATGTGGTTGACCTCCACAAGTCGTTCGGAACGCTGGAAGTCATCAAGGGCGTCAGCTTTGGACTTGATCACAAGGAACGGCTCGTGCTGATGGGACCGTCGGGATCCGGAAAGAGCACGCTGGTGCGTTGTCTCAACTGGATAGAGCCTCCCACATCCGGGCGTATCGTTTTTGATGGCCAGGAAGTTCAGGCCGGGGCGTGCGATATTCGCAAGCTGCGTGAGGACATCGGCATGGTGTTCCAGCAGTTCAACGTGTTTCCGCATCTGACCGCGCTGCAAAACGTAGCTCTTGGACCAATTGTTGTGAAGAAATTGCCTCGCGCGGACGCCGAAGCCGAAGCCAGAGAACTTCTGGCCAAAGTCGGGCTCGCTCACAGGGCGGATCACAAACCAGGGCAGATGAGCGGGGGTGAACAGCAAAGGGTTGCCATTGCACGTGCCCTGGCAATGCACCCGAAACTCATGCTGTTCGACGAGCCGACATCGTCCATAGACGTTGAGTTGATTCACGAGGTACTTGATGTCATGGTAAAACTCGCCGATGAGGGTATGACCATGATCGTCGTCACACATGAAATGGGCTTTGCAAAGGAAGTCGCGGACCGGGTCATTTTCATGGACCAGGGACTGATCATAGAAACAGGAACTCCTGCTGAGGTGTTTGAACATCCGCAGCAGGAAAGGACACAAAACTTCCTGAGTAAGGTACACCTCGCCTGAGCAGGAATCACAAGGAAGAGCGCCCGCGGGCGCTCTTCCTTTCCATCGACCTTCTTTTGACTACACTGGAACGAGAGGCTATCTGAAGACATGGATACGATCGTCTATCCGGGAACGTTTGATCCGGTTACCAATGGACATGTGGACGTGATTGAACGCGGCGCCAGACTGTGTGACCAGCTCGTTGTCGGTGTTGCCGCTATCTCCTACAAGGCTCCCATCTGGTCGCTCAGCGAGCGCGTCGCGATGGTACGCGATGCGACTCGGCACCTTGCAAACGTGGAAGTAGAAGGGTTTGATGACCTTCTTGTCCACTTCATGCAACGGCACGGAGCCCGCTTTATGCTGCGGGGTCTTCGACCTGTGTCTGACTTCGACTATGAGGTACAGTTTGCGTGGGCCAACAGGCATCTGGACCCTACCGTCGACATCGTCTATCTCATGAGCTCTCAGGATCACTTCTTCGTTTCCTCTACGCTGATAAAGCAGATTTACGAGGGAGGCGGCAACATCCGGGATCTTGTGCCACCGGCGGTGGCAGACAGGATTGTGGCAGGACTTTCGCGGGCCAGGGGAGGACAGCATGATTGAGAAGCTCACGCTTCAGGACATCATTGACCGCATCGACCAGGTACGTGAGCGGAGCCCCAAACTGTTTGGTTATCGAATCGTCAAAGACGAGGAACTGGCAGATGCAGTGGCTCATCTTCGGACTGCCTACCCGGAGCAGGTGAGGAACGCGTGCGCTCTGCTGGAGCAGAGGGATGCTCTCATTGCCGATGCAAGGAGGCAGAGTGGCCGGCTGATCGAGGAAGGGCAGCAAACGCATGATGACCTTGTTGCGGACAGTGAGATCGTAAAGTCGGCAATCGCCGAAAGAGAGCGGCTGCTGGCGGAGGTTGAAGCTGCGCGCAAAGCCGCCGAGCACCAGGCCGATGAGTATTCGCTCAAGATGCTGGAACAGCTCGAGCAGATTCTGGCAAGGCTTGCAGAGACAGTCCGGGACTCCGAGGCCCAATTCCACGAGGGAGACACGAAGAATGAAACTCGAACTCCAGAAGCTGAACATTGAAGAGGGCAGCAGCCAGTCTTTCGTTTTTGACGAGCCTTCCATCGGAGACCTTCCGGGTGTGACACTCCTCGCACCGGTGACCGGGCAGTTCGTACTGAGCAATGTTGGTATCGGATATGAGCTTTCAGGGTCGTTCGACGCCAAGGTGAGCCAGCCCTGTGCTCGATGCCTTGACCCTGTGGTCGAAGACGTATCTCTGGACATCGACGAAACATATGTCGTGAACCGTCAGCAGGAGTCGGAGCAGGAAGATGTGTTTGCTCTCGAGGGGGACGTGCTCGATATTTCTGACGTCGTGCGGCAGAATCTGCTTGTTGAAATCACACAGTTTCCTTTGTGTCGTCCGGACTGCAAGGGATTATGTCCGCAGTGCGGGGCGAACCTGAATCATACGACGTGCATACACCAGGAACCCAAGGAGGAAAAGTGACCATGTACATCGACAAGGCGGCAGCATATGTGGGCACGGAGCAGACTGTCGATGGCTGGGTCTACAACGTCCGGAGCAGTGGAAAAGTCGCATTCGTGCTTGTGCGTGACGGCACCGGCATCATGCAGTGTGTCCTCTCAAAGGCCGACGTTGATTCGGAGATGTTTGACGCGGCGCGTCGTCTTACGCAGGAAACAAGCTTGAGTGTTACTGGGGTGGTCAGCGCTGAAGCAAGGGCACCTGGTGGCCACGAGATGCATGTACGGAGCATCAGCGTGCATCAGGCGGCGATCGATTATCCTATTACGCCCAAGGAACACGGCGTTGACTTCCTGATGAACAATCGACACCTCTGGCTGCGGTCCAGACGGCAGTGGGCAATCCTGCGGATTCGGGCGGTGATTATCGCCAGCGTGCGGGAGTACCTCGACAACAACGGCTTTGTGCTGATGGACGCCCCCATTCTTTCGACCAATGCCTGTGAAGGCTCTTCTACGTTGTTTGCAACCGACTACTTCGGTGTGCCAGCCTATCTGTCGCAGAGTGGGCAGCTGTACAATGAGGCTACAGCAATGGCCTTTGGGCGTGTCTACTGCTTTGGGCCGGCGTTCCGCGCCGAGAAGTCCAAAACCAGGAGGCACCTGACAGAGTTCTGGATGGTTGAACCGGAGATGGCGTATTGCGATTGGTCTCAGAACTGCGATGTACAGGAGCAGTTTGTTGCATACATTGTGCATCAGGTCCTGGACAAGTGCCGCGAAGAACTCGCCATCATCGAGCGGGATACGGCGCCACTTGAGAAGATTGTGACGCCTTTTCCACGGATCTCCTACGATGAAGCGGTAGCTCTGCTGCAGCGGGCGGGGTCCCCCATCCAGTGGGGCGATGATTTCGGAGGGGACGAAGAGACCCTGATTTCAAACCAGTTCGAGCGGCCCGTCTTTGTGCACAGCTATCCCAAGGCGTTCAAGGCGTTCTACATGAAGACCAACCCAGCCAATCCTGAAACGGTGCTGTGTGCCGATCTGCTCGCTCCGGAAGGCTACGGCGAAATCATAGGCGGCGGTCAGCGTGAGGACGATTACCAGCTGCTCCTCGACCGGGTAAGAGCCGAGGGGTTGTGCGAAGATGATTACAAGTGGTATCTGGACCTGCGCAAGTACGGGTCTGTCGTGCACAGCGGGTTCGGACTTGGCATCGAGCGGACGGTCGCGTGGATCTGCAAGCTGCCGCACGTCAGAGAGACCATTCCCTTCCCTCGGCTGCTGGACAAGATCTACCCCTGACTTGACTAGATGACTGGTTCTGACAGAACGGCGTCGAACCATCGCGAGATCTCTGTCACCCAGGGGCTGACGAGCCTTAGGGGGAAAAGTCCTGCGGCGGTTTATGTGTTTGCCCCTGGCGACGACTACTTCAAGCCTCAGGCAAGGGATGCGGCAAGGTCGTTGGTTCCGGAGAACATGCGCGCGTTTGATTACGCCGAATATGACGGGGTCGAGGAGAGCGTCGACGATATCGTAGAGTTCCTCGGCAGTCCAAGCTTTGGACAGAGCAGGAAGGTGCTTGTACTGGATGGGCTGGACGAAAAAACTGCAAAACGGCTCTCGGCCCATGCATCGCTCTTTCTGTCGGGCCCTCTTACGGTTATCTTTTCTGATCCTGCCAGGGTGCCGGACGGCCTTCTCGACAACGCCTGCGTTATAGCGAATTACGTCGTACCGCCTGCGGATGTCAGGTCATGGGTGCGCAAGAGAGTCGGAAAACGCTTGATAGAAGATCAGGCTGTGCACGAACTCATTGAACGTACTGCAGGCAACTTCTATCTGATGCGCAGTGAGATAGACAAGCTGCTGGCGTATACGGACCAGCAGATTACCATTCGTGACGTTCGTGAAGTGGTAGCGAAGACGCATACAGTCGCCGCAGCAGACCTCGTGGAAGCCATCTCGCTAGGCAGAATTGACCGGGCCAGTGCAGCGCTGGCTGATCTGGCAGCCGCAGGTGTCAGCGACACCACTGTTCTCTACGATGTCGAGATGGGCTTCATGAGACTGTTGAACGCCAAACTGGTGTCGAGGTCAAATCGCCCGAAGGCTGACCTCAAAGCGTGGTGTCAGCGAACTCAGCATCAGTACCTTGACGACCGGTCAGTTGCAGCGGTCCTGGCTGCAGCCGCACGGGTCAAGCTTCGGGACATCGAACTGCTGCTCGACAGACTCGAGGACATCGAGTATAGAACAAAAAAAGGGCTCATCAGCAATGCGCTGACAGCCCTGGAGCAACTACTTTCAGAAGTCGCGCTTACGATTCAGTCGGCTTAGGGGCAGAACCTGCGGCGTTTGCCTTTTTCATCAGGCGGGACTTCTTCCGCGCAGCGGTATTCTTGTGGACGATACCTTTCTGCGCAAGCTTGTCCAGCTGTCGTATAGCATCGACCACTTTCTCGGGTGCATAGTCTGACTTACGGGCCATGTCGAGCGCCAACTTGGTCTTTGCCGTGTGTTCTGTGTTAAAGGCGGTCCGGGCCTTGGTCTTGCGGACGTCCTTAATAGAAGCTTTCTTGATAGGCATGAAACTCTCCTTTGTGTCATGGACTACATCTCATTTACTCTATCTTTTTTCATAGGGATGTCAATGGTTCAGAGCCTCCATGGATGCTTCCGAGGGAAGATGGACAGCTAGCTGCAACTTCAGGCTAAGAGTGGTTTTTCCAGCAGCCAAGCCCCGCGCTGGACATCTGCGGGACAAGTTATGCTTGACTTCCGGATAGCTTGTTATAAACTTCACATGGGAAAAAAGGCAGACAAGGCAAGGGTCTTGGTGGCTGAGGAATTGTCTCCAGGGCTGAGGTAGCGACAAGAAGCTGTGCAGGGTGCGAGTCCGCACTGGTGCGCTCTGCGGAGTACTGGGAGGTCCCATGAACTGTTTACCGCCATCGTCGATTGCCGAAGCAACGGTGACCTCAGGAGAGCGCAAGTCACGGCTGGAAAGCGTCAAGTTAGTTGTGCTGGGTGTTCTGGGCGGAGCCTACATTGCGTTTGGAGCTGAGCTGTTCACACTCGTTACCAGTGACCTCGCCCAGGTGGCGGGCTATGGGCTCAGTCGCTTGCTCGGCGGCGTGGCGTTCTCTGTTGGTCTGGTGCTGGTCGTTGTGTGTGGGGCAGAACTGTTCACTGGCAACAGCCTTGTCGCCATGGCGGCGTTTTCCCGCAGGGTTTCCTGGCGCAGAGTGCTGCGGAACTGGGGGTATGTGTACCTGGCCAATCTGGTCGGGGCTCTTGTCTTGGCTCTCATGCTCTTCGGAGCACGGCAGTACGCGTTCAGCGACAGTGCAGTTGGCGCAAACGCCCTGAGGATAGCGGTGGCCAAAGTGAATATGCCTTTGGGGACTGCGTTTCTTCGAGGGGTTCTCTGCAACTGGCTTGTGTGCCTGGGAGTATGGATGGCGACGGGGGCCGACGATGTGACAGGTAAGATACTGGGAGCGATGATTCCAGTTACCGTGTTTGTCGCCTCGGGCTTTGAACACAGTGTTGCCAACATGTTCTTCATTCCTATGGGGTTGCTGCTCAAGCGTGTTCCAGCTGTTGTTCAGGCCGCTGGACCGATACCGGGCCTTGAAAAGCTGACATGGTGGGGTGGTTTGTGGGTACACAATCTGATACCCGTCACGCTTGGCAACCTGACCGGGGGCGTGTTCTTCGTTGCGTTCCTATATTGGGTGTCGTATCTGCGCTCAAGGGAGCAGTCTGCATCCGGTGACACACACTAGCGAACGTTTCCATTTGTGTCAGATGAAACATTGGACCCTGAGCAGGGGCAGAAACTCATGAACCTCATCATTCTGGCTGGGGGACGAGGAACGCGGATGGGAAACAGCCGCAAGTATGAGATGATACTTGCGGGGAAGTCCCTGTATGATCATGTGCTTGACCGGATGGCGCCCGTATGCGAGGACGTCATTGTTGTCGGAAGCGGCGACAACGTGGCCAGTCTTGCGCGCCCTTGTGTTCGTGTTGTCTGCGATGCCGTACCAGACGAGGGTCCTCTTGGGGGAATCTGGTCTGGACTTCGTGCCTCTGACAGCGCATTGAACCTGATAATGGGCGCTGACATGCCTTGTGGGTCGCCGACGCTTGCGCAAGTCATGGAACGGCGGGCTGTCAGCGCAGGCCTGGATATCCTGTACCCATCGATCGAAGGACTGGCCGAGCCTCTGTTCGCCATCTATTCAAAGAGAGCCGCTGAGATCGCGGGTGGACTTCTTGCCACGGGTCAACGCTCCGCGCGTGGCTTGTTCGAGTGCCCACAACTAAAGGTAGGCGTCGTAAACCGAGCGTTTGTTCAAGAGTTTGACTATGAGCTGGCATCCTTCTTCAATGTCAACACCCCTCAAGATCTGGTTATGGCAGAGTGCATGCTGGCCAGGCGTGAAACATGTCTATAGGAGGAACGCGCATGAAGACGAACCTAGAGGAACATCTGCAGGAGAATCCTGAGCTCCGGAAGCAGTTCAACGAGCTGGACGCCTACATTTCCAGCCTGGAAAGCACTGAAGGCAGCCTCATCAATGTGCTGCACCGTGCGCAGGAAATCTTCGGGTACCTTCCGGACGAGGTGCTCGAATTCGTGGCGCACAGACTGTCAGTGCCCCGCTCGACGGTGTTTGGCGTCGTTACCTTTTATCACTTCTTCTCGCGTGTTCCGAAGGGACGGCATACCATCAGTGTCTGCCTGGGGACAGCATGCTATGTCCGGGGAGGCAATGCTGTCTATGAGAAGGTCATGAAGACTCTTGGCATCAAAGCAGGCGAAACCACCAAGGACGGAAGATTCAGCCTTGACCTCGTGCGCTGTGTTGGTGCTTGCGGGCTTGCGCCTGTTGTCGTCATCGACAAGGATACATACGGACGTTCGACTCCGGAGAAGGTGTCTGCGTTGCTGAACAAGTACGTGTAACCTCAGACAAGCGGGAGGAAAGAATGAAGTCGCTGGAAGAGTTGAAGCGCATCAAGGAAGAAACCCTCAAAGAGATGGACCTGCGGCAGGCCAAGGAAAGGGGAAAGATCGTCGTGGCGATGGGTACATGCGGTATCGCAGCCGGCGCCAAGGATACCCTCCTTTCAATCATTGATGAACTGGACAAACAGGGGATTCACGATGTCAAGGTAGTGCAGTCAGGCTGCATGGGGTTGTGTGACAGAGAGCCGACAGTCGAAGTGTCGATGAAAGACCAGCCAGCGGTTGTCTATGGCGATGTGGACGATGCAAACGCGCGCAGAATCATCCGGGAACATGTGGGGGCTGGCAAGGTCGTAGCAGACCTGGTCATCAGGCGCGAGAATATCTGACCCTCCCGGGGGCAAGGGGACAGGCTATGATACGAAACGAACTACTCATCTGTGCAGGTGGAGCTTGTATCACGAGCGGCGAAAAGAGTGTCAAGGATGCGTTGATCGAGGAGCTGCATGCGCATTCTATTCAAGACGAGGTGCAGGTCATCGAAACCGGTTGTATGGGGGCGTGTGACCTTGGCCCCATTGTCGTTGTCTACCCAGAAGGAACCTTCTACCAGAAAGTCACTCCAGAGACAGCACACCTGATCGTCAGCGAACATCTGGTCAAGGGGCGCGTGGTGGAGAGTCTGCTGTACACGGAGCCTGAGACGCAGGAGAAGGTACAGAGCGGGGCAGAAATCCCCTTCTATACACGTCAGGTGAAGCGCGTTCTCAGAAACTGCGGTGTCATCGACCCATTGTCTATCGAGGAGTACATCGCAAGGGACGGGTATTTTGCCTTGGCGACTGCCCTGGGCATGACTCCCGAGGGCATTATCGACGTTGTCACGGAATCAGGCCTGCGGGGGCGCGGAGGCGCCGGCTTTCCTACTGGAATCAAGTGGAAGGCGACGCGCAATGCAAGAGGGACTCCAAAGTACGTTGTCTGCAACGGCGATGAAGGGGATCCCGGAGCTTTCATGGACCGGAGCGTGCTCGAAGGCGATCCGCACTCGGTGATTGAAGCCATGACCATTGCCGGCTACGCTGTTGGAGCCCAGAAAGGCTACATGTACGTCAGGGCGGAGTACCCTCTGGCGATTGAACGGTTTGACTGGGCGCTTCGCAAAGCCCGCGAGTACGGTTTCCTGGGAGAGAATATTCTTGGCAGTGAGTTCAGCTTCGATATTGAGATCCGGATTGGTGCAGGGGCATTTGTGTGCGGCGAGGAGACGGCGCTGCTAAGGTCTATTGAGGGCAAGAGAGGGACGCCGAGCGTCAAGCCCCCGTTTCCGGCGCAGGCAGGACTGTGGAACCAGCCGACCCTCATCAACAACGTTGAAACCTACGCAAACATCCCGCAGATTATCACCAGAGGGGCAGAGTGGTTCCGCAGCGTTGGGTCATCCAAGAGTCCAGGAACAAAGGTGTTCGCACTGGCAGGAAACGTCAAGAACACCGGACTCGTTGAAGTGCCGATGGGGACAACACTGCGGGAGCTGGTGTTCGATATCGGTGGCGGTATTCCAGGCGGTAAGAAGTTCAAGGCAGCACAGACGGGCGGTCCATCAGGAGGAGTCATCACGGCAGACTACCTGGATATGCCGATCGATTTCGATACGGTGAAAGAGCTGGGGACCATCATGGGGTCTGGCGGGCTGATCATTCTCGATGAAGACAGCTGTATGGTCGATGTGGCGAAGTTCTATCTGGGATTCACGGTGGACGAGTCGTGCGGGAAGTGCACGCCGTGCCGCGAGGGAACACGTCAGATGTACCATACGATGGAGAGGATCTGCGAGGGCAAGGGACGCGACGGCGACATTGAGCAGTTAGGTCGACTCGCGGAAGTCGTTCGCGACACGTCACTGTGTGGGCTCGGCCAGTCTGCACCCAACCCTGTGCTGTCCACGCTTCGCTTCTACGAGGACGAATATCGGGCCCACATCTACGACAAGAAGTGTCCGTCGCACGTCTGCAAGCATCTCCTGACGTATTCCGTCATTGCGGACAAGTGCGTTGGCTGTACAGCGTGCGCGCGGCAGTGCCCGTCGCATGCGATTTCCGGCGAGGTCAAGAAGGCTCACATCATAGACCAGAGCAAATGCAGCAAGTGTGGTACATGCTATGAGGTTTGTCGTTTTGGTGCGATTCAGAAAGAGTAATCGAACCGGAGGAACGCCATGGAGACGAGAATGCTGAACGTACGGATCAACGGAAGGGCGTATGAAGTGCCGGAAGGCATTACCATTCTAAAGGCTGCCCAGGAGTATGCCAACATCGATATTCCTACCCTGTGCTACCTGGAAGGGATCAGTGAGGAAGGTGCGTGTGCAATCTGCGTCGTGGAGGTCAAGGGGGCCAAGAACCTGCAGCGTGCCTGCGTCGTCAAGGTCACTGATGGCATGGAAGTATGGACCAACACCGCTCGGGTGCGGGAGGCGCGGAAACTTAACGTAGAGCTGCTTCTTGCGAATCACCCGACCGACTGTTTCACCTGCGAGAAAAACCAGATCTGCCGTCTGCGTGAACTGGCCGCCGAGGTCGGAGTACGGGAGGTGGAGTTCCCTCGCACGCGGAGTGAATGGCTGCCATTTGACGAAACGTCGTTGTCGCTCATACGCGACCCCAACAAGTGCGTACTCTGCAGGCGCTGCGTCAATGTGTGCGCCAAGGTACAGTCTGTCTAT
This sequence comes from Candidatus Cryosericum sp., assembly GCA_035403525.1. Classification (GTDB taxonomy): domain Bacteria; phylum Caldisericota; class Caldisericia; order Cryosericales; family Cryosericaceae; genus Cryosericum. Next base: position 205,009 of record DAONFE010000001.1, read on the forward strand.
GCAATTGACATAGTGGGACGGGGTTCGAACAGCATGGTATCGACCTTTCTTGACGAGGGCCTTGGAAACGTCGAGTGTGTCAACTGCGGCCAATGTCTTCTGGTTTGCCCTACTGGGGCGATTACCGAGCGGAGCGAGATTCCTCAGGTATGGAAAGCACTGGGAAATCCTGACAAGGTTGTGGTCGTCGAGACAGCACCCGCTGTGCGTGTGGCAATCGGAGAGGAGTTTGGCATGCCCGACGGAACACAGGCCACAGGAAAGATGGTAGCCGCGTTGCGAGGGCTTGGATTCGATGAGGTGTTCGATACTGACTTTTCTGCCGACCTGACCATCATGGAAGAAGGGTACGAGCTTATTGGACGGCTCAAGAACGGTGGAACACTGCCTCTGATAACCTCGTGTTCTCCTGGTTGGATCAAGTTCGCAGAAACGTTCTTCCCGCATGTGCTGGACCACGTATCCTCGTGCAAGTCTCCCCAGCAGATGTTTGGTACTGTAACGAAGACCTATTGGGCCGAGAAGATGGGCATCGATCCCAGAAACGTTGTGGTTGTCTCTATCATGCCCTGCACTGCCAAGAAGTTCGAGAAAGAGCGTCCGGAGATGAAGACGGCGTTCCATTACTGGCAGGAAAAAATGGGATTGCGCGATGAGGAAGCCTTCAACGATGTGGACTATGTGCTCACTACGAGGGAAGCAGCCCAGATGATTCGGGAAAGTGGCATGGACTTTGCAAACCTTCCGGATGAGCAATTTGACAAACCGCTTGGCGAATCGTCTGGCGCAGCAGTTATCTTTGGGGCTACGGGCGGCGTCATGGAGGCTGCTCTACGAACGGGGTACGAGGTGCTGACAAACAAGACGCTCGAGAAACTGGAGTTCGAGGATGTCCGCGGGCTGGCCGGAATCAAGAGTGCTGAAGTCAACATTGATGGCACGATCCTGAGGGTCGCGGTTGCCAATGGGCTGGGGAATGCCCGGGTGCTCATGGAACAAGTGCAGAAGGGTGAGTCGCCGTACCAGTTCATTGAGATCATGTGCTGCCCCGGAGGCTGTCTCGGCGGAGGAGGTCAGCCCATTTCTGACCATCCCGACGTCAAACAGCGCCGTGCCGAAGCGATATATCGTGAGGATGCTGGCAAGCCAATACGCAAGTCCCACGAGAATCCTGAGATAGTTGAGATCTACAAGGAGTTCCTGGGAGAACCGAACAGCGAAAAGGCTCATCACCTGCTTCACACTGAATACTGCGACCGGAGCTGCGAGTAGCGGACAAAACGGTACAGGCCTGTGGAGACGATCGTTCTTGAAATGTCTGATGGAAGATCGTGCGCGATGTGGAAGTCTTTCAGCAGCAATGGCAGCACGTGTTTGAAGCGACGGGGCTTCTTGGTTGTTGTTGACGAGGCCCGGTCGGATGTGCGCGAGGAGCCGCAGTGCTCCAGACCAAGACGATCAGGGAGGAAACCATGGAGTTGAGCAGTGAAGCGCGCCCTGCGGGAACCAGCGAACCGCTTGCAGATGCAGACAAACTGTTCCTGCAGACACTAGTCGAAGCCAATCGTGTGGAGCATCATGGCAGGATTTCCTACATGGACATCCTGTTCGAGTTGGAACATCGTTATGGTAACTCGCTTCCGAGCCAGGTTCTTGCGGAGGTGGCGAGGCTGGTCGATACATCTCCTGCACAACTTAACGGCTTTGTGACCTTTTATACGATGTTGTCGACGGTGCCGCGTGGCAGGCACGTCATTCGCGTGTGTACCAGTGGTCCCTGCCACGTTTCGGGAGCTCCAGCAGTGCTGGGTGCACTCAAACAACTCCTTGGAGTCGACATGGGGGAGACGACGCCCGACGGGGAGTTTACTCTTGAAGGTTCCAGCTGTCTTGGCATCTGTGGAGTATCTCCTGCAATCATGATCGATGAAGACGCATTCGGCAACCTGACACCTGAGGACTTGCCGCGGATTCTTGAGGTGAAGCGCAATGGAGGCCGTCAATGAAGCTTTTCTCAACGCAGATTCTTGTGCCGGTTGACTCAAGTTCTGTCCTTCAGGGCGCTCTCGAAGTCAAGCACGTTCTGGAAGAGACCATAGCCCGGTTCAACCTTGCAGGCCAGGTCTCGGTCGTTGAAACCGGCGCGCTGGGAATCTATGACAGCGGAGTTGTGCTTGCCGTATTCCCCGATGACGTGTACTACGGTAATGTCACGCCGCAGGATGTCGAGGAGATCGTCACCGAGCATTTGTTGAAAGGTCGCATTGTCTCGCGGCTTGTCATTGATAAGAACCTGTCGACCAAGCGCCTCGTGGAAAAGGAAACCGGCAGGGGCCAGCAGAAGATAGTCCTTCGCAATGCTGGACTCATCGACCCGGAGAGCATTGATGAGTACATTGCCCGTGATGGGTACGAGGCTCTTGCAAAATCGTTGGCGATGAAGCCGGAGGAAGTCATCCAGATCGTCACTGACAGCAAGCTGCAGGGGCGAGGCGGGGCAGGCTTCCCCACTGGCCTGAAGTGGAGCATGGTCGCCAAGGAGCCGTCGGCAGAAAAGTACATCGTATGCAATGCCGATGAGGGAGAACCTGGTACCTTCAAGGATCGTCTGATACTGGAAGGAGACCCCCACAGCATCGTAGAGGCGATGACGATTGCCGGCTATGCCACGGGGGCGCACATTGGCATTGTGTATATTCGCGGCGAGTACGTTCTGTCAATCGCACGGCTCAAGAAGGCCATTAAGGATGCGCATGAGTACGGGCTGCTGGGCGATGATATCCTGGGCACAGGCTTTTCGTTCGACGTAGAAGTTTACCGGGGAGGCGGAGCCTACGTTTGTGGCGAGGAGTTTGCGTTGCTGGAGTCCATTGAGAACAAGCGCGGAACTCCACGCAACAAGCCGCCGTTTCCGCCGCAGGTCGGTCTCTTCGGAAAGCCCACGGTTGTGAACAACGTTGAGACATTCGCGAATATTCCGCCAATCCTGCTCAATGGGAGCGAGTGGTTCAAGTCGTTTGGCACAGCGGGGAGCACTGGCACAAAGGTGTTTTCGCTCTCGGGCGACGTCGTGAACCGGGGAATCGTTGAGGCTCCCCTTGGGGTGACATTGCGAGAGCTCATCTATGACTTCGGCGGTGGAGTCAAGGGGGGCAAACGTATCGGGTTCATTCAGACCGGTGGCAGTGCCGGCACGGTCGTCTCCGACAAGTATCTGGACATTCCGCTCGACTTTGCCTCAATGAAGGCGTACAACATCTCCATTGGGTCGGGGGTTGTGCTCGTTGCGTCTCAGGATGTCCCGCTCCTTCCATTCCTGGCAGAGGTTGCGCACTTCTTCTGGCATGAGTCTTGCGGAAAGTGTACGCCATGTCGTGAAGGTACTCTTCAGGTGAAGTGGATGATGGACAGTCTTGTGAACCGGACGGCAGCCCCTGACACTCTGGAGCGTCTCGGAAGACTCCTGGCTCTACTGAATGACACGTCCTTCTGTGGCCTCGGTCAGGCGGTCCCGCTTGCGTTTGAGTCTGCAGTGCGGAACTTCCGCACTGAGTTCGAAACTGCCCTCGCCGAGTCACATGTCCCGGAACCGTCACCAGAAGAAGCGGTCTAGTTGAGAGGAGCGACACAGTTGAAGCTGAGCGAAGTTCTTGCAATCACGGAGGCCACGTGTCTTGTTGGTGAGAACCTCTCCCTGTTGGAAGTGAATCATGCATTTGCTTCTGACCTCATGAGCGACGTGCTTGCCATGACACATCCTGACACACTGCTGATCACAGGGTTGACGACCACCCAGATAGTGCGCACTGCCCAGGTTCTTGGGCTTCCGGCGATTCTTGTGGCACGAGGCAAGGAAGTTCCACGCGACGTCGTCGAGTTGGCGCGAGCGTCCGGCATATGCCTGCTCGCAACGCGTGACATCATGTATGTTGCCTCAGGAAAACTCTACGGACATGGGCTGCCAGGCTGACAATGTCGCTTGAACAGAGCGTAGAAGCTCTGCGCTATCTCGGGCTCTTCAGCAACCTGGACGCGTCGAGCATCATGTCGACAAAGCTGTACGCTCTGCATCCACAGGACCGGGTAGCCCAGGCAAGGGCTGTCATGCGAGAGAACTCCATATCCGGTGTTCCCATTGTCGACGAGGAGTTCCATCTTGTCGGTCTCATTTCCGTTTCCAAGATCATTGAGGCGCTTGCAGATGGACGCCTGGCAGATTCGGTTGATTCTGTCATGACCCGTGACGTGGTCTCCCTGCAAGCTCATGACTCATTCGAGACCGTGCTGTCGTACTTCGAGCGCTACAAGTTTGGCCGGTTTCCCGTGGTAGGCGAGGATGGCAGACTCGTAGGCATGATTACCGACACAGACGTCCTGTCTGCGATCATTCGCAGCTTCTATTCTGTCTATGTCCATGACCAGCGGCGCACGCTCACGCTAGGCAGTTTTGCGGATCTTTCGAAGGAGTTCGAGAACAGCTCGGACTTTGCGTACGACATTCGCTCAAGCGGACTCACGAATGCTGGAGAAGGGTCTGCCCGCTTGAAGGCGTTTCTTCAGAGCAAGGGATATGCCGAATCAGTCGTACGTCGCGCGAGCGTCTGTGCCTATGAAGCTGAAGTCAACGTTTGCATCCATGCCGCTGGCAAGGGATCCCTTCGGGCGATCGCAAGGGACAACGAGATCATTGTCCGTGTCGAGGATGAGGGACCCGGAATCGAGAATATCGACCTCGCGATGCAGGAGGGTTGGTCCACGGCAACTGACGCGATTCGGGAGTTGGGGTTCGGAGCGGGAATGGGCCTGCCGAATATCCGCAGGTTTTCAGATCACCTGGTGATCATCTCCGGGAAGGACAAGCCGACCAAGGTGGAAATGATCTTTCTCGTTGACAAGGAATAGGAGGCGGCATGACGGTACAGGAGGTCATTCAGGCGCTTGGGGCCGAGGTTATTGTCGAGGGAAACTCGCAGCGGGAGGTCATGTCGGGATATACGTGTGACCTCTTGTCTGAGGTGATTGCCAAAGCTGTTCCCGGGACTGCGTGGGCCACTATCCAGACACACGTCAACATTGTTGCCGTTGCCGCAATGGTTGGGGCTGCTGTCGTCGTCATCTGTGAGGGCCGCAAGTGTGAGCCTGACGCAGTAGAGCACGCTGTCAAAGAGAACTTGACCATTCTGTCGTCGAGGGACTCTGCATACACGGTGTCGGGCAAACTGTACGCGCTTGGCCTGAGGTAGCGCATGCAGCAGGTGGCCTGCGACCTGCATGTACATTCATGCCTATCACCATGTGCTGACATCACCATGCTGCCAGGCGAGGTCTGGCCGCGCCTCAGGCGGGCAGGAATCTCCATTGCTGCGCTCACGGATCACAATGCGGCATGTAACGTTGGTGTATTCGAGCGCGTGTTCAGCAGGCACGGGATTCTTCTGGTTCCAGGGATGGAAGTCACGACTTCGGAGGAGGTTCATGTCCTCTGCTACTTCGAATCAGTTGTGCCCCTTTGGAGATTCAGCCGGGCTCTGTTTGCGGCATATCCCCGTGTGCTCAACAATCCCGAGCTCTTTGGCTATCAACTGGTATGCACTGAATACGATGACTTCGTGGGGCACTTCCCTTTTCTGCTATCGATGGCAAGCCTGTTGAGTCTTGGACAGCTGCAGGACCTTGTCGCGCAGTTTGGGGGTGTAGCTGTTCCGAGTCATGTGGAACGGCGCAACGGTCTGCTGTATCAGTTGGGAGTTGTAACAGAGGGAATGCAGTTTCCTACGTATGAAGTTGCGCGGCCTGCAGATGCAGCTGCAGTGGCGAGGCAGCTGCCGGATGGAGCGCAGTTTATCAGCAGCAGCGATTCCCACGCGCTGGATATGATCGGACCGCCGCATTGCGCGCTTGAGATTGAATCCATCTCGGTGCCAGAGGTTCTTCTTGCTCTCAGGCATGAAGGTGGGCGGCGTGTACGCTTCCTGTGAGAACAATCGCCGACCACATCCTGGATATTGCTTCAAACAGCATTGCCGCCGGAGCTTCTGATGTCTGGCTAGACATAGCATCTGACCCAGACGCACGCGTGTTTACGTTTACGGTTCGCGACAACGGGCATGGCATGGATGATGATCTGCAGAAGCATGTGTTTGACCCATTTGTCACAACCAGGCCACACACGATTCGCAGGTTTGGCCTGGGGCTGCCGCTGCTGCGTCAGAACGCAGAGTTGACAGGGGGGACGGTCGAGCTGCAGAGCGACCCTGGCGCAGGGACAACGGTGTCGGCAGTCTTCCACAGTGACCACATCGACTGTATCCCGACAGGTGACATTGCGGGTGCCTTGTTTGCATTACTGACGTGTGGCAGCCCCGTGCGGTGGCACATTTCCCGGCGAGCGGGTAGAATGGCATATTCCCTGACGACGGAAGACCTGGAGGAAGTGTTTCCTTCAGGTGAACTGTCGGACCCGCGAGTGCAGCAGCTCCTGCTGCACTTCCTGAAGGAACAGGAGGCTGGCCTGGCGGTGGGGGCCTCGCACGGCGATGGCAGCATGTCGTCAACATGAAGCAGGAGGCAAGGCGTGAAAAGGTACAGTGTTGGAAGCGACATACCCATGCCTACGGTATCACGCATGGCGGCGTATCTGGGCTGTCTCGCATCGCTGGAGCAGCAACGTGTAACTGATGTGTCGTCACGCGAACTGGCCCAGATGGCGGGTGTGACCCCCGAACAGGTGCGACAAGACCTGGCCCTGTTCGGCCGCTTTGGCAAACGCGGCAGTGGCTATGACGTTGGCCGTCTGCGTGAAGAGGTGGAGGGGATCTTCCGCGCGGACGGGGAACGCTGGGTGTGTTGCATGGTGGGCGCTGGTTCGCTCGGCACGGCACTCCTATCCAGCAGGATGACCCAGCGGTGGGGATTCCGCTATGCTGCCGCCTTTGACTCAGACGCCCACAAGATCGGGACGCACATAGGCCACGTGCCCGTTTATCACATCGACGACGCGAAGGCAGTGATTCGACGAGAGCGCGTCGAGATAGGCGTCATTGCCGTACCGGCATCAAGTGCGCAGGCTGTTGCTGGACTGCTGTGCGACGCAGGAGTGCAAGGAATCGTCAACTTTGCACCAGTGAACATCAAGGTCCCCCAGAAGATGCCGGTTATTCCAGTAGACATTTCCCAGGAGTTCCTCAAGCTGGCGTTCTGCATTCAGCGGGCGAGGCGGCGCGAACAGGAGGAGCGGCTTCAGATCGAGGCGGCTTCGGGGGCTGACTAGTCCTGCGCGGCACCGTCATCTATGCTGCACAGCTGTTACCAAGCTGGATGCGCACGAATCCCGGAAGCCAAATGCTCAGGGGGGAACCTTCCGACAATCGCACAGTTGCATTGTGACTGGCCGGACTGTATGATAGCGTTGGTTACACTAGAGTGACTTCGGGAGGTCCCATGGGCAGAATTGTGGAGTACTATCGTGCTGGATCTGTCGAGGACGCTGTGGCAACGGCCCGGCGCCTCGGATCATCAGCAGCCTACGTTGGTGGCGGGGTGGAACTGGTCCTGCGCCGCAATCCGGAAATCAGCACTCTCATCGATCTTTCGCAATGCGGTCTTGGGGAAATCCTGGAGGTTGATGACGGTATTGAAGTTGGTTCACAGGTGACACTGGCGGCCATAAGCAGGAGCACTGTGCTGAAGCACTATGCAGGTGGTTCGCTTGCGCTGTGGAGCGGCCGTATTGCCCAGAACAATCTGCGCAACATGATTACCGTGGGTGGCTCTATTGGCCGCAACCAACCCTGGAATGACCTTGTGCCTCATCTCATCGCCCTCGATGCCGAGGTGCGCTTCTTCGACGGTGCCCAGCACCGGGCACCACTTGTCTCCTATATCAATGCGAAGCGCACCGGGGCCGTGATTGAGGGGGTTGTGCTGCCGTCGGGCAACGCGAATGCAAAAGGATTCATGTGGCGATTCACCCGTACGCAGCAGGACGTCTCGCTGCTTCACTGTTCAGCATTGATTGACGCTGCGGGAGGCGTCATCAACAAGGCGAACATCGTGTTTGCAGGGCGTCCCGGTCATGCCGCGCTGTATCCACAGTTGGGACAGGAGTTGACGAACGGAGGTAGTTCACAAGATCTGTTCGAAGGTCTGGCGAGAAGCGCAGTGCAGGCAGTAGAGGTGGAAACGGACCACCGCGCGACGGCAGAGTATCGGCGTGATCTCGTGCGTGCGGCGATTATCAACCTTGGCGACTGGATGACAGGAGATGCGCAATGAAAATCTCTATGACGATAAACGGGACACAGTGTGCGATGGACGTCGACCCCGGTGACGTGCTGCTGGATGCTCTCCGCGGAGCCGGCTACCTCGAAGTCAAGGGGTCGTGCCATGCTGGTGATTGCGGTGCGTGCACCGTGCTGGTGGATGGTCGTCCTGTGGCGTCGTGCCTTACGCTCGCAGCTCGGGTCGATGGACATTCGGTGACAACCGTCCGCGGAATTGGAGATGGAACCCATCCGCACCCTCTGCAGAAAGCGTTTGTTGAAAACGGAGCCGCGCAGTGCGGGTACTGTATCCCTGGAGCCATCGTTTCCGCCAAGGCCCTGCTGGATGAAAACCCCGAACCGACAGAAGACGAGGTACGCCTGGCGATGGATGCCAACTACTGCCGCTGCACTGGCTACGAGCAGCAGGTTGAGGCCGTTCTTGACGCTGCTGAACAGCTTCGGAAGGAGGCACACAGGTGAGCGACCATGTGAAGGGGTTCAATCACACAGCGGATGGGCTTCCCTCCACCCATGTTGTTGGAACATCTGTCGACAAGGTTGACGGGTACTCCCTTGTAAGTGGAGCACCGGTCTATACCGACGACATCGCCGCCAGGGAGTTTCCTCACAGGCTTCATGGGAAGATTCTAGGAAGCCCCATAGCACATGGCACCATTACGTCCATAGATACCCGTTCTGCTGAGGAAGTGTCCGGCGTGCACCTGGTTCTGACCTTCGCGAACACCCCGAGGACCTTCTACACCACGGCGGGACAAGGGTGGCCCGAACCTTCGCCATATGACAATCAGATGTTTACCGAACGTGTTCGCTTTGTGGGGGACCGCGTTGCTGCAGTGTTCGCCGAAACTGTGGAAGCAGCAGAGAAGGCTCTCCATCTCATCAAGGTAACGTACCAGGAAGAACCGGCTGTACTTGACGCGTCAGATGCGATGAAACCGGGGGCTCCGCTCGTCCATCCTGAGAATCCAAAGGGAGCCTATGACCCCGCACACAATGTGGCGGCTCATGTCGACGTCGCTGTTGGCGACGTCGACGCGGCACTGGCGGCCTCGGACGTTGTGATCAGTGAAACGTTCGAGACACAGTATGCGCAGCACGTGCCTATGGAAACGCACACCTCGCTTGCCTATATGGACGACACGGGCAAGATTACGATTGTTACGAGCACGCAGGTACCGTGGCATGTACGGCGGATCGTGAGTCGGATTCTGGGGATTTCCATGAGCAGGTTGCGCGTCATCAAACCACGCATCGGTGGCGGATTTGGAGCGAAGCAGGAGATACTGCTTGATGATCTGGTCGCGTATGCTGCTTTACGCACAGGGCTTCCCTGCGAAATCGAACTGACGCGCAAAGAAGAGTTCATCGCGTCCCGGACGCGGCATCCGATGAAGATTGACATGAGCATTGGGTCTGATGCCGCTGGACACTTCAAGGCGCTGAAGATGTACGTGCTCAGTAATACCGGCGCCTACGGCAGTCACAGCTTGACGGTCATGTCCAACACAGGCAGCAAGACGCTGCCCTTGTACAACAAGGCGAAAGATGTCCGGTTCTTTGGAGATGCAGTGTATACCAACCTTCCTGTTGCTGGAGCCTATCGTGGCTACGGTGCAACCCAGGGATACGCTGCGCTGGAAACAACGATTGATGACCTTGCAGCCAAGCTCCATATGGACCCCATCGAGCTGCGCAAGATGAACATGATTCAAATCGGTGAGGGCTCGCCAATCTTTGAGGCCCTAGGCGAGGGTCGTCAGGGTGTTGCCCAGACTATCAAGAGCAGTTCCCTGCCAGAGCTGCTGGCTCTGGGCGCTCAGGCCATCGGCTGGGAGGAAAAGCGTGGCAAGAGAACCCGGGTCGGCCACAAGGTACGCGGCGTAGGCATGTCGATGCACATGCAGGGGTCCGGAATACCACTGATTGACATGGGCTCAGCGTCCATGAAGCTTAACGAGGATGGCACCTACTTCCTGGCCGTTGGAGCCACAGACATCGGCACTGGGTCGGACACTATTCTGACGCAGATGGCCGCGGAGGTTCTAGGGGTCGGTGCCGACATGATCAGCATACTCTCGAGCGATACCGATCTCACGCCCTTCGATGTCGGGGCGTATGCCTCGTCTACGACGTTTGTGTCCGGCGGTGCCGTCGTCAAGGCAGCCAAGGCTATACGAAACCAGATTTTCGCCGTTGCCGCCGAGATGCTCGGGGAGAATCTGGATCCGATGCTGGTGATCAGCGAGCCGAAGGTCGAAGGTGACAACGACCAGCCAGACCCCATCCTCTCTTTCTACAGAATGGACAATGGCAATGTTGTTTCGCTGCGCAGCGGGAAGCATGTCTCTGTGTCTGACGTTGCCTATCGAGCCTATTACGAGGTTGGCCAGCACCAGATTGCATCGACCCAGTCATTTGTATCGCCATATTCTCCGCCACCGTTTGCCGCACACTTTGCTGAGGTGGAGGTGGATGACCTGACCGGCAAGGTTGCCGTCGTGAACTATGTCGCCGCCGTTGACTGTGGGGTTTCAATCAACCCGAATCTGGTACGTGGCCAGGTCATGGGGGCAGTGGCAAATGGCATCGGATATGCATTGACAGAGGAATACCGCTTCAGCGCCCGCGGCGCCATGACTAACCCATCGTTGTTTGACTACAAGATACTCTCACGGAGGGATATGCCCCCAGTCCAGGTGATCGTCGTGGACAACTACGAGCCGACAGGGCCGCTGGGTGCCAAGTCCGTGGCTGAGATTGGCATCAATGGACCGATACCTGCGATCGGGAACGCTATCTTTGACGCGACTGGCGTACGGCTGCATCAAAGCCCCTACACGCCTGAGCGAGTTCTGAACGCGCTGCGGGCGACCCAAAGATAGCAGGACACGGTATCTGAAGGGGCGGGAACCAGAGTCCCGCCCTCGTAACCGCTGCCTCTCGGGTCTAGGCTTGTGGTGAATCTAAAGCAGCGAATGCCTCCGCTATACCCACAATGACCTGAACCGCTTTCTCCATGGACTGTATGACGACATACTCCAACGGGCCGTGATAGTTGTGCCCGCCGGTGAAGAGATTGGGACATGGCAACCCCATGTAGCTGAGGCGTGCACCATCCGTACCGCCTCGAATGGGCTTGATGATGGGAGTTATCCCAAGGTGCTCCATGACGTTGCGCGCCACATCGATGAGCAGCATGTGCTGTTCGATGATGTCGCGCATGTTGTAGTATGAGTCGCGCACACGGACACTGACCGTGCCCTCCCCATACTTCGCATTCAGGAAGTCACAGATTGCGCCTGCGGTGCTCTTGCGCAGTTCGAACCGATGTCGGTCGTGGTCTCGAATGATATACTTGACCTCGGCACGCTCGCATGTTCCGTTGATGGAAGTCAGATGATAGAAGCCATCGTACTTCTCGGTCGCGCGCGGAGTCTCGTCTGCTGGAAAGAGTGCAGTGAGTTCTGCACCGATAAGCGCGGCGTTCTTCATGATGCCCTTAGCCGTGCCAGGGTGAATACTCTTGCCGATGACGCTGAAGTCTGCTGAAGCAGCATTGAAATTCTCATATTCCAAGCCGCCCAGCTTGTCTCCGTCCAGTGTGTAGGCATACGTAGCACCGAACTTCTCAACATCAAACCGGTCGACTCCCTGCCCGACCTCTTCATCAGGTGTAAATGCCACCTTGATGACGCCATGGCGTACTTCGGGGTGAGCGAGCATATAGGCTAATGCCGTCATGATCTCAGCAATGCCGGCCTTGTCGTCTGCCCCGAGTAGAGTCGTGCCATCCGTGACAATCAGGTCCTGGCCCTGGTACTCAAGAAGATCCGGAAAGTCCCGAGGGCTCAAGACGAGCCCATTCTCCGCATTGAGAACAATGTCAGTTCCTGCGTAGCCATGGACAATGCGTGGCTTGACCCCCGCGCCCGAAGCGTCGGGCGATGTGTCCATATGGGCAAGAAAGGCAAGGACAGGTACGCGGTCAGCGTTCTCGCAATTGGCTGGCACTGTCGCGGTGACATATCCGTTTGTGTCTATCTGGGCATCGGACAGGCCAAGCTCCGCCAGTTCCTCCACCAGTTGCTTACCAAGGACGAGTTGCTTGCTCGTGCTGGGAAACGTCACGGAATTCTCGTCTGACTGCGTGTCAAACGAAGTGTAGCGCAGGAAGCGTTCTACAAGTTGGTTCATGTGGTCTCCTTTGCGGGCGATGATTGCATGGCGGTCCCTCCAGCATGGAGGCCCGCAAGTACGTCAAAGGCAGCATGCGGGTCAACAGTGTTGGAAACGGCGCGTTCCAGTGGGCATGGTCCCGTACCGGTGCGGTTCAGCACGACTGGAATGGTCGCATCGCAACGGTACGGAATGCCAGCAGCAGCCAGGACCTCCTGGGCGCCCTCGCTCATGGTGGAGCCGAACACGGACCTGGCTCGCAGCAGCGAGAACAGCAGGGCTGCAGCACGTCCCACAACTTTGTCACCCCAGTCAAGTGGTCCCAGCGACCCCAGGAACGGATCCTGGATGGCCGCCAGCAGGCAAGTTACCCCAGGACCATCCTCGCGGACTACCACCTGTCCTCCCGTCGCAGCACACAAGTCTGCCTGCTGCGATCTAATCAACGACTCAACAAGTTCTTCGTTTTCCGTCATGTTCCCTCTCGTGTCTAGTGTGCTCGTTGTCCATTGTATACCGAAAGAGCGGACCGTACAGCAGCCAGCTAGTCGTCTCAGTTTTTGTGCTGGTGTTGGTCTCGGACGAGAGGTATACTCAAAATGCTGTTGCAATTCATTTGCATTTGACCAGGATGGCCAACACCGATGAACGCTATTGTTGATGCACTGAAAGACACATTGAACATGGTCCCGATTCTCCTGCTGCTCTACATTGGGCTTGAGTATGTGGAGGCCCGCTGGGAGCAGCCCATCGTTGGTGCTGTCGAGCATGCCGGTAGAATTGGTCCTCTGGTTGCATCCCTGGGCGCGGCCATTCCGCAGTGCGGCTTCTCGGTTATGGCGAGTGCGTTGTACACCCAGCGGCTCATTACCATGGGCACACTTGTCGCGACGTATCTTGCCACGTCAGATGAGGCCCTCCCCGTTCTGATCTCTAGACCGGGCCAGTCTCATGTCGTGCTGCCTCTGATCGCCGTCAAGGTTGTGATGGCTGTGGCTGGTGGGTACGTGACGGACGCGGTCATGGCAGCGACCAACCGTCGGCGTATGAGGGAATGCTCAAACCCAATGCAGGCGGAGCAGACTGCCAGGCGCATTGGCGAAGACAGCTGCTCCTGCGAGGATACTCGCCGTTCGTGCGAATCAACAGGACGAACCGTTGTCTGGCGAGAAATCCTGTGGTCTGCATTGCGGCGGGCATTACAGGTTGCTCTTTTCGTGTTTCTGACATCTGTTGCCATCGGGTTGCTGATCAGCGGAATTGGCCAGGCTGAGCTTTCCCGTCTGTTTCTGAACAACACGTTATTGCAGCCTGTGCTGGCCGCTCTGATAGGGTTGATACCAAACTGCGCTGCCAGTGTCGCATTGACCGAGCTGTATGTCGGTGGGGTCATCACCTTTGGCTCCGTGGTAGCAGGCCTCGGCGCTGCCGGTGGACTTGGACTCATCGTGCTTGTGCGAGAGAACCATGATGCCAGGAACACTGTCGCAGTTGTCAGCTGGCTTCTCGGCATCAGCATAGCGACGGGTATCTTCATTCAGCTTCTACAGGGAGCTCTGAGATGAACCGAGGGGGAGAAGGACCTCGTGGAGGCAAACACTCTGCTCTATCATGGAAGCAAGGGTTTCGCATGACCATGGAACGGCAGGTGCTCCTCGATGTGCTGACACAGGCAACACTGCCGCTCAGCGCAGAGGACATTTGCAGGCAGGTCCAGGAACGTCTGCAGACTGTCGCACTGTCAACCGTCTATCGCAATCTCAATGAGCTGATCCGTCGGGGCGCTGTTGAACCATTGATAGTGGGTGCACATGGTCGCATGCTGTTTGAGTTCACGAAGGGGCGCCACCGGCACTACCTTGTCTGCATCCGTTGCCACCACCTGATTCCCATTGAGCCATGCCCACTGAAGCGGTACGAGCGCACAATGGAGGCGGGCCTGGACTGCGAGGTCATCGGGCACAGTCTGGTGTTTTACGGTTACTGCCCTCAGTGCCGGCAGGTGGAACTTCAGCTGGCGTCTGGCAAGCGGTCAGCCCAGCTCCGCGGCACAGGCGGCTAGCTGCTGGGGTATGGCAATATGCTGCGGGCAAGCCAGTTCGCACAGTCCGCACTGGATGCAATTGTCGACGCTTGAATTATCCGCTCTCATCGCCTTATACCTGTCGCGTTGCAGGGCCATTGTGCCGAACATGGAACCGTCGTTAATCAGCTGGAACACTGCAGGTATGTTGACTCCCTGAGGACATGGCATGCAGTACCTGCACGATGTGCATGGAACACGGATGAGCGAGTTGTACGCGTCGCGTACCTGAGCAACCAGGGCGATTTCATCGGGCGACAGCATGTCAGGGTGTGACGCATCGGCGTAGAGCAGATTCTGCTCTACTTGAGCCATTGTACTCATACCGCTCAGCAGCAGCGATACCTCTGAATGGTTCCAGACCCAGTCCAGCGCCCATTCAGCTGGACTTCGGCGCGTCGGGGATGACTCCCAGAGCTTGGCCACTGAGGGGTTCGGGTTGGCCAGCTTGCCTCCCCGGAGTGGCTCCATAACGACGACGGCCAGTCCTTTTGAGGCGGCGTAGCGCAGTCCTTCAGTGCCGGCCTGCGTCAGTTCATCCAGCAAGTTGTACTGAATTTGACAGAAACTCCACCCGTCATAGGCATCGACAATCTCGTGGAAGACCGTGTTAGTGTCATGAAAGGAAAAGCCCAGGCAACCAACTGTGCCATCACGGATACGCGCCTCTGCCCAGTCAAGAACTCCAGCGCTGGCAAGATGGTGCCAGCGATCTGCGGTCAAACCGTGGAGTAGATACAGGTCTACGTGATCAGTATCGAGACGATGCAATTGCTCGTCCAGATATCGTGTCATATCGTCCTGTGAATTGACAAGCCAAGACGGCATCTTGGTCGCCAGGTGGACTCGTTCCCGATATCCATCCTGGAGGGCTTTTCCAACGACGACCTCGCTGTTTCCCCCGTGATAGGGGTAGGCCGTGTCTATATAGTTGATGCCTCCATCGATAGCGGTGCGTATCATGGCGATCGCAAGCTGCGTGTCAACAGCGGTTGGGTCATCCCCGATGACGGGCAGGCGCATAGCACCGAATCCCAGAGCAGATACTTTCCAATCGAGCTTTCCGAAGTTTCTGTAGTTCATGGTGTGTCCTTCCAGCAAATGATTCGTATTCCAATATATATCGTTGGCGACGCCTGTCAAACCGTCCAACTGCACCGCAGAAGAACCCAGAAGAAGCGTCCGAGAACACTCTCGGGACTTCAGGACGTTGCAATCGACAACGAACAGGATACACTGAAAAAACAGGTAATCATGCATTGAAGCTCATTTGTGCAGCAATCAGGTGAGGAGCGAGCCATGAAAACAAGGGTTGCCGTCGTCTTCGGTTCCCGGTCGGTTGAACATGAAGTTTCCATCATAACCGCCGTGCAGGCAATGAACGCTCTCGACGAGGAACGATTCGAAGTCGTTCCCGTCTACGTTGCCAAGGACGGACTATGGTACACGAGTCCCCTCCTCAAGACCATGGACGCATTCCAGGACCTTGGCAGCATCCCTTCAAGAGCCCAGCGGATATCACTGCGACCCTTTTCTGGCCGGATGACGTTGTCTGTCGAGTCACCGCGGCGTGGACTTGTTTCTCATGGTACGGACACAACGCCCCTTGGCGTCGATGTAGCCCTGCTTTGCAATCATGGGACCAACGGTGAGGACGGGACCATGCAAGGCATGTTTGAGCTCCTTGGTATCCCGTACACAGGATCCGGAGTAACCGGTTCTGCATTGGGTATGGACAAGGTCCTTCAGAAAAGGGTCTTCCTGCAGGCAGGTATTCCTGTCGTGCCTCATGTAGCCTTCAGTAGGAAAGCTTGGCTGGAGAATCCGGACAACTGTCTTCTGCTGGCAGAGCAGCACCTGCAGTACCCGATGTTCGTCAAGCCTGCCAACCTTGGTTCCAGTGTAGGCATCAGCCGTGCAACTGACCGGGAAACACTGCGCTACGCCGTGGATGTAGCGAGTCATTTCGACCGCAAACTGCTGGTCGAACAAGCTGTCCTTAATCCACGTGAGGTCAACTGCGCGGTCCTTGGCAACGACGATGTCGTTGCTTCCGCATGTGAAGAAGTGTTCAGCACGCATACCTTTCTTGACTACGACGCCAAGTACAGGGTCGGGTACAAAGCCTCCGACAGGGCGGTAGGCGTCGAGAAGGGTGAGGCGCGTCACGTGCCCGCAGACCTCGGTGACGAGCTGACACGCAAGGTGCAGACCCTTGCATGTCAGGCTTTCTCTGCACTGGATTGCCGGGGAGTTGCCCGCGTCGACTTCCTGATAGATGAATCTCAGGTTGTCTTTGTCAACGAGATCAACACGATTCCGGGAGCTCTGTCGTATTACTTGTGGGAAGCCGCCGGCATGCAGTATCGGGACCTCCTCTCACGGACAATCGATCTTGCTCTCGAGGCATTTCGCGACCGAAAGTCGAATATTGTAAGCTATGAGGTGTCCGACCTGCTGAAGTTAGGCTCTCAGGGAAAGTCTGGCTCGAAGAACCGTTGATCGCCCCTATGCCGACCATGGTCGTTGAGGGCATCAGGCTGGCATATGTTGACCAAGGCTCTGGCGACCCGGTTGTTCTCCTTCATGGCTGGGGAGGACAGGCTGCGAGCATGATGCCCTTGATCACAGCCCTGCAGAAGAACTATCGAGTGGTGGCGTTCGATCTGCCGGGATTTGGCGACAGTGACCGTCCTTCTGAGCCGTGGGGCACACCCGAGTATGCCGAGTTCGTGTGGAAAGCTGTCAACTCCCTTGGTGTCGCGTGTGCGACCTACATTGGTCATTCCTTTGGGGGACGCGCCGCTATCTGGCTTGCGGCTCACCATCCTGAAGCCGTGCAGGCGCTGGTCTTGATAGACGCGGCTGGAATCAAGCCGCCGGTGACACTGCAGCGGAAGGTTCGCAGTTCCTTCTACAAGGTAGCTAAAGCCCTGCTGAGGCTGCCGTTCTGGCGGTCGGGAACCATGGGGCTGCAGGAACATCTGGCAGCGAGGTTTGGAAGTCCTGACTACCGTGCGACCTCGGGAGTGATGAGAGGCACGTTCGTCAAGACTGTAACGCTCGATCTCAAGTCGTGCCTGCCTGCTATCCAAGCTCCGACGCTCCTTCTGTGGGGCGACAAGGATCAAGAGACGCCTCTCAGTGACGGAAGGATCATGGAACGCCTGATCCCTGAATCGCGGCTCATCGTTGTCGCTGGGGCCGGCCATTTCAGCTATCTCGACAAACCTGCATTCGTAGGCGCTGTAGTTCGCGCGTTCCTCGATGGAACAAGAGGGCCCAGGGCAACATGAGAGTTGTTGCGATGATCCTGCTGGCGGTCGGCGGAGCAGGTGCCCTTGCTTGTCTTGTTGTACGCACACTGTATCTCCTTCATATGCTGCAGTTGGAAGAATACAGCGCGCGTGCCCTCATGCGCTGGTCAGCAGGCCACGCAAGACGACTCGTGGCAAACCCGTGGGTGGACCTTCTTGCCATTGCAGGTCTCATGGTGCTGGTCCTTCGTCCGGACTCGTTCCCTTCGCTGTGGTTTGCTGGATGTATCGCTGCCCTCCTGGGAATTGCGGGATTCCTCGTGGAATGGAAGCTCACGAGACACACACCTGCCAAGAAGCCGCTTGTGATGACTGGGCGGGCATGGCGTCTCCTTTCGAGCACGATGGTGGTGGACGCCGGTCTGGTTGCTGTCGGATGGTGCCGCAGTGAGTCAACTGGACTTGCCGTGCTCGCGATACTTCCGCTGGCCGCTCCAGTGGTGCTTCTCGTTGGTCGCATGCTCATGGAGCCGGTTGAAGCGTTTATACGCCGCTGGTTCATCCGGGATGCGCAAAGGATTCTGGCGCAGTATGATCCAATCGTCATAGGCGTGACGGGCAGTTATGGCAAGACAAGCACCAAGTACTTCATCGAACAACTGGTGCAGTCGCACTATCGGGTATTGAAAACGCCGGCTAGCTACAACACGGCAATGGGAATCACGAGGACTATCCGAGAGCAGCTGCGCCCGGAGCATGAGGTATTCGTGGTAGAGCTTGCAGAAAACGAGCCTGGTGGATTCGCTCATCTGCTCGCGATTGTTCCGTGCGACATCTCTGTAGTGACTTCTGTCGGGATCCAGCACCTGGAGGAGTTCGGGTCCGCGGATGTCATCGAGAGGACGATGAAGGACTTTGTCACGATGCCTCAGAGTGGAAAGACAGTGATTCTGAACGGCGACGACCCGCTGCTCGCGCAGGTATCTTCTGTGCAGGGGAAGACCCTCATTCGAGTCTCCACCAATGGCAGTGACGCTACCGGCGGACTCTGCGCGGACAACATCGTGGCGGGGTCGGACGGTCTGGCGTTTGAGGTAAGAGACCCCGTGGAACAGCGGGATTATCAGTTCACGACGCGCGTTCTAGGCCGCTACAACGTCGTCAATGTGCTTCTTGCTCTCGCCGTCGCGCGGCAACTGGACATTCCATGGGAGGATCTGCAGGCGGGCGTGTCCCTGCTCAAGTCTCCTTCTCATCGGTTAGAGGTCCTCACAACTTCGCCTGGGGTGCGCGTCATCGATGATGCCTTCAACGCCAACCCCGTTGGCTTTGCAATGGCTATGGAGGTGCTGGCATCGTTCCCGCCTCGCCGTATCCTCGTTACCCCTGGCCTTGTGTCGCTGGGGAAGCTGGAAGACGCAGCAAATCGAGAGGCTGGCATGCAGGCTGGCAGGGCGGCGGACCTTGTTGTTCTTGTGGGAGTCAGGCACACACAGCCGCTTCGGGACGGCCTGATTGCGGCAGGTTTTCCAGAGGAAGCGATTGTGAGCGCGCACTCGCTGGATGAGGTGACACGCCTTATCGGAGAGATTGTACGCCCAGGCGATACGGTTCTCTTCGAGAACGACCTTCCGGACACCTACAACGAGTAACTGGCGGTCGTGGGTGCGGGGGCAGGGGTCCGACTTGACGGGGCCCTGCATGGGACGAGAATGGTAGCGTTTGCAGGCGACACTGCAGAAGCGGGGTGAAGGATGGGAGTAAAGTCCGACAGGTGGATTGAAGAACAGGCTCGCCAGGGAATGATTGAACCATTTGCTCACGCATGCCCGAAGGGCGTCGTTTCGTATGGGCTGTCGTCGTATGGCTACGACATGCGAGTCGCCGACGAGTTCAAGGTTTTCACAAATGTGTTCAGCACTGTTGTTGACCCCAAGGGGTTTCCGGAAGAGAGCTTCGTCGACCTCAAGGGGGCTTCATGCATCATTCCGCCAAATTCCTTTGCTCTGGCCAGGAGTTTTGAGTACTTCAGGATTCCCCGCGACGTACTGTGCCTTGTCATTGGCAAGAGTACGTATGCTCGCGCAGGGATCATTGTAAACGTCACGCCACTTGAGCCTGAGTGGGAGGGGTTTGTCACTATTGAGATAAGCAACACCACACCCCTGCCAGTCAAGGTGTATGCAAACGAGGGCATCGCTCAGGTCGTGTTTGTGAGCTCCGACGACCTTTGCATGGTGTCATACCGTGACAAGAAGGGAAAGTACCAGAACCAGACAGGCATCTGGCTGCCAAAGGTGGAGTAGCTGTGAAAGAAATCGCACGAAGGCTTGGCATTTCGACAAGCACGGTGTCGCGCGCGTTCTCGAAGCCAGAAATGGTCCGGCCTGAGCTGCGTGAGCGAATACTGGCGATGGCGAAGGAGCTCGACTACAAACCAAATCCGATTGCCCGTGCGATGGTGAAAGGCCAGTCTGACTTCGTTGGCCTCGTGGTGCCGGACATCACAAACCCGTTCTTTCCCTCGATTGTGAGAGGAGCTGAAGATGAGGCGCGGAGGGCTGGCCTGAGTCTGATCATGTGCAACAGTGACGGTCGCCTCGCCAAAGAGAAGCAGTACCTGAGGTCACTTCGAGATCTCAATGTAGTCGGAGTCATTGTGGCAAGCGCGTCACGAAGTGATACATACGTTACGGACCTTGCGAACAGCTTGCCGGTTGTGGTGATGGACCGGACGCTGTCCGGTTCGCAGTTCGTACAGGTTACGGCTGACAACTGCGGGGGCAGCAGAACCGTCGTTGACTACCTGGCTGAGCTTGGCCATCAGCGTCTCATTTACTTGTCCGGGCCTGCAAGAATCTCCACTGCTGATGATCGCCTGAAGGGTTTCACCGAGCAGTGCCGGGCTCATGGGATGGATTTTACGGTAGTGCGTGCGGGGTTTGGGATTGATGATGGGTATGCAGCAATGAAAGAGGCTGAACCGTTGATGGATGGAGCTACAGGCGTCGTCTGTGCCAACGACCTGTGCGCGTTCGGCGCACTGTCGCGCCTGCAGGAGACGGGTGTGTCCGTGCCTGATGGGGTTTCGGTCACCGGCTTCGATGACATTGCCTTCTCAAGGTTTCTTTCTCCTGCTCTCACGACAATCAGGCAACCAACATACGCAATGGGCAGACAGGCTGTCAAGGCGATTGTTCACATGCGGGAATACCATACGCTTCCCGCGCCAGCGATGTTTGCCACTGAGCTGGTCGTGAGAGCTTCCACCGGGCCACGACCATCCGCCGTCGGTGAGATCTGGAAGCAGGCCATCTGACATGGTCATTTCCTTCGGCAGTATCAATATGGATCTTGTTGTCCTGTGCGATCGGCTGCCGGTGGAAGGGGAAACACTTGTTGCAACGGGGTGGCTGGTCAACCCGGGGGGTAAGGGGGCGAACCAGGCGGTCCAGTCTGCACGCATGGGTGCGGAGACAGTGATGGTCGGGCGAGTTGGAGAAGACTCATTTGGACAGCAGGCCATTGGTGGACTCGGGCGGTATGGTGTAGAGGTTCGAAGCGTGGCCGTGGATCCGGCCGCGCCCACCGGTGTTGCGTGCATTCTCGTTGAGCCGAAGGGTGAGAATCGCATCGTGGTCGTGCCGGGAGCCAATGGAGACGTGGGGCTGTCAGAGGTGACGACCCTCCAGAGGCTGGTGACCCCCGGTGCCGTCGTCATGTTGCAGTGTGAGGTTCCCTTTTCTGCAGTGAGAGAGGCGGCCCGGATTGCCCATGCCAAGGGTGCAACCGTCCTTCTTGACCCGTCGCCATGGCAACGTGTAGTGCTCGAGCCTCACGTGTTTGAGGATATTGACTATCTGACGCCGAACGAACATGAGGCGCAGGGTCTGAGTGGAACCAGCGATCTTCAGGATGCGGCCAGGCGACTCGGAGATATGGGAGCGCGAACGGTGATCATAAAGCGCGGAGCGGAAGGTGTCCTGCTTTTTCGCGGGGGCGTGTGCAAGGAGGTGCCGGCGTTTGCGGTAACTGCAATTGACACGACCGCGGCAGGTGATTCGTTTCAGGGAGCCCTTGCTGCGTCTCTGAACCGAGGGTTGAGCGAGGACGAGGCAGTCATGCGCGCCGTGGCCGCAGGGGCCTTGACGGTAACACGTCGCGGTGCTCAGCAATCCATGCCGGATGAAGCAGAGGTTACACGGTTCCTGCGAGCACGGTCGGGTGATGTAGTGTTGGGTTCAGAAATCAGAATCATGGATCAGAAAGGAGAGGAAGAGACGTGAAGAGAATCTTGCGAACAATGCTTGTAGTGATGCTGGTTGTTGTTTCGGTTAGTGGGTGCAAACCCACGGCGTCGGGACCTCAGACAGATAAGGTCGTTTACCTCATCAACGGTGCCCTTGGAGATAATGCATTCTATGACTCCGGTCAGAAGGGGATAGACGCCCTCAAGAGTCAGTACGGCGTGGAGACACGAACTATTGAATGCAACTTCGATGCAGGCAAGTACGAACCAGGACTGGAAGCTGCAACCCAGTACAGTGACGTGATTTTCGTCATCTCGTATGCATTTGAGGACAATCTCAAGGCCATGGCAGACAAGTATCCTGACAAGATCTTTGTCAATATCGATACAATCGTGCAGAACAGCAAGAACACCATCACTTCGGTCAAGTACATTGAAGAGGAGAGCGCGTTCCTCGCTGGTGTGTGTGCAGGTCTTACGACTACCGACACCAGTATCAAGAATATCAATCCGGACAAGATCGTTGGTGTTGTCGCCGCCGCGGATGATCCCGTAGTCATGGCATTCGTCCGCGCCTATGAAGATGGTGTCCACTACGTGGACAAGGACATCAAGGTGGAGCGCGTCGTGCTTGCGGGCGTCTGGGATGACCCGACCAAAGGGAAACAGGCGGCCTTGAGCCTGTACGACAAGAAGTGCGACGTCGTCTTCCAGGTGGCTGCAGCGACGGGGCTTGGTGTATTGCAGGCAGCCAAGGAACGAGACCTGTATGCTATTGGTGTAGACACGAATCAGAATGATATCGAGCCTGGCCACGTGATTGCCTCGGATATCAAGGACGTGGGCAAGACGATCGAAGAAGTGTACAAGACCATCAAGGACGGAACCTATCAGCCAGGGCAGGTTATCCGTTACGGTCTCAAAACGGGAACGGTGGACCTGGTGACAGACGCACAGGTGCAGGTCCTGCCTCAGACCATT
Organism: Candidatus Cryosericum sp.; assembly: GCA_035403525.1. Lineage (GTDB taxonomy): Bacteria > Caldisericota > Caldisericia > Cryosericales > Cryosericaceae > Cryosericum. Next base: position 228,040 of record DAONFE010000001.1, read on the forward strand.
CTCGACCGTATCAGCGAGGTCCGCAAGGAGATTGTCGACGGCACGCTCGAGGTCCCCAAGTATCAGCAGTGAGCATGATGGACGGCGTCCTGATTGATCTGCAGCATATTTCAAAGGTCTTTCCACCGGCAACCGTGGCGCTCTCAGACGTCTCCGTATCGTTCCGGTCCGGTGAGATTCATGCTCTGGTGGGTGAAAACGGTGCCGGAAAGACCACACTCATGAAGGTTCTCTACGGTTTGGAGCGTCGTGACCGCGGGGACATTCTCTTGAGGGGTGCTCACGTTGACTTCAGGAATCCTCGTGAGGCCATTGCTGCAGGTATCGGGATGGTGCATCAGGAGATTCTGCTGATTCCTGAATACACGATCTGGCAGAATGTCGTCCTGGGTGCCGAGCCGGTGCATGCGCTCGGCACCCTCGATATTCGAACGGCCAGGGAACGCGTGGCGCGAAAGATCGACGAGTTTCAGTTTAACCTTGACCCTGACGCTCCCGTCGGCAGCATTTCTGTGGCCGCCCGCCAGAAGGTAGAGATTCTGAAGCTGCTGTACCGCGACGTTTCGGTTCTGATTCTTGATGAACCGACGGCCGTCCTGGCACCGCAGGAGGTCGGCCAGTTGTTCTTGGAACTGGAGCACCTGAGAGACAAGGGACACACGATCATCTTTATCTCGCATCGCCTGGATGAGGTTCTTGGTTTGAGTGATCAGGTAACTGTGATGCGCAAAGGAAAAGCAGTTGCTACATCCCCGGCATCCCGTCTGACCAAGGAGGAGCTGGCTCGTGAGATGGTCGGGAGGTCAGTTGTCTTTGCTGCGGAACGTTCACCGGCAGAGCCCGGCGAGCCGGTGCTCGTTGCGCAGGAACTTACTGTCAGAACCACCGACGGGCGCGACGCGCTAGACCATGTCAGTTTCCAGGTGCGGTCGGGAGAAATACTTGGCGTAGCTGGCGTGGAAGGAAACGGTCAGTTTGAGCTCGTGAATGCTATCATGGGTCTCTCTGCCATCGCTGCGGGTGGTTTGTCCGTGCAGGGGGTAGACCTTACCCATGCGGATATTCTTGCACGGCGGAGGTACATCTCATTTGTCCCCCAGGATCGCGGGAGAATGGGGGCAAGCCTGCCTGCGTCGATTCTTGAGAATGCAATTATGACACATCACATCCTGGACCGTAGCTTTCGGCGTTGGAGAGGACTTGCGTTGAACTATCGGCGCGCAATTGCACTGACAAGGCAGATACAGGATCAGTTCGATGTCAGTATGGAGAACGCTGCGGCGCCATTTCAATCTCTGTCGGGAGGGAACCAGCAGAAAGTCATCCTCGGGCGGGAGCTCCTTCTGGAGGCTCCCCTTGTACTCATGGACCAACCCACGCGCGGCCTGGACGTCGGCTCCACGGAGTATGTTCACGGACTTCTTCTTGATCTGAGGAACCGAAAGAAGGCGGTACTTCTGGTTTCTGCAGACCTGGACGAGGTGTTCACTGTGGCCGACCGTATCATCGTGATGTCACGGGGACGACTCGTCGCGGACCTGCGTACGGAGGAGACGACTCGCGAGGAGGTTGGTTACTACATGCTTGGAGGAAAGGACGCTGTCCATGCGCAAGCAGACGCTTAGTGGCATTCTCGGGGTGCTCGCGGCACTCATGATCGGAGGCATCGTTCTTGCGCTCCAGGGGTTCAATCCCTTCTCGACTTATGGGGCATTGCTTCAGTACTCGCTGCTCAGTGCCTCGGGACTCTCTGCGATGCTGTCGCGCGCGGTGCCTCTCGTTCTGACTGGTTTGTCGGCATCGATCGCATTTGGCTCCGGCCTCAACAATCTTGGTCAGCCGGGTCAGCTGGTTATTGGCGCGCTGGCGGCTACGGTGGTAGGTTTGTTTGTTCGACTTCCGGCCGTTGCCCTGATTCCACTGTGCATTGCAGCCGCCATGGTGGGCGGCATGCTCTGGTCCGGGTTGGCAGCTGGTCTCAGGAGAGCCTTTGCTATGGACGAATTCATCGTCACCCTGATGCTCAACTTCATCGCAGACTACTTCACTCTGTGGGCTATCACCTACCCACTCTTTGACCCTGCCGCACTCAGCCCGATGACTCGCCCTATCAGAACATATGCATGGTTATCCCAGGTCGGAGGCATCAACGCCAGTGTGCTGTACATGGTGGCAGCGACTGTCCTGTGCTGGCTTCTCATGAGTAAGGGAGTAAGTGGCTATGAGTGGCGCATCATGGGACAGAACCGGCTGTTTGCACGCATAGGCGGTTGCAGGGTCGACGCCCACTATGTGCGCGTAATGCTGGTCACAGGGGCGCTGGCCGGGCTGGCAGGGGGGCTTATGGTCATGGGCGGACCACACCGCTTTGTAAAAGGGTTGGGAGCCAACTACGCATGGGACGGTGTGATGATCGCCGTGGTTGCCAACAACAGCATCCCAGGGACATTCCTCTATGGGCTGCTCTTCAGCATGCTTCAGCAGGGAGCGATTGGTATGGAGTTGGTTACGGCAGTCCCGTCGGAGTTCATTGATGTCCTTCAGGCGATTATCGTGCTGGTCGTTGTTGCCGGGAGGGTCAGCCTGAATCTCATGTTTGATCGCATCGCAACGCGGAAGAAACTGAGGGAAAGCCTCCAATGAGTGTGTTCTATGGACTCTATAGTGCGATGCTCGTAGGAGCGACGCCCATTCTCCTTGCGGCCATTGGCGGAGCGTTTACATACTATGCCGGTATCTTCAATATCGCCATGGAAGGCATGATGCTGGTTGGCGCGTTCTGCGCCGTGCTGGGCTCGTTCTTTCTGCACAGCTGGATACTGGGGATCGTCTGCTCCATAGCAGGGGCGCTTGTAATGGCTGGTATTTTCGTTCTGTTTGCAGTGAGGCTCCACACGGACGAGTTTCTGACCGGTATTGCCTTGAACCTGTTTGCTGTGGGACTCACGACGTTCCTGCTGCGGGACATTTTTCACGTCAAAGGAGCCTTTACAGACCCCCGCATTGTTGCGATTCCTGCTGTTACTGTGCCGTTCCTGGGGCAGATACCTGTTGTGGGGCGCCTTGTCAGCGGGTACAATGCTATCATCTACGTCGCACTGGCAGTAACCGTCGTTTCCGCCTATGTCATATTCAGGACCAGCTTCGGACTTCGCTTGCGTGCAGCTGGCTACAATGCAGCATGCCTCAACTCGAGTGGGGTTCAGACACCTGCAATTCGCGTCTGGTCGCTGATTCTCTGTGCCATCTGTTGCGGGCTCGCTGGCGCGTATCTGTCCCTTGGGTCGGTGCGGCTCTTCGCGGAGAACATGTCTGCTGGGCGTGGCTGGATTTCGCTGGCTGCTGTCATTCTTGTCAGTGGCAACCCCTGGGGCGTAGGCATCATTTCATTGCTGTTTGGTTTCTTTGACGGTCTTACAGTATTCCTGCAGGGGAGCGCTATCCCTACGCAGTTCACGGCCATGATTCCCTATGTGGCCACGCTTGTTTCCCTGTACTTCTACTCTGTTCGGAAGAGGAAGGCATGATGACCAGAAAAGCCTGGGAATTGGAACGTGACATGCGCCAATCTGCCATCCCGCTGGACCGGCGCGTCAACCCCAGCAGCTGGAGCCAACAGACTGGCGGCAGCCTGGGGCAGGACGAGATGATGTGCATGCTCTGGCGCAGCCGGGTGCCGGGCTCTGGGGCTCCGGAATGCCTCTACCTGGAGGCGGCACAGTCGATGGAGAATCAAGGATATGACGAGAGCGCTGCGGTTTCCTTGATTCCGTTCGCTCTGAAAGCCTTGGATGAACAGGATACGCCTCGCCTCAGAGTCTTGACAGGGCACTATCTGAGTGCCTTGTTCAATGCCCCGCGTGACCGGGACTTCCCATACGTTACCTATGCTCGCCCAGAGAGCTGGGAGGATGTGAGCCGCTCGTTGCCGGATACCTCACTGCACACCCCAGAACCTGCTCGCGCACCCGACGAGCAGACACTCTCAGGCTGGATTGGACAATTGGCTGGCGGCGCGTTCGGAACGGCGATTGAAGGGTACACTGGAGATCGTATTGCGCAGGTCTACGGGGATGTTCGCTCTTACGTGACTGCTCCGGAGACCATGAACGACGATGTCGTCTACGAGCTGGCGCTGCTGGATGCCTGCAAGGCTCACGGGCGTGACGTGAGCTCTGTCGACATCGCGGACGAATGGCTGCGTCAGATACCATTTGGCTGGTCTGCAGAGTGGATTGCACTGCAGAATCTCAGAGCCGGCATCATGCCTCCAGCATCAGGCACATACAGAAACCCCTTCTCAGACTGGATAGGAGTTCAGATGCGTGCTATGGTCTGCGGAATGCTCACTCCAGCACGTCCGATGGAAGCCGCTAGGCTGGCCTACCTTGATGGCATAGTCTCCCACTCGGCTGGTGGCGTCTATGGCGGTATGTACGCTGCGGCACTCACAGCTTTGGCATATGTGCGAGACGATCCACGGGAGCTGCTGAGAGAAGCCCTGTCCTGTGTTCCTCAGGGAACCGAGTACAGCGCCATTGTACGCGAGTGTCTGGAAATCATGTCGCATGAAACAAGCCCCGACGGGCCTCTTGCATGGTTGAAGAGTCGCTTCGAACAGTACAACTGGATTCATGCATACCCCAATATCGCGGCTGACATGCTGGCACTGTGGTACGGCGAGCGGGACATGACGCAATCGTTCTCGCTCCTTGCCAAGTGCGGATTGGATGTGGACTGCAATGCTGGTCTCGTCGGCAACATTCTTGGCATCATGGGCGACGTTCCGTCCAGCTGGGCAGAGCCCATCGGAGACCGCCTGGAAACGTATATTCCAGGGAAGGAACGGCTGTCAATTCGTACCCTTGCCGAGAGTACGTCAGCAATTTCGAGACTGCTAGTCTCATAACATCTGGAGGTAGAACTCATGAGCCAGTTTCATCTGAAGTTTGAAGCGAAGGACCTTTCACCGTACGTCATGCTCGTGGGCAATCCCCAGCGGGCGGAGCAGGTGGCTAAACTCATGGAGGATGCACGACTGGTCAATGACTACAGGTACCTGCTCGTGTTTACCGGCACCTATGAAGGGCAGAGACTGTCAGTAGCAACGACGGGCATGGGTGCGCCATCCACGGCTATTGTCGTGGAGGAGTTGTGCAACCTGGGCGCGCGGGCCTTGCTCAGGGTAGGTTCTGCCGGCGGAGTTGATCCGGACGTGGACGCTGGCGACCTTGTGGTCGCCACTGGCAGCATCCGCGACGACGGAACAACACCGCAGTACCTCCCTTTGTCATTCCCGGCAATACCTGATGCTGAACTGTTTCACCTTACCATGGAGGTGGCACGGGAGGTAGCCCCGGCAGCCAAACATGGCGTGGTTATCAGTGGCGATGCCTTCTATCGGAATTACGACCCCGGGAAAATGTCGCTCATGATACAGTGCGGGGTCAAGGCCATCGAAATGGAAAGCGGCTGTGTGTTCATCGTGGGCCAGTTCCGCGGCGTAAGAACGTCTGCGCTGTTCGCTGTCGACGGAAGCGTTACCAAGGACGCGATAAAGCCCAAAGGGGCAGAAGGCCTCTTCAAGCACGCCGAGGAACAGAGTATCCGAATTGGGCTGGCTACGCTGACCAAGGCCTCAGTGATGGGCCTGTAAACGCTTTCTGTCAAGGACGCGCACATCGCTCGTGACTGACGTGTGGTTCTGCATCATGACTGTACTGCCAGCATGCAGGACCAGGGTGACCAGCACAGGAACAGGGTCTGCCAGCCAGGCTGCTTAAGCCTGCCAGGACCGTACTTGTGCCTCCATGTCCTTCAGGCGGGCCTGCTCCCGGTCCACTGTTGTGTAGCTTGCGTAGATGTGCAGCACTGCCCGGTCCCTGTCTGGGGTGACCAGGGTGTAGCCGTCGCTCTCGCGCAACTTGACACCCTCGATGAACTCACCCGAATCCCGTGCGGCCTCGCTCAGGCGGCGCATAATCGTTCCTTTGAGCTCCCAAGGGCACGGAAGTTCCACATGTCCCGGGTCCCGTGAAGGGGTGTCATGCTTGAGCGCGGTGAGGTCCTTCTCTGTCCGTGCGAGTGTTTCCAGGAGAAGCCCAATAGACAACATCCCGTCGTAGAACGGCAGAGAGCGCGAGAAAATGAACCCGCCCAGCATGTCAGCCCCTGCGTCTGTGTTTGTCGTTTCCCGGACGATACTCCGCGGCAGTGTCGAACACCAGTGAATGTCGATGCCGAGCCCCCGGAGGTACTGCTCCAGCTCGATGGATGCCGTAACGGGGAGCGTAACTGAAGTCATCGCACTGACGGCATGCCGGGCGCCGATCATGATGGCTGTGGCACGAGTGTCGGAGATGATTTCGCCGGTAGAATCCACAAGAAAAATCTTCTCGCCGGATGCATCCAGAATGACGCCGAATGATGCTTCCAGTGACTTTACCATCGCGGACAGCTTACGCCTGGCGTCCCGGAACTCCGATGCGGTGCGCACCGCTCTTCGTCCGTCCGCGTACGCGTTGAGGGAAATCATCTCCAGTCCAAACTCGCCCGCAATTGCCGGGAAGAACTGAACGGTTGTGCCATAAGAGTAGTCGATGACGAAACGAATCCCAGACGACTGAATCAGCGGTATGTCAAGCGAATTGAGGTAAAAGTCCCTGTACGACTCAACCACGCGCGGAGGAATATCGATGGTACCTACCTCCTCCACATCCGCACGTGCGAATTCCTCGCGGAAGAAGATGCGTTCTATCGACGCTTCCTGTGCTGTGCTCAAGTCGAACCCGGATCGGTCATAGAAGCGTATGGTTGTGAGCTTGCGGTCAAACGGCGAACGCATGACGTGCACGCCACCACTGGCTGCCACTGACTTCACCGCGAAACGTGCAAGCGGCACCGGCGCCGCTTGCAGGTCCAGAACGCGTACCCCGGTGCTCATCAAACCACCGATGACAGAACGCTTCAACATGCGCGACGACTGATGGTCATCGCGTGCTGTGAAGGCGATGGAACCTTTTCCCAGATAGGTGCCATAGGCACATCCGAGTTTGGCGCACATTTCCGGGGTCACTTCAATGTTGTTGACGCCCACGATACCATAGGAACCGAACAGCGCCCGCGACCAGGCTTTTCCCCAGACCACGTTGCTGGTCACAATCGACCCCGCTTCGACAATCTTTCCAGGCCAGATCTGGACCTGCGACTTCAGCGTTGACCCCTGACCTACATTGCAGTCATCCGCAACGATGTTGTCGCCTTCAAGCAGAACGTCCTTGCCGATGTGGACATTCTTGCCAACAATGGAGTTGAACACACGTGCCCCGGGCTCTATAGTGGCTCCCTCCCAGAGAATTGAGTTCTCGACGACTGCCCCGTTCTGTATCGAGACGTGGTCTCCAACGAAGGAACTCTGAATGCGAGCCTCACCGATTGAGGCTCCCCTGCCAATGAGGACCGAGCCGTCGAACCCCTTGAAACTTGCAATCTTGCTGTCGTCTCCAACCCAGATGTCACTTCCAATGCGTCCGATGCGTTCTCCCTGAGGCTCAAGGTCGACCTTGCCCTTCAGGACGTCCGAGTGTGCATGTTTGTACTCGCGGATATTACCTACGTCACACCAGTACCCAGGTGCAATGTACCCGAACAGCGGCCGATGATGCGTCAACAATGAGGGAAACACGTTCTTGGAGAAGTCAACTTCCCGGCCTTCGGGGATTTCCTGCCAGATGGATGGCTCAAGCACATAGATCCCCGTGTTGACTGTATCAGAGAAGACCTCTCCCCAGGAGGGTTTCTCAAGGAAGCGCACGATGTGCCCGTCGGAATCCGTGATGACAATGCCGTACTCCAGTGGATCATCGACGCGTGACAAGGTAATGGTCGCGTCCGCCTGGTGGTCGTGGTGATACTGAATTGCCTGCGAGAGGTCGATGTCTGTAACGATGTCCGCCGCGATAACAAGAAACGTATCCTGCAGGAGCGCGCGCGCCAACCCTACCGCTCCCGCAGTTCCAAGATCCTCCCCGCTGACAACATACTCAATGTGTACGCCGAAAGCACTGCCGTCGCCGAAGTAGGTGCGTATTGCATCTGGCTGGTGGTAGAGAATGACTACCAGGTCGTCGAGTCCGTGCTTTTTCAGGAGCCGCACGACGTGCTGCATCATAGGTCGGTTGGCAAAAGGTACCATTGGTTTCGGGGCGTTGACGGTCAGTGGTCTCAGCCTCGTGCCGAACCCACCGGCAAGAATGACCGCTTTCATTGGTTTCGCTCCGACATTGACTGGTAGAGTGCAAGATAGTCGCGTGCGCTTGCCTGCCACGAGTAGTCACACGCAGCACCGATGGCCTGGACTCGTCGATATGCATCAGGCGTGGCATACAGCTGTACTGCACGCTTTACGGCGTGCAGAAAGGAGGAAGGGGTGGCTTCGTCGAAGCTGATACCGTTGCCCACACCTGTCTTCGGGTGAACGTCCTGAATCGTGTCCTTGAGTCCGCCAGTTCTCCGCACGACCGGGACGCTGCCGTAGCGCAAAGCAATCATCTGTGACAAGCCGCAGGGTTCAAAGCGCGACGGCATGAGAAAGAAATCCGATCCAGCATACAGGCGGTGCGCCAGTCCTTCGTCAAATCGCCTGTTCAGAACAAACCGGTCTGGGTACTGGTTGGCCTTTTCCTGCAGTGCTGCCTCAATCTCGGGGTCGCCGGTTCCAAGCACAATAAGGTTCAATGGCAGCGCCATCATCTCGTCCCACGCGCCAAGCATCAGGTCGAGTCCCTTCTGGCTGACGAGGCGCGAAATCATTGCAAACAGCGGAAAGTCCGGGTGCGATGTGATACCTGCTTCCTGGAGCACATGTTGTTTGTTCCGTTCCTTTCCCTCCAATGAGGAGGCGCTGTACAGGAACGGAAGGGCGCCGTCTGTTGCCGGGTCCCAGTAGGAGTAGTCAATTCCGTTGAGAATGCCCGTGAGGTGTTCGCGACGGACCTCCAGTATGCCATTCAGGCGGAAGCCCAGTTCCGGCGTAAGAATCTCATGCGCGTATGTGGGTGACACGGTGCTGATCTCATCCGACCAGACAATACCGCCCTTGAGATAGTTCAATTTGCCATAGAACTCAAGGCCATGGATGGTGAAAACAGACTCCGGCAACTGGATGTCCGCGAGGACGGAGGCAGGGAAGATGCCCTGGTAGGCGATATTGTGGATAGTGAGAAGCGTCTTCTCGGTTCGCTCTGGCATGACCGTCCGAAGATAGACGGGGAGAAGCGCCGCCTGCCAGTCATGGACGTGGATCACGTCCGCCCCGCCCAGCGCTGCGATGGTCTCTAAAGCGGCACGGGCAAAGAAAGCGAATCTAAGCCAATTGTCAGGATAGTCTCCCTCCCGGGTCGAGTAGACGCTGTCGCGCCCATACAGCTCTGGTTGGGAAACAAAGTACGTGCGGTCGTGCCGCAGGACGGTGTATGGCAAGACCCGCCCGCCCATTGTCAGCGATCCAGACCTGACCTTCTCGAATCCAGATGTGGAAGGGATTATCTTGTCATAGAAGGGCACCACGAGCAACGAATCAACTCCCAGAGACCGCAGGGCCGCCGGGAGACTCCCCATAACATCACCAAGACCACCTGTCTTGACGTATGGAACTGCTTCTGAGGCAACATGGAATACCCTCATCGCCGTGCTCCTCCTTTCTTAAAGTTTGATATCTCGAAGATACTGCGCAGTCTCCTCTGGAATCGTAGGATTGATGTAGAATCCGGTGCCTCGCTCAAATCCACCAGTGTGTGCAATGCGAGGGAATATCTCAAAGTGCCAGTGATACGAAGGAACAGGGTCCAAATTGACAGGCGCCGTATGCAGCACAAGATTGTACGGTGGGTCGTCGAGTGCCTGAGACAACCTCTGGAGGGTCCGCTTGAGGACTCTTGACAACTCGCCTGCGTCGGTCGAGGTGAGGCGTCCATAGTCGCTTTCGTGGCCTTTTGGCAGGATCCAGGTCTCGAATGGGAACCGCTGGGCAAACGGGACCACAGTCACAAAGTGGTCGGAATCTTCGATGACGCGTCTGCGGTCGGCCAGCTCCTGTGCAATCAGGTCGCAGAAGACGCACCTGTCTCGGTACCTGTAGTAGTCAAGAGCGCCTGCAAGTTCTTCCTGAACATGGAAGGGGACGACTGGAAGCGCCATGATCTGGGAGTGCGGATGAGCAAGCATGGCGCCAGCTCGTGCACCCTTGTTCTTGAAGACCATTACGAACCTGAAGCGGCCGTCGTGCGCAAGGTCAAGAATGCGATCATGCCATGTCCACAAGACATCCCTGATGCGCGACTCGGGCATGGCTGCCAGCTCCTCGGCATGGTTCGGTGTCTCGATGACTATTTCGTGTGCCCCGATGCCGTTCATGACGTCGTACATGCCTTCAGCGCGCTTGTCTATCTGTCCCTCGACTTTCAGGGCCGGCGAGCGGTTAGGAACAACACGCACCCACCACCCTGGCTCATTCGGACGTGTCCCCGCATCGCGGAGTGCTGTGATTTCTGGCGGCGTGTAACGCTCATTCCCTGGCTCGAATGGACAAGTCGACAAGTCGGCTGGCGGTTGCTGACGCTCTGCTGCCAAGTCACCAGGACGCAAAGGACGGTCCGTCGTGATGATAACCCACCGCCCAGTGATTGGGTCCTTTCTCAGTTCTGACACGCGGGCCTCCTCAGATTCTGCAGGTGGAGGTGGGCGAAGACGGCGTCGGGCTGGTTGTCAGACTCGACAGCATTGTACGGCTGCCCTTCTGCAACAGCCAGCAATGCGCGGACTTTCCGGTGGTGTTCGAGAAAGCGGGACATGCCATATGAACGGGCCTGCCCAGTCGTAATCAGGAATGGCCAGTCAGAGCTTTCTTCAAGCAGAATTTCGCGGAGAATCATGTCTCCCACTTCGCCGGAAAGGGACGGGAGCAGCCTGGTGAATCGCCGCTGATCTTCGTGTATCACGTCCCACATCCATGAAGTCTCCGAGTTCATCCAGGTGTCGTGGCCACCACCGGCACCCCAGCTGGATTCACGCAGGCGGCCAGCCGGGATGGCACGCTCCTGCAATACTGTTTCCGGCACGCACGCTGAAACGGAATCGTCTCGTGCCAGGTCGCGCAGTACCGCCGAGATCCACCCAGGTCCCTCGTACCACCAGTGTCCAAACAGCTCGGTGTCATATGCTGCCACTACTATTCCAGGATCGCCGGTTGCCGCCTCGCGCTGGGCACAAAGATCCCGCACCAGTCCGGCAAAGTGGTGAGCGTGTTCCCTTGCCCTTGCCTGGCCCGCCTCTGGGTCATACCACTGTTTGTCGCCCATGTCTGTATGCTTGTCGGTAATGCGCCAGTACTGCCATCCAGATCCTTCGGCTCTGCGGTGAAACTCGCGGTAGACTCCATCTCCAGGATACCCTCGATCCCGTGACCAGACCTGCTCGCTGGTCGCCGGATTCCGAAGAAACGCTGCAACGCCGGAACCGATGTCCCAGGGCGTCCATGGAGCATCTTCGTTCGTGGGCAGAAGGGCGTAGCCGCTGGGCAGTTCATGTGCAGTCGTGTCGAGTGCGGAAGCGTCAGCAAAGAAGTAGCGAAGCCCGCTTTCTTTGAGCAAGCGCTCAACTCCGGGAAGGTACCCGCATTCGGGCAGCCAGAATCCAGTCGGCTTCTGCCCCAACCAGTGTTCGTAGGTGGCAACTCCTGCACGGATCTGCAATCTCCTTGACTCGTCGTTGCTGAAGAGCGGCAGGTACCCGTGCGTGGCGCATGATGTCAGCACCGCCAGGCGACCACTGGTCTGGAGTGCCGCAAATGCCGCGACGATGTCACCATCAATGGCATTAAACTGCTGGATTCGTCGGTCGAGCTCAGAGCGGTAGTAAGCATTGAGAGTCCTTGCCTCGGATGACATGTTCCCAATGCGGGATGCGTCCAGGAGGAGTTCGGCCCGTTTCGTGCTGGCCCAGGCCCGGAAACTTGCCGCGTACTCAGGCGACTTCAATTGTTCCATCAGGATTGGCGTCAGGCCGACGGCTATCGAGCCTGCCACCCCGTCATGATCGAGTGTCTGGAGTTCCTCGAGGAGAGGCAGATAGGTGTCCAGAACGATCTCATGCAGCCACTCTTCTCCGAAAGGCCACCGGCCCTTGCCAAGCACGTATGGAAGGTGCGAATGCAGAACCAGGACAAACCGTCCTCTCATGTCAGCTCCTTAGATCAATGGTCAGGTGCCGTGTTTGTTTCAAGTCTACCCCGAGCATGACCTGCATGCCCTGATAGATTGTTTCGATACCACTCTCGGAATTGGATACGGTACGTATCTGAGACAAGTCGACTCGTACGGGGAAACTTGTCTGGACTGAGATGCGGTGCTCTGGCGTGCCCAGGCTGAAGGAACCAGACGTGAAGGAGCGTTCCCGGTCCTCCCACCACATGGCAAGGTTCAGTTCGCACACGTACCAATCGCCGGGAGCATCAATCTGGAGGTCTACCCGCATGCCTCCCTCGGTCAATGCAAACGTCTTTGAAATGACGCCTGGCCTGTCAAAGCGGGCCTCGGTCTGACTGATGGACGCTTCATAGTGAGTCGTATCAGGCCTGGCCCCGGCTGCTGTCTCGGGCGTCGGGCCAAAATGGTCCAGGAAACTGAGGCGCGTATAGCTGTCAAACTGAAGGGCTTCCAGAGCATCGGCATCCTTGACCCGAAGGGACTCGTGAATGTTGGCTGCCTTGTCCGACTCGCCCTGCGCTGCTGATGCGCCCTTCATCTTGTCATGATACGCCTCGTGATAGCGGGTCATGACGTTGGTCCACGACCACTGCTCGGGAAGACTGTCCCACTGGGCAAGGCAGCCTCCCCTGCTGCGCAGGAAGACCGTCTGGTTGCTGTCAGCAAGAACCGTTTCGCTGCGTCCATCGCCATCGACGTCCTCGAACCAGATACCTTTACGCCTGTCCCGCAGAAGGCGCTCGGCTGCCAGCTGTTCGGCGTACACTGCGTCGCGAAGGTGCGGGAGGTAAAGCCCTCCAAAGATACCGTGCCAGTATGCGCAGTTGCACTGACTGCGGAGATAGTGGGTGCGCGCTTCGCCCGTGGCGTTCCCTAGTTCCCTTCCCACGAACAGCATTCGCTTCTGCATGCGGTTGGCCTCGTCATACCGGGCAAGATAGTTGCGGAATGTACCACCGGTGACGAAGGGACGCTCTTCCGGACTGACGCTTGCGCGAAGCTCGCCGTAAACGTGCTGACGCGAGGCAGCAAGTGACCACTCTTCCATTTCCTCATATGAGCATGCGGGCAGATAGATTCTGTCAGCGGGATGAAACAGCTGAACAGCTTCGCCAGCGGTGATAGTCTGGATATCGTCCGCGTTGCTCAAGGCACCGAGGAACCGCCGAAGCCAGCCGCCAGTATACACATGATCGTATGTGCCTGGCCACAGGCCGAACTTCTCTCCGTCGTCTCCATAGACAAGCAGCTCGGCGTCGTCGGGGGTTGCCCGCACATAGTTCAGGGTTTCCTCAGGTTCACTCCACGGGATCTTATAACGCAGTTCCTTCAGGATTGGGAGCAGGACAACCGGGTAATTCTCCTCTTCGGTCACGTAGGTATGAAACAGGTCACTGCCACTGACCCCTGCCTTTTCAAACCCGTTGTCGTCCAGCAGAGTCCATCGCGCGCCTGCGAGTGCAAGTGAGCGCGCCAGTTGAGGTTCCCAAACTCTTTCGGTCATCCAGAGTCCCGTTGGACGAACTCCGAAAAGCCTTTCCAGCTCATTGCTCATCAGCTGGATCTGTTCAACGCGGTCTCTCTCGGGGAGCAGCTGGAGAACCGGTTCATAGTAGCCGCCGCCCACCAACTCAACCTGCCCGCGATTAACGAGCGTTCGTACTGCATCGAGGTAGGCGTCGATGTGATGCTGCTCGATGAACTCCAGCAGGGGCCCTGACGTATGAAGGGACACTCTGACGCGTGGATAGTCCAGCAGCGTCTGGAGGAACGGCAGGTACGACCTGTTGATCGCTTCGAGGAAGACGTGGTCGAAGTTTCCCACGGGTTGGTGGTTGTGAATGCACAGACACAGACGTTTCATCTCACACCTCCCAGTGTCGAAGATCGTAGTCCGGTCCAGGCAGGAGAACGGAGAGCGTCCCCTGGCTGGGTATGCTCGCTATAAGGCGTCCGCCACCAAGGACAAGAATGGTGAGTTCAATCTGCTCGCCGGGTGCAGCCAGCACCGCTGCAAACGGCAATCCGAACTGAAGCGTATCCCGAAGCTCCCAACGGAAGCTGGTCTCGGGTTCTGACCAGGCGGCGACCTGGTCGTGGTGTTTCTGTACGACGAAGTGGGTCGAGCGAGCTGACGTCTGAATGCGAATCTCAACCCGGAGGTCCTCGGTGGCAGAAACACTGTCACCGAACTTCAGGAGCACGTACAGTGTTGTCCTGCCGCATCCGACGCGGACCGACGATACAGCCGGGATTCCGAACGTCATAGCCCCTCCTCCACTGACGGTCGGCACTTTGCAGGAAGAAGCCCAATCGAGATAGCGGGCGGGACCCCCGTCAACAGACGGCTCCATGATTGCAATCGGGTCAAGGACGACGCTGGAGGGACTATCGCCGACCACGGGCCGCAGGAGCAGGTCCGGAACCGTCCTGCCGGCCTGTATGTAGACATTGATCAGGTGGCGGCGGTAAAGGTCATCAAACTGGGCAGCCACGTCCGGGGTACGGTCTCTGCCATACCACCAGTTCCAGTCAGATCCTTCGGCTGCCATCAGAGACATGCGTGAATGTGCCTGCTCGTCGGCAGTGAACCCTTCCCAGTCATCTCGCGTTGTGCGCAGGTACTGCCAGGAACTGTTGTCCTCCTGGTCTCCGATCCACACCTTGAAATCGCCGTCTATCCAGGATCCGGGCCGGATAGTTGGGAGGGGCAGCGAAGGTACGTCTGCAAGCGCTTCACTCACGGTTGTCAGCCGTATGCCCGGCTCCGTGACAAGAGCGTTGTACAGCAGACGGAGAAAGGAGGCTCCACCTCCGGGATAGAACTCCCAGGCATTTTCACCGTCCATGATGATGGAAAGGACGCCAGGTTCACTCAGGCCGTCGCGAATCGCACGCACGTGTCCCATGAACTGCGCTACAGAATCCTCCTCTCTCATGGAGGCGTACTGAAAGCCAATTGCGTCCGAGAGGCCTCTGTCACGAAACAGCATAGAGAGACTGCCTGCCGTCGTCTTCGTTACATAGGGCTTGTACAACGTGGAACGCGGTGCTCCGTGCAGCTCTCGGAGCAGTATAGTCTCGTCTGTTGCCGCCCACGAGAAGCCTGACCGGGCGATCTGGTCGAGCGCTTCGGTCGATACGCTGCCTTCGGATGGCCAGCATCCACGGATGGGTAACCCAAGCAGCTGCTCCATGTAGGTTTTTCCCATCTCTAGTTGAAGCAGGGAGTCCTCGGGGCGCCGGAAAGCCGGATGGGGAAGGGGAGTCCGCTGGACAGCGGCTGCAGTATCGGTATCGATGAGCAGCGGCAGAATCGGGTGAGCAAAGGGGGACGTTGCGACTTCAACCTGGCCAGTACGCGCAAGCCTCTCGAGTCGTGGGAGAAATCCCTGTACCTGATTGGCCTGGGCCAGCACCAGCGCTTGTCGGTCCTGCTGCGAAAAGTGTGCAGGATGAGCCTGCCCGGTGTCTGTACCCGTTCCCTCACTGTAGGTCCAACTTCTCGTGAACAGGCACTGCAGGTCCAGAAGGTCCTGGTCGGACCACGTTGTGGCATCCTCATCTCTACGACTTGCCAAATCTCGGTACAGCTCATCCTGGTCGATGACCCTGTCGGGGTTCACATCGAAGAAGTGTTTCACAAGGTCTCGCTTCTGGTCGGGAGAGAGGGATGGCGTATCGGTGCTGGCCAGCTGCCACCAGTCGTCGGAGCACTGATTTCTCGCATAGGCGTCGATCTGATACGCCAGCACGGGCGTCAGATTGATGGTGACATGCGCGTGCGGCTGTTGCTCCAGCAGGGCAACCATCATCGAATAGTTGCGCGCGGAGTGCAGTCTGACCCATGGCAGGACAGAGCGCGCGGTTGCAAGGTCTATGTAGAGCGGCTGGTGAAAGTGCCAAACCAGGCAAACGTCAAGCTGTGGGGACATGCACGTCTTCCTTTCCTTTCATGCCGTGTGGAAGTGACGAACCATACGAACTCCTCAAGGCCTCAGCCGAAATACTGCTGCAGCATCTTTGCCGTGACTCCTCCGTTCTTGGCGATGTCACCGTAAAACCATCCGCTGGTCCGCACAGTGCGCTCCAGTGTCGATGGATCCACGGCAATCAAGCCAAATTTCGCACCCAACCCTTCCAGCCACTCGAACCCGTCAAGGAGAGACCAGTAATAGTACCGCTGCACGTCCACGCCGTCTTCTATCAACTGATGAACCTGCCAGAGGTGCTCATAGATAAAGTCAGCGCGAAAAGCGTCAGTCGCATCTGCCGTGCCGTTCTCTGTGATAAAGACTGGAATGTGGTAACGATCCCAGTACCTCCTGCACACCCGATACAGGCCCTCCGGATAGATTTCCCAGCCCAAGTTACTGGTAGGAGCCCCATCGCGCACCTCGCGCCTGCCCAGGGGAGCATTCGGAGCATCGGCGCAGTTCACGATGTCTCTGGTGTAGTAGTTGACCCCGAAGAAATCGCAGTACCGTCCCTCGCCGAGAGGATAACCGGAGCCAAGCGGCTGTAGCAGTCTGCCCTCGCACATGCCGCTGACAAACAACTCGTGAAACAACCTGTCCCAGGTCGCTGCTGCTCGCCGCTCGTGGCCTGTGCCATGTTTTGGATCAAATGGTCGCAGGTGGAGGGCAGTTCCCACCGAAGTGTTCTGGTATCCTGCTGCTGCCCGCACTTGGTGCAACTTCCGATAAGCGCGGATGTGGGCCGCTATCATGGTGCGGGCTGCCCTCAGGTAGCGGGTCAGTCCGACATCGTTGGGCGGCCAGCCGCCAATAAGGTATCCCTGAGCCAGGTACTGGTTTGGGGCATTGATGGTGCACCAGTCGCTGACCAGATCTCCGAGGTTCTCGACCGCATAGGCGGTGTAGCCCTCGAACCAGTCTGCGGCCTCCGGATTGAGCCAACCACCGGCGTCCTCTACCCACAGCGGATTGGTGAAGTAGTGCAGGGTAACGAGCGGCCTGATCCCTGCAGCCACCAGCATCTCGAGTTCCTTCCGGTAATGCTGCATGGCATCGCTGTCAAAATGGCCCTGTTCTGGTTCGATTCTGCTCCATTCCAGGCTCATTCGGTAGGTCTGGAGATGAAGTTGCTGCATCAGTGCAATGTCCTCTGGAAAGCGGTTCCAGTGGTCGGCAGCAATGAAACAGGTCGTGCCGTCCTTGACGTGACCCGTCTGAACCCAGCGATACCAACTGTTGTTTCTGTCTCCACCCTCTATCTGGAGCGACGACGTGGCGGTTCCAAGCAGAAAACCCTTGGGCAGCGCAAATGTTTCCATCGTGCAACCTCCTTGTCAGGCACAGCTGCTACCATCAGTATGCCTGAATCGAGGTCGCGCGCAACGATGGCGGGTTGCGTACTCCCTGCTGGTGGAAGACTACCCGTTCCTGCAAAGGAAGAAACAGCAGATGCGAGAAGACTCGGAGCCGCTAGACGCGTCCCGTAACCTCGTGCACGCCGTCGCTCGTCTGTGCGGTGTAGAACGCTGGCTCAAGCCCTGTGGCTTCGACGTAGCGGGACCCTACCTGTTGTGTAAAGGCATCAATAGAGCCAGAGCGCAGAAGAGCAAGCGCACACCCGCCGAACCCTGCCCCCGTCATACGTGCACCCAGGCACCCTGGTGCTTCCTGTGCGGCTGCAACAATGGTGTCCAGGTGGAACCCGCTGACTTCATAGTCGTCCCGCAGGGACGCATGAGACTCGTTGAGAAGTTGACCAAACGCCAGCAGGTTTCCTTCTGCCAGACGCCGTGCCGCTTGCGTGACCCGAGCCTGCTCGGTGACGACGTGACGTGCACGACGCAGCAGGACGGGGTCTTCGACGCAGGATACTACATCGTTCCAGTCGGCATGCGCGAGGCCTTGAGGAGGGGCCTTGGTCCCCAGCAGAGCGATGACGCGGTCACATTCCGTGCGGCGTTCGTTGTACTTGGAATCGGTCAGACGCCGTGCTTTTCGAGTATCCATGATAAGCAGCGCACAATCACCCAGTCGGACGGGGACATACTGGTACTCCAGCGGTCCACAGTCCAGCAGCAAGGCGCAGTCGCGCTTTCCCAGGGCGACGGAGAACTGGTCCATGATCCCTGAATTGACACCAATGAAGGTATTCTCGACTGTCTGGCACAGGAGAGCTACCATCTTCAGGTCAACGCCAGTGTTTCCAGCCAGGGTCAGCAAAAGAAACGCGGTAAGCACCTCGATGGCCGCGGAAGATGACAAACCTGCGCCTTGTGGCAGCGTTGTCGTAAACAGTACGTCAGTCCCCTGCAGGGGCACATCCCGGACGAGCAGCTCACGGACAATGCCTGCAGGATAGTTCCCCCAGCCACGCGCAGGGTCCGGCTCGATGGGTTCGTCTAGTTGCAGTGTGGTCACGAGAGGCTCCCCGGCCGAGGCGAAGTGAATGATGCGATCGCGTCGAGGGCGACACGTGGCAGTGATGCCCAGCGAAATGGCAGCTGGCATGACGAGGCCACCGTTGTAGTCGATATGCTCGCCAATGAGGTTTATCCTGCCAGGTCCGAAGAACTGTCGGATGCTCGTGGCGCTTTCACCGTACATGTCGGTGAATCTGGCGATATCAGCCTGGGCCGGTGTCATGATTCCCCGTGAGCCTCTGCAAATACTTGGCAGGCCTGGGCGAGCAGCGGGGCCGTGTCTTCCACCCGGAGAGGATTGGTCGCCGCCCAGGCACCCATCTCCGATGACGCATAGTACTTGACTGCTGTCGCGCTGCGAAGCGGCGGATAGAACTCGATGTGGAAGTGGTAATACAGGTTACAGCCTTCGTCCTCCGGACTGTTCACCGGGGTCTGATGGATGCACATCATGTAGGGAAAATGCCTGGCAAACAGAAGATCGAATCCTCCTGTGAGGGTTTTGAGCATGCGGGCGAGGTCTACGCGTTCACTGTCCGAGAAGTCCAAGAACGAACGTCGATGTGCACGGCTGGACACGAACACGCCGTACGGGTAGTCGGTGAACGAGGGAATATACGCAACGAAACTCTCGTTCTGGAGGATCACGCGGCGACCATCGGTCAGCTCGTCGTGGGCGAGCTCGCAGAACAGGCAGGTTCCGTGGTCGTGGTACCACATCCTGGCGTTCTCGAGTTCCGTGCGCACCTTCAGTGGAACGTACGGGAATGCGTAGATTTGCCCGTGCGGATGGCTCATTGTTGTGCCTACTTCTTCTCCGCGATTCTCGAAAGGATAGATATAGCGGATGCGCGGATTGGCGGAAAGGACGCGCTGTCGGTGCGTCCACAACTCGACTAGTTTGGTGATGTGGGGCACACTGAGGTCGTAGAGGTTCGCATCGTGCTGCGGGCTGTACAGGATGACCTCGCACTTGCCGTAGTTGGGGGCCACAGGAGACAGATCTGTTCCAACCAGGTCCGGTTCTCCAGGGTCCAATCTGAGAGCAGGGAAGTCATTGTCGTACTCCATGACGTCATACGTGTCGGGGACCCTGCCTGATCCCGGGCAGAAAGGACACCCCTCAGAACTCAGGTTGGGTCTGTCCTGTCTGTTGCTCGCGACAATAGTCCAAGTGCGCAGCAGTGGGTTCCATCGCAATTCAGCCATCATACTCCTCCAGTCTTCCCGCACGAGTGGCGCCGATCTCTTCTGAAGCAGTATATTCCAACCTCTTCACAGACATAGCGGTGCTGCCGCTCGGTTGTTCCCTGACGCGTCCCCGCTATACTCATACTGGGGCTGGGCCAATGGAGGCAGGTATGGATGGAAGTGTTCTCGTCACAGGCGGTGCGGGATACATAGGTTCTCACACCGTACGACGTCTGCTCCAGAACAGCTACAAGGTTGTGGTACTCGACAACCTTTCAAAAGGACACACCTGGGCTGTTCCTCCCGAGGTGCCACTTGTCATCGGAGATATCGCCGATGTTGGTCTGGTGGCCCAGACCATACGGCAGTTCGGCGTCACGAGTGTCATCCACTTTGCGGCATTCAGCCTGGTCGGCGAATCCATGAGCGACCCGCGCGCGTACTACAGCAACAACGTGGCCGGGACTCTGCGGCTTCTGGATGCCATGAGGGTAACTGGCACCAGTCGCATCGTGTTCTCAAGCACAGCTGCCGTCTACGGTGAGCCGGCGAGAGTTCCCATCGATGAGGACAGTGCTCTCCACCCAACAAGCGTGTATGGCAGGACAAAGCTTGCGATTGAGGGAATGCTGGAGGACTATGCTGCTGCCTATGGCCTGCGCTACATATCCCTGAGGTACTTCAACGCTGCCGGAGCAGACCCGGGCGGGGGCATCGGGGAAGTTCACAACCCGGAGACACATCTGATTCCGCTTGTACTCCAAGCGGCCAGTGGCAGGCGGCCGTCTGTGGAAGTGTTCGGCACGGATTATGCAACTGCGGACGGTACATGCATACGGGACTACATCCATGTAACTGACCTGGCGGATGCTCACATCCTGGCTCTCCAGTCGTTGGACAAACAGAACAAAGGGGTCTACAACCTGGGCAGCAGCCAGGGGTTTTCTGTCCGACAGATTATCAGCACCGCAGAAGGAGTAGTCGGACACCCCATACCCGTGGTCGAATCCAGACGTCGCTCTGGCGACCCGGCAGTGCTTGTGGCCAGCAACGTGCGAGCCCGGGCTGAATTGGGCTGGAACCCCTCCATGACGGATCTCGAACTGATTGTTCGCACGGCGTGGGAATGGGAGCAGAACCGGCTCCACGTCTAGCCATGCGTTTCCAGGAGCGCCTCTGCCCGGACCTTTGACGCGGAAAGGTGCTATCGTAGAATACTAGCGTTGTTCCTTGCAGGCGCACTCGAAAACTGAATTCCGGAGGTTCGTATGCCTGGCAGCCAATACGTCACGTTGGCCATGAATCTTGTAATTGGACTGTCCTTCTTCCTGTACGGCATGAAACTGCTCGGGGATGGCCTGCAGAAGGCAGCCGGGGATTCATTGAGACGTGTCCTTCAGGCGCTTACCAACAAACCTGTACGTGGTGTGCTGGTGGGCATGGTGGTTACTGGCATCATCCAGAGCAGCGGCGCGACAACGGTGATGGTTGTGGGCTTCGCCAACGCTGGACTCATGACACTGAAGCAGGCCATGGGCGTCATTTTTGGCGCGAACGTCGGCACAACGATTACCGCCCAGATCATTGTGCTCAAGCTGGACAAGCTGGTATGGCTCTTCATGCTCGTTGGCGTAATGATGGAGTTCTTCGTCAAGCGCAGGACGAGCAAGGCAATCGGAGAGGCCATCCTCGGGTTCGGAATCCTCTTCTTCGGGCTCTACTTCATGTCCGACACGCTCTCCCCCATGAAAGACAATCCAGCCTTTATCGGCTTTCTCACCCGGTTCGGGCAGGTTCCATTCCTCGGGGTCGTAGCTGGTGCAGTATTCACCGCGCTGATTCAGAGTTCGTCAGTCACCACAAGCCTCGTGGTCGCACTCGCAATGAAGAACATGATTACGCTGCCGTCTTCCATTGCTCTGATTCTTGGAGCCAACATTGGAACGACTCTCACCGCCGGCCTGGCAAGCCTTGGGGGCAATATTACCAGCAAGAGAGCCGCGCTTACCCACTTCCTGTTCAACTGCATGGGTACGGTTATCATGTTTCCCTTCCTGAAACCATTTGCACATCTGGTGCAGCTGACTGCGTCAACACTGCCGCACCAGGTTGCCAACGCGCACACGCTGTTCAATGTCCTGATGACCACAGTGGCATTGATCTTCATCGACCCTTTTGAGAAGCTGATAGTACATCTGTTACCCTCGACAGAGAAAGAAGTGGAGACCAGGGTGGTGCAGTTCATCGATGACCGCGTTCTGGTAACGCCTTCAGTCGCTTTGTCTCAGGCTACGCAGGAGTTGTACCGCATGGGACGGGTGACCTATGAAATGGTAAGCGACTGTCGAACAGCTCTCTTTGAGAACCGAATGAGCTTGCTCGAAGCCGTCCTTGGCAACGAGGACCTTGTCAACTCCATGCAAAAGGAAATAACGGCATACCTGACGAAGATTACTGAGCATGATCTGTCCGAGGCGCAGAGCACCCGTGTGATGGCCCTCATGCATGCTGTCAACGACATTGAACGTGTCGGCGACCATGCCACGAACCTCGTCGAACTCATCCAGATCAAGGATGACAAGCGTCTTAAGTTCAACGCGGGAACAATTGAGGATCTCAAGGCAGAGTTCGAACATGTACTCAACACTCTTGACGAGGCCATGACTGCACTTCGCGATTACGACGTCGACCGGGCGCATCGCGTCAAGGAGATGGAGGACCGGTGCGACGTCATGACCAAGGAGTGCATGTCCCGCAACATCTCACGGCTGAACGCACATGAAACCGATCCTCAGGTCGGCGTTGTCGTGGTTGACCTGTTCACGAATCTGGAGCGCGTGTCGGACCACGCGGACAACATCGCAGACGTCGTGCTGGGGGTGTACTAGAACCCGCGTTTCGGGGACCCGTGTTGGGTCGGCGCCTGTTCATGTATGCCGGCAAGGAGGTTCCGCAGTTCAGTGCACACGTCATCGAGGTCCCGGTCGACAACCTGAGCACAGCTCGTGCTATCTGCCTCGCTTTGGTGGTTCAGCACGACGACTGGCGCGGTGGTCAGGGCTGGGAGCATTGCCGCTGGATAAACGGTCAGTGATGTTCCCATGACGAGAAACAGGTCCGCGGCCTGCGCTTCGGTCTGAGCTTCATCCATCCTCAAGACTGGCTCGCCGTAGAAGACAATATCAGGTTTGATGACATCTCCGCACGTGTCACAGTGAGGTATCCGGCTGCTCTGCAGCTTGTCCTTGAGCTCGGGGTACGAGTAGTACCTCCGACAGGTCCTGCAGTGCGCGTTCTGGAAACTGCCATGAATCTCAAGAACGTGGGCACTCCCCGCCTTCTGATGAAGTCCGTCGATATTCTGCGTAATGACTGCAGCCACATGGCCTTGGTGTTCGAGTTCTGCCAGAAACCTGTGAGCCAGGGTTGGTTGTGCGTGGTCGCACAGGGGAATGAAGTCACGCGCAAACGCGAAGAAAAGGGAAGGGTCTCTGTCGAACCACTCAACGGCGAACGTCCTGTCCGGGTCATAGGTGTGCGTTGTGTAGATGCCGTGGGGTCCTCGGAAGTCTGGGATGCCGGAGGCTGTAGAGATTCCTGCTCCGGTCAGCACGACCGCATGAGTGGAGTGGCGAATGAGTTCAGCAAGTTCTCCCGTTGTCATTGGCGCAACTTTCTCGGATCCGTTTCTGTGGAGGGTTGTGTGCCAGTACTGAGGAGCATGGTCTGAAGGTCTCGCGCATTCCTGACTGCCTGGCCGCGATGGCAGTTGTTGGTCATGATGAACATGCGGGTGGCATGTGCAGCCATGGTCCTGATCGATGGCAGCAACTCAGCGAGTTCTTCATGCGAGTACAGATAGTCATAGCGCTCTTCGCGACTTGCTCCGAACCAGTTGGGATTGCGGCCGTGCAGTCGAAGATATGCGGTATCAGTCGTTACCGCGGGCACAAGTGGCAGCAGGTTGCGTACTTGGGGCTCGTCAACAGCCACATAGCCAAGATGTTCATGCTTCAGGAACGCGACTGCTTCAGGAACATGCCAGCTGCGGTCACGGAACTCAATCGATAAGGGGTACCGAGGCAACAACTGAGGAACTGCTGTCAGAAATGCCCGGTTTTCCGCTGTGTCTCGGAACCATGGTGGAAACTGGAGGACGAGCGATCCCAGGCGTCCGGCATCGGCGAGGGGCACCAGAGCTTCCCAGAAGGCCACAAAACTGGAGGAAATGGCTGGTATGCTCTTGAGGCCTGATGCAAGGTCAGGGAGTGGGGGCATTCCTGGTCGTGCTGGCCTGGTATCGTTCCACAGGTCGTGAGTCATGCTCCGGTGGGCTTTGACGGTAAAAAGGAACTGCTGAGGTGTCTTCTGCAGGAGTGCCTGCACAAGAGACACAGTAGGCATGTGATAGAAGCTGCTGTCGAGCTCTACGGTGTTGAAACCGAGTGTACGGGCGTAATAGACAAGGTACATGGAGGGGCGCAGGTTGACTGGATACACCGTACCTTTCCAGTCCGGGAATGAATAACCGCATGTGCCGATGTAGAGTTCAGCGGTCACAACCGTGCCTCCTTGTTGAGTTCCTGTCTCTCATGCGAGGGGACCTCTGTCAGGATTCCATCTGTCAGAGAGTAGTATAGGACTGTTTCACGCTCAGGCGGCGCAAGTTTGTTCTTGACAACTCGCAGCTGAACGGCAAAGCCTGCTGCCTCTCCCTCCTCTGTCAGAACCTGCTGTTGTGTTGCTCGCAGACGCAAGGATGCAAAGCTGCGCAGAGCATGTCCACCAATAGATGCAACCGAATCGGGAACAGCCATGAGATAACTCCGGCTGAGGAACAGCATGACGCAGTTGCTGTGTGCAACCAGCACAGTAAGCTTTCGCAGGGCTCGCCCGACCATTTCGGCGCGCGCCATGTTGGAAGGCAGGTTCTGTGACCGATGCGAGGGTTGCATTGCTAGCGCAGAGTCCATGACCAGAAGATCAATGGGAACCCGCTCCAGAAGAATGGCGGCCATGTCAACAGCGTCTTCAGAGGTTTGTGGCTCAAGCAGCAGAATGTCATGCATGGATGGTCCGGGATTGAGCGGCAGTTTTGCCACGAGGGTGTGTTCGAGGTCTATCCAGACTGCCGTGAGTCCCTGGGCTGCTGCAGTCAGACAGCAGGTCAGCGCAAGAGCGGATTTTCCGGAGCTGGCTGTTCCGAACAATTCTGTAACGCGGCCTCGCGGATAGCCGCCGATACCGGTCATGCGGTCTACTGCCGGTATACCGCTGCCAATGACGGCCACAGGCGTGGCAGGCCGTCGGCGGTATGTATCTTCAGGTATATTCCTGATCATGGCGAGTCTTCTGACTGCCTGGAACAAAGCGGAGACCATCCAGACGCTTTACGAGGATACTTGGACTGCCTTCTTCATTCTGGAGTTCGCCATACAGTCGCATCATGCGATTCTGCTTGAGTGCTGCAGCATACTTGCGCTGTGCATCCTCGAACATGACTGCTTCCACCATCCCTTCCTCGTCTTCGAGCGTGATGAAAAAGACCCGTTTGCCAGATTTGGTAGGTGGCGTCTGAACGCGGACCACGACGCCCTGTACCCATACGTTGGAACCGTGTGGCCACGTGCGCAGCTGTGTACTGCGCAGGACGGGTGCATGTGCCTGAGCTGGTGTTGGCGTGTCCGCTGTGCTTGTTGTGGCCAGGTCAAGCAAAATGGCCAGGCTGGCTGACACGGGATAGCCGATGCCTGCTATCTCACCAAGAACGGCATGCAGTCGTGGATCCTGTTCGTCTCCCGCAATGTTCCTGATTTCGTCCGGGTCCAACCCGAGATCTGCAGCGACCGTCTCTGGCGTGCCAAGATCATCGAATGCTCCTGCCAGAACAAGGTGCCGTAGTGCCCGACGGTTGACATGTGTCCGGTTCCTGAAGTCGAGCGCTGATGCAAAAGGTCGTGACTCCCGGGCGGCTATGATGGAGCCGCCGTCTTTCGAGGACAACGTACTGAACAGATTCAACCCAAGCTGAAGGTTCATTCCATGCGCAGCGGTCTGCGCCATACTGCGTGTTACCAGCGGTTTTTCAATGGTGACATGGCAGCGGCGTGCTTCGTCCAGCAAGACAAACGGAGGATAGAAACCGACCGGCATAGCATTGAGCAGTCCTGCGATATATTGAGCCGGCCAATGTGCTTTGAGGTACGCGGTACGGTAAGCAAGCAGGCTGAATGAAGCAGCATGCCCCTTGTTGAACCCGTAACTGGCAAATCCTTTGAGCTGCTCATAGACATGGTGGGCTGTCTCAGGATCTGTTCCCTTGGCGGCAGCACGCTCCAGAAACAGTTTCTCAAATCGAGCCAGTTCGGCTTTGGGCGTGTGCTCTGTCATGGTGCGCCGAAGAATATCTGCTTCTGCAAGAGAGAGGTCCGCAACAGCATTGGCGACCTCAAGCACCTGTTCCTGAAAGACAATGACGCCATAGGTTTCCTTGAGAATGGGCTCCAGGCGTGGGTCCTCGAATGTCACTGGCACCTTGCCGTTTCTTCTGGCCAGATACAGCTTGTCCATGTTCATTGCCATGGGGCCCGGGCGGAACAGAGAAACATTGGCCATGATGTCGGCATAGCATGCAGGTTGAAGCTTGAGGAGCAAATTGCGCATGCCTGGCGACTCGAGTTGAAAGACACCCAGCGTTCGAGCTTCACGTAACAGCTGATATGTTGGCTGGTCATCCATGGGAATCGTTGAAAGACTGAGTTGCGATTCCGTTTCTGCCCGGACCATCCTCGTTGCATCTACCGCAGCGGACAATGTACGCAAACCCAGAAGGTCCATTTTGACCAGGCCAAGGCGCTCAATATCATCCTTGTCATACTGCGTAATGAGAAATCCGGTTCCAGACGGTTCCAGAGGAACCAGAGTGGTAAGAGGAAAGGGAGCAATGACCAGCCCTGCCAGGTGCGTAGACAACGTGCGGGGCAGTCCCATGATGCGTTCTGCGAGAGAGACCCAGCGCTTGATGCTTTCGTAGGGAAAGCTGGCAAGCTCAGGCAGGCTGGCGATGACCTCAGAGATGCGGCGATGGCTGTACCATGGCAGAAGCCGGGTTGCATCATCAACCTCTTCTTTGCTGTACCCCAGCGCTTTGCCTACGTCGCGGAAAGCTCCTCGTATGTTGTACGTGTTGACGTTTGCTACCCGGCAAACCCTGTCTTCCCCGTAAAGAGCAAACAGCTCGGATACGACCTCGTCACGGCGCAGTGCGTCAAAATCGATATCAACGTCTGGCAGGCTCCTGCGCCCTTCATTCAGAAAACGCTCGAAGAGAAGATGCTCCCGGATAGGGTCGACCTGGGTTGCATCAATGCAGTAGCAGACAATGGAATTAGTTCCCGAGCCACGCCCCGAGTACGCAACTCCCCTGCGGCGGGCTATCTCGACAATGTCGCGTATGATGAGAAAGTACTCCTCCATGTGCATGCGCTGGATAGTGTCGAGTTCGTGCTCGATACGTTGCTGCACTGTCGGGGCAATGCTGCCGTATTTCTCGTGTGCACCCGCATAGACAATGTCGCTGAGGCTGCGCGTTGCTGTCAGGACAGAACTGGGCGTCTTGAATCCATCCAATGGCAACGTGACCTGGCATTCCTCGGCGATGGCGCCACTGGTGGCAAGTGCTTCAGGCCAATCGCCAAACAATTCCTGCATATCGTCGGGACCCTTGAACCAGCTTTCCGCGTTGACATGAGGTTGCATCCTGCTGCGGTCGTCTACCTGTTCCAGCAAGCCGATAGCAAGGAGCATCTCGCGTACTTCCGCATCAGCACGACGCAGATGAGTAACCCCGCCAGTGGCACACGCAGGAACGTGGGTTTCATCAGAGAGTTGATGCAGGCGGTAGAGTAAGCGGAGCGAGTCGGGGAACATGGGATTCTGAACATCGAGGTACAGATTACTTCCAAACAGTGTCTGCATACGTTCCAGCAGGCAACGTGCCCTGTCAGGACGACGGGCTGACAACGATTGATACAGCAAACTCTCGGGACTTCCATACAAAGCGGTCAGATGGCCTGCAAGCGGGATCAGCTGGTCAAACATCAATCCAGGGTGTGTACGACCATGTGCCTGCGCCTGTGTTACCAGGCGGCACAGGTTGCTGTAACCCTCCAGATCACGTGCCAAAACAACGATATGGTCATCCCCGCCGTCCTTGAGCAGGGTCAGCTCACAGCCAAAGACGGGGGTAATGCCAGCAGAGCGCGCTGCGTGGTCAAAGCGGATGACACCCGCCAGCGTATTGCTGTCAGTGATAGCACAGGAGTGATAACCGAATTCAAGGTTGCGCTGGACAAGGTCCTCGATGCGGATGGGACTCTCGTGAAAACTGAAGCCGGTGTGGACGTGCAGATGAGCAAAGGGCATACCAGTCCACTCATGCCGGCCGTGTCAATCCATGAGGCGGATCATGTACCAGTGACGGTGAACATTGTCTCTCGCAATTGTCGCTATCATCCGATCCTCGCTGACAACGGTGTAGTAGGTGGTATCTTCTGTCTGCTCTGAGGTAAAACGGCCGCTGGCCCACATCTTGAGAACGCGGCTTACGTATTTGACTTCACCACGAAAAACGAATGCAGCGAGATGGCCGTTCCGTTCTTCGACGTAGAGAAGTGACTGCTTGTCAGAAAGTGCTGATACAGGAGGGAGCTCATGTGTGGAGTTCATGGACGCACTCCTCAGGACAGGTGCTCGCGAATGAGACCAACTACCTTGCCAATAATGCTGACCTCGTTGGTAACCGGGATCGGATGATATGCTGGATTTGCAGGCATGAGGAAAATGCCGTTCTCCGCCTGGTGCAGTTTTTTGACCGTTGCCTCATCTCCAAGCAATGCAACAACGATATCGCCATTATCGGCGGTCTGCTGCTTGTGAACGACGACAATATCCCCGGGTATGATGTGCTCATCAATCATGGAATCTCCCTTGACCTTGAGCCCGAAATAATCTGTAGTCGCTGGTGTCGGTGGGGTCACAAACATCCATTTCTCGATGTTCTCCTCGGCCAGAATGGGAGTTCCTGCTGCAACGGTGCCCAGCACCGGAATCATGAGCGAGGGCGTGGCCGGGGTACCCTTGATGAGGTCCGGCTGGGGGAGATACCCTTTTCGCTCAAGTGTTTTGACGTACATGACAACTGAGTTAAGGGAATTGAAGCCAAAATGCCGGCGTATATCTTCCAGGCTCGGACGGAATCCCGTCTGGCGCGCACGCGCCTCGATGAATTCCAGTACCGCCCGTTGCTTGCTGGTCAGTTCTTCCACAGCTCATCTCCCACAATAGTGTAGGTACTACAGTTGTAGTGTATACACTATTGAGAAAATGCAAGAGGGTAGAACGGATGGCCGACGGGTTTCGAGAAGTGGTCTGCTTGATCAGGAACCTTGTTTCGGAAGTGGAGGAGCGTTTGTCTGCCACTCTCGCAACAATCTGCTGCAGAGGTTGAGCGCTTCCATGCCAAGCCTCTCTCCGCACGCCGCAAGCAATCCGGCGAACACTGCCTCCGCCTGCTCGGGGTCAACTGGCAGAGTCTGAAGCAGCCTGTCAGTTTCCCTGGCACGTGCCTCAAGTAGCTGGATGAAGGCTTGGACTTCTGGCATGCGTCGAGCATAGTCGCTGTCCACCGCAGTCGCAAACAGCCGGAAGGTCCAGAATGCGGAACCTGTATCGAGGCAGTCCGGGTCTGCAGTAGTATAGGCGGTTGGGTAGTCAGATCCTGCCTGCATCATGGCCAGGGGATACCATGGGGTATAGGGCAGCTCATCAGGGATTCCCGAGGCACGCCATACCGTTACAGAGCGCGCTTGTAGGGCATCATCTCTCAATTCAGTGACAGAAGACTCCTGTGTCGTCCAGACCGAAATCGGCCGCATGGTCGTCTGGGTCACGTTTCTGTGAAAGCTCCCTGGGAGTTCTGCCGCGTGCCGGGTATCGTGACCGTGGGGAGTGACACAGCGCAGACAGGCCATGATATCGCTGATGCTGACAGGATGCTGTGCAACACATGAGAAAGGCAGGTCATCGAGTGGAAATTCCCGGCCGGTGAGCAGGAAAAGGCCGGTCTGCTGGCGGCTTGTACTCATGGGGGAGGTATTGATATCAGGAGGGCCGTAGACTTTCTTGAAGTCAAAGAGCGTACCAGCGGAGGGGTCATACCAGCCGCGTTCCACAGCGTGAACTTCCAAGTCGGAAGATGCCAGGATACGGTCTGTGTCCGCGAGGTTGACTGTTCGCGAAATGAGGTAGTTGGGGAGGACGACGACAGCGTCATCCGGCACTCGTTCTGCCAGCCACTGGTGGCCTCCGGGAAGCTGAAGAATCCATGCCTCGGCATGGTCGACAATTGTAATGATGCGAGCGTCGCAGTAGCCCCAGGTGTCCACCAGCCGGCCTGCAATCAGGACGCCGTCGCGTGCCGAGTGGGCCTGTTCCGCGATGAGCAGTGGAAGGAGGTGACCGATACCCCCCTGAATGAGCTCCGGCTGAAGTTCGCGTGTTCCTGAAGCGCTGTCGCAGCAGATACTGACGCCTTCGCTGTTCAGAAAGCTGTCGCCAAAGTCCTCTCCGGCCAATTCTGTCCAGTCATATGCAAGGCTTTCAACCGGGACAGGCACTGCCAGCGCAGTGTGCGGTTCACGGTACACGCAAGTCCCGTCTCTCAGCAATGTGGCAGACGGATGCTCGCCGGCGTTGACGATATGATGCCGAACCGCCAGCCGGTGTGCGTCATCTTCGTTGTGACCTACAATGACGTGTCCAGATTCAGATGCACGCCTGCCGGCAACGACAGTGGTACAGTCAAGTTCCTCGGGGGACACGTCCTGCGCGCCCATCAGTGTGTGTTCAGTCTGGCCAGTGCACCAGCGATGCGATTGAGCCCTTCCTGCAGGGTGGATCGTGGGCATGCGATGTTCATGCGCGCGAAACCTTCCCCGCCGGGCCCGAACACATAGCCTTCATCCAGGCCTACTTTGGCTTGTGCCCGGAGGAAATCCGAGAGCTGCGGTGTGCTCATGCCGAGTGCGCGGAAGTCCAGCCACATGAGGTATGTCCCTTCAATCGGAGTGACCTTGAC
>DAONFE010000002.1:0-82636 GCA_035403525.1 Candidatus Cryosericum sp.
TGCTTCAGGACAAAGCCGAAGTCGTCGGCGGCGTGGCTCTCGTGGGCATCGGCGTCAAGATCCTTCTCGAAGGGCTGCTCTAGCGGAACAGCCAGGAGGCAGGAAGCATGGGACATACGTTGTTTGATGGCGAATACAAGTACCACATCAAGGTGCGCCAGGGGGACGTCGGACGGTACGTGCTGCTTCCAGGGGACCCTGGTCGGTGCGAACTCATTGCGAGGGCTTTTGACAATCCCGTAAGGGTCGCCCAGAACAGGGAGTACGTGACCTACTCCGGGAGTCTTCTGGGAGAGCGGGTTTCGGTGACATCCACAGGGATCGGAGGACCTTCTACGGCGATCGCCGTTGAGGAGCTCTCTATGGTCGGTGCCGATACATTCATTCGGGTTGGAACGTCCGGCGCGATGCAGCCTGGCATGAGTGTTGGCGACCTTGCCATCGTTACCGCGGCCATTCGTGATGAAGGCACGAGCCGGCAGTACCTGCCTGTCGAGTTTCCGGCAGTTGCTGATATAGGCGTAACGCTGGCTCTCAAGACGGCAGCCGCTAGCCTTGGGTACCCGGCTCACCTGGGCATTACGCAGTCGAAAGACTCGTTCTATGGCGAGATCAGCCCGGACCGACAGCCTGTCGCTGAAGAACTCAAGGCGCGGCGGAGAGCGTGGATTGCAGGGGGAGCGATTTGTTCTGAAATGGAATCATCGACATTGTTTATCATTGCCAGCATACTCAGGCGACGGGCCGGTGGTGTGATGCTGGTCGTGAACAACGACGAGGAAACGGAGGATGGGCAGACCCGGGAGGCCCCGATCGAGAGGCTTGTGCTGACCGGCGTGGAAGCACTCAAGGTGCTTATTCGACAGGATCGTGCATCTGTGTAGAACCAAACGCAAATCGGGCTTCCGCGCTTTCATGGTCTTGCCTTGATATCGGGTTAAGCGTAGGCTGTACCTAGAAGACTGTTGTCATGGAGGAGCCATGTATCTTCTGGTTATTATCACGACGCAGGAGGAGAAGACCTATGAGTACCTGCGGCTCCTGCCTGCAGTTGGGGTACGAGGCGCGACTGTCGTTGACGGAAAAGGCATGGGGCGTATTCTCCAGGATCACGATACTGTTTACACATCACTCGAACAGGTCCTCAGCGCCAGCATCGACTTGAGAGACAATGTCATCATCCTGTCTCTGCTGGAGGGCGGCAAGTCTCTTGTGGCCGCCCGACAGTTGGCTCATCGAGTCTTCGGGGACTTCTCGAGGCCAAATACCGGAGTGATGTTCGTGCTGCCCATCACGGACGCAGAAGGGCTTACCGGAGTGTCGAGTGAGGCAGAAAGCTCTCCGTCATCGCAGCGACCCTAGTCTGAGCACCTGTCGCAGTGTTTTTCTCAGCCACCACCTAGGAAGGGCATGATGAAGAGGCTGTCGCCGTCGTGCAATGGCGTATCATATGGAATTCGCTGCCCATTGACAAGAACGAAGCCCGCTCGTGTTGCGTCAATACCGAGAACAGCCAGAGCATCGTCCACTGTCGCCCCCTCAGGCACGTTGATGCTGTGAGGGTCACCCGTCTGTTCGGCAACTATCGGGTGCAGGTTCAGTACGATGGTCATGGGAGGCTTGCTCAACAGTCAAAGTACAGCTCAAATTCCTTGGGATGTGGCAGTCGACGGAGCACTTCCTCCTCGTGCTGGAGTTTGTAGCGGCAGAAGGTGTCGACAAAGGAGGCGGGGAAGACTCCGGATCCCGTCAGGAATCCACTGTCCTGTCGCAGAGCGGCGAATGCCTCGGGAAGAGATGTCGGCAGTACCGGGATTTCAGCGATGACATCCTGAGGAAGCTGCCCAATGTCGCCAGTGTACGGACCCAGATGCAGCGGCACAGGGTCAAGCCTCCGTTCGATCCCATCAATTCCCGCGAGGAGCATGGCGCTCATGGCAAGGTACACGTTTGTTGTGGCATCTGGTGGTCTGAACTCAATACGCTTTTCCTCTGGTGTGTCCGCGTAGATGGGAACTCGCACGGCAGCAGTACGGTTACCAAGGGAGAAGAATGCGCGAACTGGAGCCTCAAATCCCGGTACGAGCCTCTTGTAACTGATTGTCGAGGGGTTCGTAATGCCCAGCAGCGCAGATGCATGGCTGAGAACCCCGGCGATGTAGGAAACCGCAAGGCTCGATAGGTCGTAGGGCTCTGCACCTGCCTCGTAGAACGTAGGCTGCCCATTCCTGGTTAGGTATTGGTGGAAGTGCATGCCGGTTCCCGCCTGACCGGCCAGAGGTTTCGGCATGAATGTCGCGGTCAGGCCCATCTGCAGAGCAAGGTTCTTGGCGAAGTACTTGATTGTCTGTGATGCGTCTCCCATAGCCCGCAGCGTACAAGGCATGACTTCCAACTCAACCTGTCCGTTCTCCCCGCCCTCATGGTGGTGGTAGCGGATGGATATCCCGATAGACTCCAGCATCTGCACGAGCGTACTACGGTAGTCAGCAAGGCGGTCAAGGGGTCTTTCCGCGTGGTAACCCCGACCATGGCGGATTGAGTACCCCTGAAGGCCCATGTCTTCGCAGTGCGGGGCAGCACCTGACTCTGTGCTTCTGACCGTGAAGAATGCTCCTGTCTCGGATGAGCCAAAGTCAGTACTCTGAAACACATAGAACTCGAATTCCGGGGCGAACCATGCCGTATCGGCGTAGGACCTCGATGCCAGCATCGCTTCTGCCTGTTCTGCAATGAAACGGGGATCAAGGGCAAATCGCTGATGCGTGTGAGGTTCCAGGATATCACAAAAGACTGCGACAGTTGGAACGCGGGCGAATGGATCGACAAAAGCAGACGACAGGTCCGGTTGGAGCAGCATGTCACTGCGCTCTACCGAGGCGAAGCCGGGAATGCTCGAGCCGTCAAAGGCGACCCCCCGGGCCAGAAACGCTTCATCAAATCGTGAAAGGGGAACCGTCACATGATGAAGCCCGCCAAACAGGTCAGTGAACTTGAGGTCGACTTGACTCGCGCCACAAGCGTCAGCAAAACTGAGGAACTCTGTAAGTGATTTCATGCCTGCTACCCTCCTTCAACATGGCCCTGACCGTCGTCTCAACGCATCATGAGCGCCGATGCAATACCGTTCTGGCGTGCAATCAATTCCGGGATGTCGACATTCGTGAAGTTTCCATGCTCAATCACGACCTGTCCATTGACCATGCTGAAATCCACCTGTTTGGCGTCACACATCACAGGTGCAGTGAAGGGGTCATGGAGACCACCGGCGAACTCTATGGTGTCGAGATTCCACATGATAAGATCAGCGGCCTTGCCAGCCTCAATGCTGCCGATGTCGCTGTCCATCCGCAGAACCCGTGCTCCGCCCATCGTGGCCATTTCGAGCGCCTCCCGCGAGGTCAGGGCGCCAGCTCCATAGCGTACCCGCTGCAGCAGTGTGGCAAGACGGACTTCTCCGATGTACGAGTTCGTGTCGTTGCTGGCGCTTCCATCCACTCCAATGCCGATGCGCATGGCGGTCTGCTTCATTGTCGTTACCGGGGCAATTCCTGATCCGAGACGCATGTTGCTGGCTGGACAGTGAGCCATTCCGCACTGGTGCTCGGCGAGCTTCCGGATATCTTCTTCAGAGGCCCAGACGACGTGAGCAAACCACGCACGCGGCGTCAGCCATCCAACCTGTTCCATGTAGTCGACGGGGCGTGCGCCAAAGGTCTCCAGGCAGAAGGCTTCTTCATCCTGCGTCTCGGCGAGGTGCGTATGCAGCAGAACGTCTTCTTTCTCTGCGAGAGCCGCGGTGTCCTTCATGAGGCGGGTGGTAACAGAGAAGGGCGAGCAAGGCGCAAGGGCAACACGCGTCATCGCATAGCGGCCTCGATCATGGTACTGATGGATGACCCGTTCTGATTCGGTCAGAATCTCATCGTCGGTCTGAACCACGGCGTCAGGAGGCAACCCTCCATTCTTCCTGCTCAACGACATGCTTCCCCTCGTAGGGTGAAAGCGCACGCCAATGTCCCGCGCTGCCCTGACCTCAGCGTCAAACAGTGCATTGTTGCCATGAGGATACAGGTACAGGTGGTCCGTCGTAGTCGTGACACCTGTCTTGAGCATCTCACAAATACCTGTCTGGGCGCTTACGTAGACGGCTTCCTCATCGATGTACTGCCAGTGATCATACAGAAAAGTCAGCCAGTCAAACAGCTTCGCATGTTCAACCTGAGGCACGTTGCGAAAGAGCGTCTGAAAGAGGTGGTGGTGGGTGTTGACAAATCCGGGCATCATGAGCCTGTGCGCTCCCGAAAAAGTGCGATCAGGACGTATGTTTTGCGGAAGAGGGCCAGTGCCGACCGAACTGATAACATTGTCGTCGATGACGACATATGCGTCGGTCAGTTCCTCCTGGCGGCTGTTCCCTGTCATCAGAAAGGCGATGTCTTGAATCAGCGTGCGCATGTACGACCTCCATTGTCCTGTGGTATTGTACCGGTATCCCAGATGCATGCAACGCTGTTGTCTGGCGCCGGCGGCTTGAACGACAGACCACTCGGGGCGTACAGCGTGGAGGAGGACTCGTGACATGAGAAGGCGCGTGGGGCGATACGTTGCGCCGTGCTGGTGCCGAAGGAGGGAATTGAACCCACACGGGTGTTAGCCCGGCAGATTTTGAGTCTGCTGCGTCTGCCAGTTCCGCCACTTCGGCACTGGCCCATTATACCTGCGCCGGGGTGACTGTCAAACGACCGTGTGGAGCCTGTGAAGCCAGCGCTCGCCCTATGCACAGGGCGGCTAACTCATATAATGGCAGCATGGATGACATGCCGCATCTCGAAGACACAATCAGTCAGGTCATCATGGGCAGAACCGACCTTTACGAGAACATCGTTCGATACTATGAACAATATGTGTTCTCTGTGGCCGTACGGGTCACCTTTGACCGTGACCTGGCATATGATGTCACGCAGGAGACGTTCGTTAAGCTGTACTCGAGCCTGGCACGGTTTCGTGGCACATCGAAGCTGTCCTCCTATCTATACCGTATAGCCAGCAACTGCGCAATTGACGCAGTCCGGAGAAAGTCCCAGCATCCTGTGGCGTCTGGCGAAACACAGGCGGACCTTCTCACGGCAGAGGCGCCTGAAATGGAGGAAGACCACGACGGACCCACGGATGACGAGGTGCGTGAGGGAGTACGCGCTGCCTTGCAGAATATAGATCCCCGTTTCAGGGCTGCGTTTTCGCTGGTAGACCTGGACGGACTGACGTATGACGAGGCTGCGGCGACTCTCGGTGTTCCGTCTGGAACTGTCAAGAGCAGAGTATTCCGAGCTCGGGAACAGCTTCGTGAACTCTTGGCGGGAACCTTTCGCGAGCCTCCCCGTCCTAAGAACGGAGAACAATGATGAGACAGCATACGCGAACCCGAGAGATGGAAGATACAAGCAACGTGCGCAGCGAGCTACGCCAGCAGACTGCGGAGCTGTTCGCTCCCATGGAATGTTCTGTGGCAGATGCCGTCATGGGGTGTATCAGTCGGACTCAGTACCGACGCCGCCGTATTGAGAGCCTGGTGCTGGGCTTTGCGCCAGTTGTGGCCGTTGCTCTTGTACTGGTGCTGTACCTTGGTGCAGGAGTCGTCCCATGGGGCACGGGTGCAAGTGCGCCGGTGACTCCTCTTACGTCTGCGCCTTTGGCAAGCGGGCAGCGGCTGGGGTTCGCGCCCCAGATGGACAAGAGCTCGACGGCAGCCCTGGTGTCTCCTGTGTGGAACTATACAGTCGATGTGCGCGGTGACAGAGTGCGCAGGCAGTTGCTTGCGAGCTGGCTGATGAGTGGCCACGGGGATGCGGCCTGCCAGCTGAGCGACGTGGAGACAGCCCAGTCGCTTGTTCTGGACCTGGCGGCTGACGAGGCTTCTGACCTGGAGGCTTTTCTGAAGCTGCACCATTATGTAGTGGAGGAGCAGTCGGGATTGGAGAGGACTGCGGCATGGCATTGGACCGGTCGAGACGGAGATGGAACAGGTCACGTGACGATACGGATCATTGGGTAGGGACACATACTCGTTTCCGGAGGTTTCCATGCAAAAGGGCGTGCGCTTTCGGCAAGGTCTTGTGCTTGTCATCGTGTGTGTTCTGACTGTGGCACTCCTGGGAGGATGTTCGAGGCAGGCCTCTCAAACTCCAGCTCCTGACCAGACGAGCGCAGGGCGTGAGGGCGTATTCCTGGGCAGCTCGGACAAGGCATCCACATCTGGAGTCCCGTCCACTGCGGAACAGACGATTGTTGACCGCAAGATAGTGATGAACGCCAGCCTCAGTCTGGAGGTGGCGGACGCTGAGAAGACACTGGCTGACTGTGAGAGACTCGCTACTAAGCTGGGTGGATATGTTGCCGAGTCGTCGTTGCGAAAATCGGATAACCGCATCGTGGGGAGTGTCACGTTGCGCATACCAGCTGCAGCCACTGCACAGGCTCTTCAGGAGCTCGCTGCACTTGGAACAGTGACGAGCCGGAGCAGTGGATCACAGGACGTTACAGCCCAGTACATCGATGTTGATGCGCGTTTGAAGGTGCTCCGCGCAGAGGAAGAACAGCTGCTGGGGTTTCTGAAGAAGGCGGGCACTATCAAGGACATGCTGGCTGTGCAGGAACAACTGCGAACAGTGCGCACAGAAATTGAGCAGTACGAGGGCCAGCAGCGCTACCTTGACAACGCGACATCCCTCGCGACGGTGAGCGTTGAACTTGTCCAGACGGTCGCCGCTTTTGTTTCTCCCCGCGGCTTCGGCGAGGCATTTGCCGACTCCCTGGTCCGGTTTGGTCACGGACTGGCCACATTCTGGACGTGGCTGGGCGGTGCAATCGTCTATCTCGCCTTCTGGGGAGTGCTGTTGTGGGGTTGTGCCCTGCTTGTGCGCAGGGTTGTCAGACGAAAGCCGAGCAAGCCCGTACCCCCTGCGTCATGACTGGCAGCTGAGGGCTAGCGAACATGGGCCGGGACAGATGTCCCGGCCTTGCTGTTCGTTAGGCAAGGCTTGTGCCATGCAGATGCCGACCTGCAGGTTGCGTGAAGGTCTGTGGCGCCTATAGTAGAAGCATGGCTACCCGAAACCTCTTTGGCACGGATGGTGTCCGCGGTGTGGTGAACACCCAAATCACCTCGAGGCTTGCCTTGCTTCTCGGAACGGCAGCCTCAATGTTCTTCGATGGGCGTCGGCTGCAGGAGGCCGAACGAACCGTTGCTATCGCCTGGGATCCGCGCGTTTCTTCTGAGATGCTGGCAGCCGCGCTCGGTGCCGGCTTCATGGAGACGGGGGTGACTGTCGACTACCTGGGTGTTGTTCCAACTCCCGGGCTGGCCCTGCTGCTGGCAAATGATCCCCGCTATGCGGCGGGGGCGATGATCTCTGCTTCGCACAATCCTCCGGAGTACAACGGCATCAAGTTCTTTGGCGCGGGGGGCAGAAAACTCGCGGATGCCGACGAGGAAGCTATTGAAGGGAATCTTGCGTTGTTGCAGGTGAATACCTCGTGCAAGGTACGCGGCGACGAGGTGGGGGCAGCGCGCTGGGCGGACGATGCGCGGGAACGATACCTTGGACTCCTCGAGCATAAGAACCCGGGGTTGAGTCTCGCCGGTCTCCGGATTGTAGTTGATACTG
The DNA here is from genome assembly GCA_035403525.1 of Candidatus Cryosericum sp. Classification (GTDB taxonomy): domain Bacteria; phylum Caldisericota; class Caldisericia; order Cryosericales; family Cryosericaceae; genus Cryosericum. The sequence continues at coordinate 7,668 of DAONFE010000002.1, forward strand.
CTCACGGCGCGACGAGCCGAACGACGCCCGTCTTCCTTCGCAGGCTTGGAGCAGACGTGATCGAGATGAATACGGACGAGGATGGTCACCTCATCAACAAGGATTGCGGATCGACCCACCCGGCAGCTGTTTCAGCCCGCGTACTCGCGGAGGGCGCCGACCTTGGCATTGCGCATGATGGGGACGGCGACAGGGTCATCATGGTCGACCATCTGGGGCGTCGAGTTTCAGGCGACATCATGCTCTTCATTCTGGCAACAGGCTTGGCTGACGAGCACCGGCTGACTGGGAATACTGTCGTCGGCACTGTGCTCACAAATCTTGGACTCGAAAGGGCACTTGGACACTATGGAATCAGGCTCGAGCGTACTGATGTGGGCGACAGATACATCCTGGACAGACTGCATGATGGAGGCTTCGTCCTGGGAGGCGAGGAGTCTGGCCATATCATCAACCTCTACCAGAATGTAACGGGTGATGGACTGGCTACGACGCTCATGGTACTCTCCTATCTGAAGAAATCCGGGCATCGCCTCGCCGATGTGCTCGACAGCGTAGAGCTGTACCCCCAGATTGCGGAAAACGTGCGTGTCAAGGACAGACAGATAGCCTCATGTCCGACGTTTCTGCATGCAGTTGACGCTGCACGTGCAGAACTGGGCGACGCTGCCCGTCTTGTTGTTCGTCCGTCAGGAACTGAGCCTCTGGTTCGCATCTTCCTGGAGGGGCAGGACACCGACCGCCTGAATGCGGTTGCTCAGGAACTCAAGCGTATCCTGGTCTCTTCATGCGGCCAGGGGGAGGAGTAGCATGTGCGGCATTATTGGCTATGTAGGGCCACGTAAGGTTGTTCCTGTTATTCTGGGAGGGCTCCACAAGCTGGAGTATCGAGGCTATGACTCCGCAGGGATGGCAATCCTCGAGAAAGGGGAAGTGGTCGTTGTAAAGCGGCGCGGTAAGCTCAAAGAACTGGAGGAAGCGGTAGCTGGAATTGACTATACTGCGACGACCGGCATGGGTCATACCAGGTGGGCAACACATGGCAAGGTCGAAGACAGGAACGCCCATCCTCATCTAGACTGCAAGGGGCAACTTGCTGTCATTCACAACGGTATTATCGAGAACTACGAGGCGCTTCGCCAGGACTTGGTGAAGCGTGGCCACGTCTTTGTCTCTGATACGGATAGTGAAGTAATTGCACATCTGATGGAGGACCAGGTGGCTGCCGGTGCTGACCTCCTGGATGCTGCCCGTGCAACAGCCTTGCAGCTAGATGGGGCCTTCGCATTCCTCGTGCTTGGGAACGCATTCCCGGGTCGCATTGTCGCCGTGCGCAAGCTGTCTCCGCTGGTCCTGGGGGTGGGAGAAGGAGAAATGGTGCTGGGCTCCGACACCCCGGCTCTGCTGGACTATACACATCGCATTATTCCTCTGCATGATGGCGACGTTGTCGAGATCAACGAGCAAGGGTATGCTTTCTACGCTCTGGACGATGGGGCGCCGCTCGAGCGAGCGCCCATGACGGTTCAGTGGAATGCATCGGCCGCAGAGAAGCAAGGTTTCAAGCACTTCATGCTGAAGGAGATTCATGAACAACCGGTCGTGATTCGCGACACACTCTACGGCCGGATTGACATCGATACTGGGCACGTCGACCTCCAGGAGTTTCGAGGCGAGGCTGTTCCTCAGCGTGTATCCATCGTGGCTGCAGGCACATCCTACCATGCTGCTCGAGTGGGGAAGTATCTGCTCGAGGAGCTGGCCCGTATACCGACGGACGTCAGTTTCAGCAGCGAATATCGCTACGCGAGGCCCATCGTTCAGCCTGGGACCCTGGGAATTGCCGTAACTCAGTCCGGAGAGACCATTGATACTCTCGCTGCGCTTCGATTGCAGCGCAGTCTCGGAGCAAAGGTGGTGGCTATTACCAACCGTCCGGAGAGCACCGTTGCCCGCGAGTCAGACATCTCATTTGTCACACAGGCCGGGATTGAAATCGGTGTAGCGGCAACAAAGTCATTCATGGCTCAGCTCATAGCGTTCTATCTGATAGCTCTGCACTTCGGGCAGAGGAATGGGGTGCTTGATTCCGACTCGTCTGCTCATTACGCATCACAGTTGTCCAGCTTGAGCCAGAAGTGCGAACAGGTGCTTGAGTATGCCGGGATGATGGAGACGATTGCACGAAAGTTCTACAAGGTTCACGACATGATCTACGTGGGCCGTGGAGTCAACTATCCGATGGCGCTGGAAGGTGCTCTCAAGATGAAGGAAATCAGCTACATTCACGCCGAGGGATATGCAGCCGGGGAACTCAAGCACGGACCGATTGCTCTTCTTGACCAGGATGTACCTGTTGTGGGCATTCTTCCACAGGGACCGCTTTACGAGAAGGTCTACTCAAACCTGCAGGAGTCAATTGCCCGGGACTCTCCTCTCGTTGTGCTGGGCGACAAGAAGGACAGACGGGCGCAGGCAATAGCGACTGATTTCATCCCCATGCCTGCCGTAGATGAGCTGTTCTCACCGGTGGTGTATGCATTGCCCCTGCAACTGCTGGCCTACTACACCGCAGACGCGAAAGGACTCGACGTCGACCAGCCGCGGAATCTTGCCAAGAGTGTGACGGTAGAGTAGCCGGATACGTCCCGTGGCACAGTGGACAAGTCACGCTTGTCCGCACCCGGCCTTTTGCGTATACTGCAGTGTGCGCGCCCGTGGCCCAACTGGATAGGGCGATGGCCTCCGGAGCCGTAGATTACAGGTTCAAGTCCTGTCGGGCGCACCAGTTCTATGATGTTCTTTCCTCAAGAAGCCACTGTTCTGCCTCATCCACTGTCTCGCAGACGTGGAACGTTGTGCTGTGGTTTGACTCCAGAGCGAACTCTCTGAAACGTGGGGATGCTCTTTCGATGTTGACAAGGGCGACCGCTCGAATGCCATAGTCTTCGAGCTTCTCGACAACCACTCCGGCAACCCGCGTTGACAACTGCAGAAACTGCTGTGAGAGGCAGTCTTTGGGCAGCATGGCGAGATTCGTGCTACGTTCAATGCAGGCAGCAATGAGCGTCAGCCCATCCTGCTCGGTCGCGATCTCTCCGTCTGTCACTTTCACATAGGCCTTTCCGTTCTTGTCTACCCGTTCAAATGTCATGTGCTTCACCTCTGCTTCGACTGCCGCATGCTTCTGCAGCAGGCATGTATTCTAGCATGGCGCCTCACTTGGCCAAGTGCCCGATGAACAGCGCCTCCGGCATTCACGGTGGAAACGCCGGAGGGAAGCGTCACCAGGAGGGGCATGTGGTTTTCGAGTCGTATCTCGTGCAGGGGCGCTGTGGGGCGCAGACCGCTTGACGGCGACTGGCCGGCGTGCGTTGTGTGCCACGCAGGAACTGAGAACCCGTCCACACTTGCCGGGTGTTGTTTGCGTGTATAATGAGGACCGTTGTCGTTTGAGGATCATAGGAGTCGTTGTGAAGAAACTGGTAATAGCAGAGAAACCCAGTGTTGCCGAACAACTTGCCGCGGTTATTGATCGCTGCAAGAAGACGCGTGACTACTACGAAGGTGAAAAGTATATCGTGTCGTGGGCTGTCGGCCACCTTGTGGGCCTGGCGGAGCCCGAGGAATATGACAAGAAGTACAAACAGTGGCTTCTGTCAGATCTTCCGATCATCCCGGAGCGCTTCCGCTTCTCTGTTCTTGACGGTGCAGAGCAGCGGTTTGCCGTGCTCAAGAAGCTTATGGCGTCAAAGGATATCGACGAGATCATCAATGCATGCGATGCTGGCCGTGAAGGCGAGCTGATCTTCCGCAACGTCTACGTCATGGCGGGATCTCACAAACCTGTCTCACGCCTCTGGCTCTCCTCATATACTTCGGAGAGTATTCGAGAAGGGTTTCGCGGGCTGAGGTCAGAAGCTGAATATGACGATCTGGGCAAGGCAGCGCTGGCGCGTTCGGAGGCAGACTGGCTTGTCGGGATCAATGCCACGCGCGGCCTTACTCGAAGAAATGGCTCCCTCGTCACCATTGGGCGTGTACAGACGCCTGTCCTTGGGCTGATTGCTAAACGGGAGAAGGAGATCCAGGCATTCACCCCTGCACCGTACTATGAGATTGCTGCAGACTTCAAGGCGCTGCCGAATGGGGAACCAGTGTATCAAGGGGTTTGGCACCGCGGGTCTCAGACCAGGCTGGACGACGAGCATGAGGCGGAGGACATAGTTGTCAGATGTCGTGGACGGAAGGGGATGGTCGCCTCAGTCGAGCAGAAGGAAAGCAGACTGCCCGTGCCATATCTCTACGATCTGGGGCTGCTGCAGCGCGAGGCCAATACCCTCAACGGCCTGAGTGCCAGCAGAACACTGCGGGCTGCCCAGTCCTTGTACGAGGAGAAGCGGGCAATTACCTACCCGCGCACGGACAGCAAGTTCCTTCCAAAGGCACTACGGAAGGAGGTTGCTCGCGTTCTCGGCGATCTGAACACGGGTGAATATGCCCCCTTCGTGCAGCATGCCATCGAAGAAGGATGGGCCATGCGCCCATTCGCTTTCAACGATGATAAGGTGACAGACCACTATGCTATCATTCCAACGGGCACGCGCGTCGAACGAGAAGCATTGAGTCACGACGAATCAATCGTGTACGACCTTGTCGTGCGCAGGTTCATCGAACAGTTCTATCCTGAAGCTGTCTTCCTTCTGACACGCGTCGAAACTGTTGTTCAGGACGAAATGTTTGGCACGGATGGGAGAGTGGTCCAAAGAAAAGGATGGATGGAAGTCGCGCCTGGTGAGGCGGACATCAGGGACCTGCCCCCGTTGACCAAGGGCATGGCCATCCAGGCATTCAAGGTGGCAGCGGAACATAAGTTCACAAAGCCCCCGCAGCACTTCACAGATGCGTCGATTATCGCTGCAATGGAAACTGCAGGCAAGCTGGTGGACGACGAGGAACTGGCAGAGGCTATGCGGGAGAGGGGACTCGGAACCCCGGCGACGCGGGCAGAGATCATCGAGAAGCTCATTCGCACGGGCGTTGTCGAGCGGAAAGCAAGGAGTCTCATGGCTACGCGCCGAGGCATCGATCTCATTGACCTGCTTGAGACGATCCAGCTGGCCGAACTCGTTGCTCCAGACCTGACCGGTGACTGGGAAATGAACCTGCGCAAGATAGAAAAGAGTGCACTGAGCGATGAGGAGTTCCTCGCGCGGATACGAGAGTTCACCCGCCAAATGGTCGACAAGATAAAGGCCTACGAGGTGGTGACTCAGATTGGTGTCGAGTCGACAGAGCCCCTGGGTGTCTGCCCGCTCTGTGGCGGGAACGTTGTTGAGCGTCCTGCCTCCTATGTCTGCGAGCATCATGGACGTAAGAAGACAGACTGCAAGTTCAGCATCCCCAAGGTGATTCTGAAGAGGCCTCTCAGCAGGGAAGAAGCATCTCAGCTGATTCGGGAGAAGAGAACGGAGATGCTGGACGGATTCGTGAGCAGGCGCGGGTTCAAGTTCAGCGCTCGTCTTCTGCTCACAGCGGACAACAAACTCGAATGGGAATTTGCGAACGGACCCGCTGGTGCCTCTGCTGAGGAGCCAATTATCAACTCAGAGCCCCTGGGACGCTGTCCGATCTGCCAGGGTTCGGTCGTTGAGACAAGTGGTCACTACAGGTGTGCTGACGCCGGGTGCCGGTTTCAGATGAAGAAGGTGTGGGCGGGTAAGGCGATTGACCGCGAGACAGTTCGGAAACTTCTCGAGACCGGCAAGACGGACCTGATCGAGGACTTCGTCTCACGGTACAATCGACCCTTCTCAGCCTATCTGAAGCTGGGCGATGGGGGGAAGGTAGAGTTCGAGTTTCTCAACAGGGAACGCGGCAAGGGTCGGCGTGCTGCGCCTCGGTCAGGCCACGGAGCCGCAGCTGCTGCTGGAAGTCCCCATGCCGAGGACGGTGCGCAGCTGGCAATGAAGACGTCGACTGAAAAGAAGGGGCACGGGTCTTCCCGCGTTACGCGAGAAAAGACACCGAAGAAGAAATCCAATCGCAGAGGTGGTACATCATGATGGCATTCCGGGACATGTTTACTGTTGAGTTCTTCATCTACTTTGCGTTTGCAGCCCTGTCGATTGCTGGACTTGTGCTCGCGGTGTCATACCGCCGTGTCAAGGACAGCAGAGCCAGCCTGTTGCTTCTGTTGACGACTGCCCTGATGGCGTCCTACTTTACCATTCAGTGGGTGATCAACAGCTTCGTGGTCTTCTTCCTTAACAACTACTGGGTCAATCATCCGGATTTTCAGCTGGCATCGTGGGTAAGCACAGCTCTCAACATTCTGGGGCTCGTGTTGAACTATGGGTTTGTCATCATGCTTGGTCTGACCGTGTGGACTGCTCTCAGGCAGGTTCGGCGGGACATGGTGGCGCCGTCTGACTCCGAAACCGCCGCGGCTGGTGGACTGGACGACAGTGCAACGCAAGCTGAGCATGAAGAGGCTGCTTCCGGCAGCGACGTTTCCGGCCCGGGTACGGAGGAGATTGACTCGTCTGATTCTCCACACACAGACCAAGAGGGATAGCGCATGGATCGTGACGAACTTCTCCTGGTCGTCCGTGAACGCATGCCGTCCGCAAACCTGGTCCATCACGTGCAGGCGGTAGAGGCTATCATGCGGGGTCTGGCCACACATTTTGGCGAGGACGTGGACAAGTGGGGCCTGGCGGGGCTTCTTCATGACATTGACTACCAGGAGACGAAGGACAAACCCAATCTTCACGGCATCGTTGCAGCCGAAGAGCTCCGCCTGATGGGAATCTCGGAGGAGATCTGCTATGCCGTGCGCGTCCACAATCCATTACTTGGCCTGCCGCGCAGGAGTCTCATGGACAAGGCGTTGTACGCCGCAGATCCACTTTCAGGACTTATTGTGGCCTGCGCACTTGTCACGCGAGACAAGAAGCTCGCAGGCGTGGACACTGACTTCGTTATGATGCGTTTCAAGGAGAAGAGGTTTGCAGCCGGTGCTCGTCGCGACCAGATTCTTGCTTGTCAGGAGCTGGGATTGGACCTGTACGCGTTTGTGAGCATCGGATTGGGCTCCATGAAGGACGTAGCGGAGCAGATAAGTTTGTAGCCCTCTCACATTGCTGAAGTACTGGTATGAAGCCCGTCAGAGGACGGGCTTTCTGTTTGTGTGCAACAGCAGTATACTTCATTGGTAAGTACTTCAGGGTGGGTCCCTTTCTCCGGCGCTTACCAAACTACAAGACGGGAGGCATATCAATGGCAGTGAACGCGGCGGAGTTGTTTTCGGATCGAGCACGAGGATTCAGGGCATCAGAAATTCGTGAACTTCTCAAGCTGGTGGACAGCCCTGAAATCATCTCCCTGGCAGGGGGCATGCCTGATGACCGCTTCTTCCCTCTGGATCGCATGACAGAAGCGAGCACGTTTGCACTCAAGGAGTACGGCAACAAAGCGCTCCAGTACGGTTCCACCGAAGGTATCAAGAAGCTGCGGGTGCTGCTCATGGACCGCATGGAAAAGGAGGGCGTCCGAGGCCTCGATCTAGACAACGTCATCATTTCTACTGCTTCGCAGCAGGGACTCAGCCTTGTTGCTCAGGTTTTCATCAATCCGGGGGATACGGTTATTGTTGAAGAGCCCTCGTATCTGGGAGCTCTTCAGGCATTCGTCAGCATGCAGGCAGAGTTCTGTTCAGTTCCAGTGGATCAGGACGGCATGCAGATGGACGTGCTGGAAGAGAAGCTGAGAGAATTGCAGAAAGCGCACATCCGTCCGAAGTTCCTCTATACGGTACCGAACTTTCATAACCCAGCCGGGGTTACGATGTCTCTTGAGCGTCGGAAGAAGCTGCTTGAGCTGGCTGAGAGATACGAGTTCCTTATCGTTGAAGACGACCCCTACGGGGAGATTCGGTTTGAGGGTGAGCCACTGCCATCACTGCTCGCGCTCGGGGGACTTGAACACGTCATCGGGTTGAGGACTTTTTCAAAGATCAGCTTTCCTGGCCTTCGCCTGGGATGGGTCGTGGCCCGCGAAGACGTCATGAACAAGATCATTGTTGGGAAGCAGGCTGCAGACTTGTGCTCGCCGGCTCTTACCCAGTACATTGCGTATGAGTTTATCAATCGAGGCTGGATGGACGAGTACCTCGAAGTCGTCCGCCGCGAGTATCCGAAGAAGAAGGACGCAATGATTGAGGCCCTGAAGATGTACTTCCCAAGCTCAGCAACGTGGACTGATCCACAGGGAGGACTCTTCGTCTGGGCGAAGACGCCTGATGGCATCGATACTCAAGCGATGTTCACAGAAGCGATCAACGCGAAAGTCGCATATGTTGTAGGCGTTGCGTTCTATCCTCGCAGGGATGATAACAGCCACATGCGGCTGAACTTCTCTGCCGTCGACCCGGAGCACATTACGGAAGGTATTCACCGGCTTGGAGACCTTCTGAAGTCCAAGCTGTAGCTCGTTTGCTCAGCGCCCCCGTGGCCACCTGCGTGTGGCTGCGGGGGCTTTTGCAGCGCTTGTGGGAACAGTCAGGACCCTCCGAACACTGTGCAGACACCTCTGTAGTCACAGGAAAAGCACTTTCCACCTGCCCTTGTACGGAAGTCGCCATTTGCAATCTTCCTGGCAGTTCTTTCGACGAAGACCAGCGATTGAGCCATGCAGTCTTCTGCCCCGTCATCCAGCTCAGCCTTCAGGTTCTCGCGAAGGTAGTAGGTCTGCAGAATGAAGTGGCTGCCCTGGAACTCGGAGCTTTGATTCAGAGCCGAGGCGTACAGCGCAACCTGCAGACGGTGAAGCGACAGCGTCGCTGCATGACGCGGACGACCGGACTTGTAGTCCACCACACGAACCGTTCCGTCGCTGACACGATCGATTCTGTCGACAATTCCGGTGAACGGAACACCCTGAAAGGAGGCCGTCACCACGCGTTCGGCATACATGGTCTGCTGCCATGTCGATCTGAATACTGGCATGTATGCGGACAGAACACGCAGTGCACGTCGCTTTTCACGCTGTTCCTGCATGGGCGATGAGAATCCGGAGGAGGACCAGCTCTCATCGAGCAGGTCTGCGAGCGATACGGGGAACAGAGTCTCGCCGTCAGGATAGAACAACCCATCTTCTCTGACTTGGCACCGAAGCAACTTTTCAAGGACTGCATGAACGCTCTTGCCATAACTGAGGTACCAGTGCTGAGGTTCCTCTAGCTTGCGTACATACCTGAGTTCGAACTTCTTCGGGCAGTCGTGGTAGGTGGCCAGCCTGGAGTAGCTCAGCGGTTCTGCAAACGTGTCTTCCAAAGGGTCTCTACCTGTCTGCGCGTCGCTTCGATGTCTGTGGTGTTGTCAATGACCACGTCTGCATGAGCGAGTTTGGACTTCAAGGGCATCTGAGCCTCGATACGGCTCATAGCCTCCCCGTACGCCAGATGGTCACGCGTCATGAGCCGCTGCAACTGCTCGTTCTTGGACGCTCGCACCACCCAGACCTCATCGACGAGGTCCTGCCATCCGGCTTCAATGAGAATTGCTGCATCCAGAACGACCACATCAAACGTGGCGTGCAAAGCGCTCATCTGTTCGAGAATCATGCGGGTCATCACTGGTACGGTGATGCTGTTCAGTTGCTCGAGCAATGACGAGTTGCTGAAGACCAGATTACCCAACGCATGCCGGTTGAGCTGTCCCCCCTCAAAGAGCTGGTCGCCAAAGGCTGCTCGTACCTTGTCGAGCGCACCATCGATGTTCCCGGCCAATACCTGCTTGCCAATGAGATCAGCATCGATAACGCCTGCACCAAGTTCTCGCATGATGCTTGCCACCATGCTCTTCCCGGATGCAATGTTGCCCGTCAGGCCAATGTCGACTGTCACGACAGGTCCTTCAGGTTGGGTCCGCTGGCCAGATTGGCTACGAGCGGGATGTCGAGACGAATGGCGTTCTCCATAGCCTGCTTCATAAGCCCCCGTACACTGTCGAGTTCGGCAGCCGGGGCGTCCACGACGATTTCATCGTGGACCTGGAGTACCATTCTTGCGTGGAGTGGTGCAAGGTCCTGATTCAAGTGAATCATGGCCATCTTGATTGCGTCAGCCGAGCTTCCCTGGACGACGGCATTGAATCCTTGCCGTACAGCTTCCTGGCGTTCCTGGCTGTTGTGACTTGTGATGTGGGGGACGCGGCGGAGATGTCCCAGGATGGTTCGCACGTACCCATCGCGCTCAGCCGCTGCGACGATTCGGTCGTGGTATTCGCTGATTCCAGGGAAACGCTCCATATAGCGTGCAATGTACTTGCGCGCGTCATCCGCTGACACGCCGAGTTGTCGTGCGAGGCCGAACGGAGAAATCCCGTAGATTATGCCGAAATTGATTGTCTTTGCCCGTTTTCGCATTTCCGGGGTGACCGCGGACTCAGGAACATCGAATACTTGGGCTGCAGTGTGGAGGTGAATGTCCTCGCCGTCAAGGAATGCCTGGCGGAGGTTTCGATCACCGGACAGGTGGGCCAGCATGCGCAAATCAATCTGAGAGTAATCTGCTGATATAAGGACCCAGCCTTCGCGAGACGGGACGAACGCACGCCTGATCTCTCGACCGATCTCGGTCTTTGCCGGGATATTCTGCAGGTTCGGGTCGACGCAACTTATACGACCTGTGGATGTTCCCGTCTGCAGGAAGGTGGGGTGAATCTTGCCGTCCGCGCCCACATAGCGTACAAGCGAATCTGTGTACGTTCCTTTAATCTTGGAGAGTTGCCGAAGCTCAAGAATCAGCGGAATCACGGGGTGTTCGTCACGGATCGCCTCAAGCGATTCCACATCCGTACTCAAGCCCGTCTTCGTCTTCTTCAGTGGAGCAAGCCCCAGAACATCAAACAGGAGCGTTGCCAGCTGTTTGGGAGACTGAAGGCTGTACTCACGGGTTCCAACCATGTCGTAGGCCTTTCGTTCCAAGTCCGCGATGCGACGTCCAAGGTCACTTCCAAACTCGCGCAGATAGGACGTGTCGGTACGTATTCCTGCCATCTCCATGGCTGCAAGTACACTGGAAAAGGGCATCTCCATGTCATCAAGCGTTTTCATGAGGCCAGCTTCATTGAGTGCGGCCTCGATTGGATATGACGCGTGGTACACCAGTTCTGCCAGGCCCTGAGGCGTGGAGGTGTCTCCGGACAGGTTCCATGCGTTGCCGATGCGCTCTGCCTGCCACGCTTTCTGATCTGGATCCAGCAGGTACTGTCCCAGCATGATATCCCGGACCGGGGCACGCACCCGGGTTCCGAGGGGCGCAAGCGCGTGACAGATTGCCTTATGGTCGTAGACGTAGCGCATCGATGCTTCGGATGCGCCGATGTCTGCTGGCGGCGCGTTGAACATGCTGTCGACATGACGCTGTGTCGAGCCAGCCTTGCTCCACTCCACAATCGTGCAACCGGACCTGTCTGCGTCCGATACTACCGCGAGGGCAACGCGCCCGTCCTCATGGTCGACTGGAGCCTTCGCTTTCGCAGGGCCGGCATCCGATGTGGGGGCATCCTCAAAGAGATTCTCCCTGGTGGCAGAGGGATGGTTTGCCTGTTCTGCAAGGGAAGGGATTCCGAACAGCTTTGCCGCACGACGGCTGAGAGCTGAAAGCGCCAGTTTGTGGAAGAGGTCGGCACTGCTCTGCACTTCGGGCTCCCTGCGCTCCAGGTCAGCAATGCTCACGGGCTCATCGAGAGACTTCTGAATAGTAACTAGTTCCAGGTTGCGAAGTATAAGGTCGCGGTTCTCTGCCAGCACAGTCCTGTACCGCTCAGGCCCCCCATGCTCGAGCAAAGCCTGAACCGACCCGAACTCCTGGATCAACCGCACGGCGGTTTTCTCCCCGATGCCGGGGACGCCAGGAATGTTGTCTGAATGGTCCCCCATCAGAGCCTTTACGTGGGCAAGCTGTGGAGCGGAAAGTCCAAACTCCGTCCGGATGGTCTCGGGCGTGTACTCGCGAATCTGCTTGACCCCCTTGACTGTCATGCGGACCGATGTATTCTCGTCCGCCAACTGAAGCAGGTCGTTGTCTCCGGAGTAGATAATGCACGGTACAGATGATTCGCGGGCAACAGCGCTGTACACGCCAATGAAGTCGTCCGCCTCGTAGCCATCCTTCTCGCGGGTCACGATTCCAAGGGACCGAATGAGGTCTTTGAGCATGACCAGCTGCATAACCAGCTCATCTGGCATGGTCTCCCGTGTACCCTTGTATTCCTGGTACAGTTCGTGCCGGTACGTGGGAGCCTTGCGATCAAAGAACACCCCGATGTATTGGGGCTCAAGTTCCTCGATGATCGCGAGCAACATTGTCATCGTGCCAACGATCGCTCCTGTCGGGATACCACTGGGTGCCATGAGGTGAGGCATGGCAAAAAACGCCCTGTACAGAATAGAACTGCCATCGACCAGCACAACACGCTTTGTCATGTGCTCAGTATATCAGCGTCTGGAATCCGGCGCAACCTGGCATGCAGAACCAGTGAGTCGCAGCGTAACGCAACCAACCTGGTCGGACTGGAAGCTCTGCAGTGTGGTGACGCTCCGTACCAGAAGTGTTCGACTTAGGGTGTCGTAGGAGAAGCTGGGAGCAAGCGCCGGCAGCGCTGCACTGCGACCGACTACTCCTGCCGCGTCCCGCGTGCCAAGGGTCATAGAGCCGTCAGACCCTTCGATGCGTATAGTGGTCGCGCCACCTGTTGTCACGATGCTCTGCGTTTGCTTGAACTGCCGGATTGTTATTCCATCGTCGCCCTCAAGCCCTGGAAGCGAGGTGACAATGCTGTCGGATGGGACATAGACACGGGTGGGCGCAAGGATCTCAAAGAGGATGTCCAGTTGCGTCGGGATGTCGCTCGGACAACCTGACAGAACAACAGTATCGGGCCTGGTTACCCCAAGAGCAGCAACTGCCCGCGCCGCACGATTCATGGAAGTTGCAGTGCTGTCTTCGAGGCAGAACCATGTACCGATGTTCCTGTCGCGTATGAGAACAGCGCTTCCCTGGTCGACTACCGGAAACGTGGCGCAGGTTTCTGCTGGATGCGCCCAGAGAGGCCAGGTGCAGAGCGCCAGCCCGACACAGGCTGCCGCGACGCCAGCCGCCCGCCCCTTGTGGCCAAATCTGGGCTGGTTGTCGACAATCAGGATAACCATCGCCAGGAGAATACCTGCTGACCAGAGGACGAACGACGGAGGAGCTGCTACGTTGAAGTGGGAGCCAGGGAGGCGGGAACACAGGCGTAAGAACCAGATAATGAGCTGTGATGCGATGTTGACGAGCGGAGCGATGAGTATGGCAAGAGGACGAGCAACAAGCAGCAGTGCTGTCCATGAAAGCATGAACACGAGAAGCATCGATACTGCGGGAATAGCAATCAGATTTGCCAGTAGCGAGATGGGTGCGAAAAGGTGAAATGTGGAGACGACAAGCGCCGTTGTTGCCATGGAGGCGCCTGTCGTCGAGCACAACGATGACACCAGGCCGGGAACGACGCGAATCCTCGCGTGTGCGAACCTTGCCAGCGGCCGGCCGATAAACGCCAAGCCAGCGACCGATGCTAGTGACAGTTGCAGACCAATGTCGAAGACGGAAAGCGGGTCGACCAGCGTGAGCAGCAGGGCCGCCCACGAAAGAGATTCCAGGGTTCCGTGGTGAGATCCGGACACCTGTGCCAGGGTGAAGATGCAGAGCATGACGAAGGCTCGGTCTGCGCTGAGAGGGAAGTCTATGAACGCGAGATAGCCGAACGTCGCGAGCAGCGGGAGCAAGAGCCGTCCCGTTCGCCTCTCCCGCAAGGCCAGGCCGGCCAGTGCTGAAGCGATTGCGAATATAAGCGAAAGGTGGAGTCCCGAAATGGAAAGCAGGTGACTGGTTCCAGTAGCAGAAAACAGCTGCTTCTCAGGGATCCCGAACAAGTGCTGATGCAGAAGGAGTTCTTCGGCGAATCCGAAGGAATAGTACGAAAGCAGCGGGCGTGCCTTGCGCTCGATGTTCTGCCGGATTCGGGCTGTCAGCACGCCCCACTGTGACAGCAATGTGCGCGTTGCCAGTACCTGAACATCACTTGCCAGGAGTAGACTGGGGGCAGGTGGCCCAGGTCGTTCTTCTCCAGGGTTGAGGGGCGGTCTTGGCGCTTGTATGTGGCCCGACGCTGTCACACGCTGGCCGAGGCTCGGTCCCATCCTTCGGTCAGGCAGTCGGACGTCCAGGGTTACAGTGTGATGCAGCTCGTGCTGCTCCAGAGAGTCGACAGCAAGGAGGAACGTAGTAGCTCCGGAGGTTGTCGTGTCAGAGGCAGAGCGAACGGTCCCGGTGACAACGACGGCGCCGGCAGGTATCTGATCCCCGGCAGACTGCCTGATGGCGGATGAGGCCAGAGCGAATGACGGCCAGAACATAGCAAGAGCGACCAGCACACGCACCAGGCTGACGGCACGGTGCCGCGTCTGGACGGCATACAGGACCCCGAGGACTGCAAGAGCCAGAAAAACTACCCATTCGTCTGATCCTGTTGCGCTGCACGCTCCGGCAACCACTGCCACGGAGATCAGCGTAACAAGACGCAGGCGAATCACGAAGGCTAGAGGGTGATCAGAGGCTTCAGTTGTTCAAACGTCTTGGATCCAATGCCCTTCACATTCTGAAGATCCTCAAGGCGTTTGAACGGTCCATGTAGTGCGCGATAGTCGATAATGGCCTGTGCTTTTGATGGGCCAATTCCTGGCAACGTATCGAGCTCGGCAAGCGTTCCCCTGTTGATGCTGACTCGCGTCGAGGTTGTCCCTGCGGATTGTCCTCCTCCAAGAGAAGCACTTGAACCATCTGCAGCAAGTGAAGGGACGGTAACCTGTTCGCCGTCTTCGAGTCGCGCAGCCAGATTGACGGCAATCAGGTCTGCATTGTTCGTTGCCCCTCCTGCCGCTTCGACGGCGTCCCGAACTATCGCGCCTTCGGCGAGCTGGTATACAGCAGGATGCAACACTTCGCCTGCGACGTAGACGTTGATGGTAGAGGGTGTTGTTTCCTCGGTATCAATGATGACAGGCTCCCCCGTTCCGGTAGGAGCGGTAACCGATGGTGAACGTGGAAGACGCGACCCCACAAACACGCCGACGCCGCATCCCAGTACCAGGAACGCCACGAGGAGAACCACAGCCTGACGCCTCGAAAGCTTCTCCATGTTTGCACGCCTGCTGCTTGGGCAAGCGTTGCCCCCCTCCTGTCCCGAGTATGGTCCTGATACCGTTTTACTAGCGCGGTCCTCTCAAAACAGCAGCAAGATCGTAAAGTTCCAAGAAATCTGTTACCATCGCCTCAGTACCCTGAGGCACAGGGGTTTCGATGATTTTGACGGGGATGCCTGAGGGCACCATGGCGAACGCCTTCGATATGTCAGCGTTCTGATGACGAACGCAGCCATGCGAAACGTCCTTTCCGACGCTGAAGGGATCGTTGGTTCCGTGGAGTCCATACGAGGGAAGAGAAATGCCAATCCATCGAATGCCGAGCCCATTGTTCTGGTCCCGCACATATGGGGAGTAGACCTTACCTTCCCAGTGCCAGTATGGATCAGCCTGCTTTGCCGTCACCTTGTAGGTACCGACCGGCGTACCGTTCTCGCCCGTCGTTCCTGTGGCGTCGGGAAATGCCGTAGTGCCGCCGGCTCCTCTGAGCAGCGTAACGTGGAAAGACTTGTCGACAACAATCTCAGAAACAGTGGCGGCAGTTGCTGGAGCCGGGAGCCAGGCTGCAATCCCAGCTGTCACTACGAGCGCAGCGACAATGAATCGACGGAAGTTTCTCATGATGCAGGCATTATAGGCTGCCTCTGCCGTATAGCAACAGCCCCCTGGACGCACCCTGTGATCGGGAGACGGGACAACCACAGTCGAGCCTCTGCCAGAGGGTCTGAATATCCTGATGTGGTGCGGGGAGAGGGAGTTGAACCCTCACGACCTTGCGATCACTAGGACCTGAACCTAGCGCGTCTGCCATTTCGCCACCCCCGCCTGAAGGGTTTGAGACTAACGCTCCAGTATGACCGGGATGATAATGGGCCGCCGTCGCGTCTTGTCGTATATATATTTAGCGAGGAATTTGTGCAAGTCAAGCTGAAGATCAGGTGTTGTTCCTGCATCGCGGCCGCGGTGGGCCTGGAGGTACGTTTTGGTTTCCCGGGTGAGGTCACCAAGGATGGCATCGCCATCGGCGACCACTCCCTTGCTGACAATCTCCGGACCCGCGAGGATCTTGCCAGTCATCTTATCCAGGCTGACGACTGAGACGAGGATGCCATCTTTTGAGAGTCTCGCCCTGTCGGTGAGAATTGGGCTGTCGGGAAGCCCGAGAGCGAGGCCGTCAATGAGCAGGCCTTCTGCTGGCAGCCGCTTGAGCGGCGTAAGCCGCTCCCTGTCGACAGTGAAACTCTGTCCATTTTCGAGGACAAAGACATGCGACCCCGGAATACCAACGCTTTCAGCCAGTCGCTTGTTCCACAAGAGGTGGCGGTACTCGCCGTGCACTGGAACAAAGAACGTTGGGCGTGTCAACGAGAGCATGAGCTTGAGGTCGCCCTGCGCTCCGTGTCCCGATACGTGGACTTTGTCTTCACTCCTGTAGAAGACGTTGGCTCCGAGCCGGAAGAGATTGTCGACCGTACGCGCAACCATCTCTTCATTACCCGGGATCGGGTCAGCAGACAGCACGACAGTATCTCCCTTGGTAACTTTGACAAAGTCGTGTTGACCGCGTGCTAAGCGGGACAGACCGCTCATCGGTTCGCCCTGGGTACCGGTCGTGACAATCAGAATCTTGTCCTTTGGAATGCTTCGCATTTCTTCCTGCTGGACAAACAGATTCTCAGGCACGTTCATGATCTTGACTTTGCGGGCTACCTTGACTGAGCTGATGATGCTGCGTCCATCGACGAAGACCCTGCGGTTCTGAGGTGCCACTGCATCGATGATTTGCTGGATACGGTGAATGTTGCTGGAAAACGTACTGAAGATGATGCGTCCCGGAGAGTCGCGGACAATGCTGTCAAAGGTCGACCTCAGGTCCCGCTCTGAACCGGCAAAACCGGATTCCTCGGCGTTTGTGGAATCAGACAGCAGCAGGAGGATTCCTTCCTTGCCCAGCGAGCTGAATCGCTGAAGATCAATGGGTTTGTCGTCGACTGGTGTCTGGTCTATCTTGTAGTCGCCGGTATGAAGGATGACTCCCTCGGTCGTATGAATGGCAATAGCCATGCTCTCTGGAACTGAATGTGTGACGCGGACGAACTCGACGTCCATGTTGCCGATTCTGACACGATCACCGGCATCGACGACGCGCGTCTCATAGGGCTTCAACCGTCCAGGGATGACGTCGTCGATCAGCCCGAGGGCAAACTTGCTCGCGTAGATGGGAACCCGTACATGTTCAAGGGCATATCCCAGCGCGCCAATGTGGTCCATGTGAGAGTGTGTAATGACGATACCGCGGACCTTGTCTTTGATCTGGTCGAGGTAGTCCATGTTGGGAATGACATAGTCAATGCCCTGCATGTCATATTCAGGAAACTTGAAACCGGCGTCTATGATGATTGCGTCATCGTTTACCTCATAGACGGTCATGTTCTTGCCGATTTCGCCAAGCCCTCCAAGCGGGGTAATACGGATGTAATCACGCGGCTTGCTGCCGTGTTCAGTGTGTTGCGATTGTGTTTTGTTCATACAAGCAGTGTAGCAGTTTTGTTTGAGTTGAAAAGCAATGCAGTGTGGAGAAGTTCATTCATGCCCCAAGGCTGGGCTCGTCCCGTTCAGCTGCCACCGCGTCTGATTGTCCTGCGCCTGGTGGGGAGACCTGATGGCGCCGGCTGAGGATGGGCGCCGCGACAGCCCCGGCTACAATGATGATGATATCTGTCCACTGATTCGGAGTCAGTCCAAGCACATGAACGGGAACTGAGCGGAAAAACTCCACGATGAAGCTGGTCGCGCCATAGAGGTACAGGTACCAGACGAACACTTGACCGTTGTACCGCTTGCGAGGGCGAACAACAAAGGCCAGGATCGCGAACACCAGGAATCCTGACGCTGAGTTGAACAGCTGGGCCGGCCATACCTTCTGGCCCAGCAGATCACACTCCGACAGCGGGTCAGTGAACGTCACGCCAATAATCGACGTTGTCACTGTTCCATTACAACAGCCGTTGAGCCAGCAGCCGATCTTGCCAATACCGAAGGACAGTGCAAGCAGGGGCGCTGCAATGTCGGCCATCTGCCAGAAATCCATGTGCCTGCGGCGCACGACCCAATGCGCTGCAATGACGCCGCCGATGATGGCACCGAAGTACGACAGCCCGCCGTTCCAGATTGCAATAATCTGCAGCGGGTGGGCAAGATACCAGGTGACATCGGGCGAGGTAAGGACCCAGCCAATGCGCGCTCCTGCGATGCCCCCGAGAATCGCTGCGATGGCCATGTCGAGAACATTGTCCGTGTTGATGCCTTGATGGCGGGACTCAACATATGCAGCAGAAATACTGATGGCGATGGCAACGGCTATTGCTATGCCGTACCAGCGTATAGTGATAGTACCTAGAGTGAAAGCTATGGGATGCATGTACTTCTCCTCAGGCTGTCGGGTTTCGTCTGCATGACGATTATACTGCGAAATAACCATGTCCACTACTGGGGAGCGGTGATGCAGGACGCGCCCCGCTCCCGCGCGTTGCTTTGACTGGCACGCCGTGATATAACTTGATTCGTGGAAGATACACAGCGCATACTGCAAGCGTTTGAACCTGAGAATCTTGACGAGTTTGTGGGACAGAGCCTGGTGGCGGGGCGCGACGCGCCGATCCGCAAGTTTGTCCGGGACCGCGTGCCCTTCAGCGCAATCATATGGGGGCCGCCGGGGTGTGGGAAGACCACCTTTGCCCGCCTTGTTTCTGCCGACCTGGCTCAGCCGATGGAGTACGTGACAGCGGTGTCCGCTGGTGTGCCTGAGCTGCGCCAAATCGTGGCACGCTATGGTGGCAAGCCATTTGTGCTTGTGGTCGACGAAGTTCACCGCTTCAACCGTGTGCAGCAGGACTTCCTCCTGCCGATGCTCGAGAACCGCCGCATGACGTTCATAGGTCTTACGACGGAGAGCCCATACGCAGTTCTCTCGCCTGCTCTGCGTTCCCGGATTTTCATGCTGCGTTTCGCGCAGTTGACGAGCGCTCAGGTGTCCGAGATTCTCGTCCAGGGAAGTCGGAAGGCTGGGCTGCAGTTGGACGGGAAGGTGCTCAGCCGTATTGCGGCGTTCAGCTCGGGTGATGCGCGCGTCGCTATTAACGCTCTCGTCTGGTTATACCAGTCTGGCAAGCTGGTCGACGGTGCAGACCTTGGCGAACTGCTCAAGGACGTCCCGGTTGCCAAGAACTTTGAGCAGGAGCACTACGACCTGGCATCTGCTTTTATCAAGTCCATGCGTGGCTCCGACCCCGATGCCGCCGTTTACTACATGGCCCGCATGATCGAAGCGGGAGACGACCCTCTGTTTGTTGCTCGGCGCATGATTATCCTGGCCGCGGAGGACATCGGCCTGGCCAATCCGTTCGCCGTCGTCATGGCAACTGCTGCGTATGATGCGGTCCGTGACGTGGGGCTTCCTGAGGCAATGTTGAACCTCACCGAGGCTGCGATTTATCTGTCTGCAAGTCACAAGAACAATTCTGTTTTGGCTGCGATGCGACGAGCACGCGAACTTGCTCAGCAGACGAAGAATGTTGATACTCCGCTTCAGTTGAAGAACACAAGAGCAGGACAGGCATTGT
This sequence comes from Candidatus Cryosericum sp., assembly GCA_035403525.1. Lineage (GTDB taxonomy): Bacteria > Caldisericota > Caldisericia > Cryosericales > Cryosericaceae > Cryosericum. Next base: position 27,539 of record DAONFE010000002.1, read on the forward strand.
ACAAGTATCCGCACAATTTCCCCGGCGGATGGGTTGAGCAGGAGTACTTCCCCGAGGAAGTCCGTGACCGGGCAATCTACCTGCCTACTGGCGTGGGATACGAGCGCGTTATTGTCGGTTATCTGAAGTCGCTGCGTGGCAAGAAACCAGAATAGGGAGAATCAGATGGTCTCTGAGAAAGGTTACTGGGAGGATGGAACCGTCTTCGAGTTTGAGGCAAACATCACAGAAGTGGTGGCAAGCAGCGGAGGGCTCGTCGTGCGTCTCGACAGGACATACTTCTATCCGGAGTCAGGGGGTCAGCTCGGGGACAGCGGAACGGTCGCGGGCGTAGAGGTAGTCACTGCGCAGCAGGACGACCTGGGTCCATACGTTGTGCTTCCTGCCGGCACGCTTCTCCAGGCTGGGCAGCACGTAATGTGCACCGTAGATTCTGAAAGGAGGGGTCGTCACACGCAGCTCCACTCTGCTCAGCACATCTTGAGCAGAATCCTCGACAATCAGGGCATTGCGACACTCTCGTTTCATATGAGTGAGCAGGATGCCAGCATTGAAACGAGTATGCCAGGGGCGACCGAGAGGTTCGTGCTGGAGACGGAGGATGCAGTCGAGCGGGAAATCTGGAAGTGCCTTCCTGTCGAAACGGTCTTTGTCAGTCCCGACGATCTGGGGAAGTACGATGTGCGTAAGGTGCCCGAGCTGCGGGGAGGTCCTCTGAGGCTGGTCCGTATTGGAGACCTGGACACCAATCCCTGCGGTGGAACTCACGTGCGGTCGACCGGTGAGATCGGCGGATTTGCCATCACGCATACAGACAAAGTGCGCGGCAACGTGCGCCTGTACTTCGTGGCAGGCAGGACTGAAACGGCCTATCGCAGACAGGAGCGCGGGGTATTGGACGCCCTGGAAGGAAAGCTGACATGCGGGCTTGAAGATCTCTCGAGTGCAGTGGACAAGCTGCAGCGCGGCAGTCATGTGCTGACACGGCATGTGGAATCGTTGTCGTCACTTGTGGCAGACTCACTGCGTCAGCACCTCCTGCAACTTGCGACGGCCAATGGGGTGGGGGTCGCGGTGCTCGACTGGGTACCAACCGAGTTGGCCCATGCGGTCATTGGTGGGGTGTCTTCGGCGGAGCAGGTTCTCTGTGTCGTTGTCTACCCGGAAGGCGGCAGCGATGGACATTTCGTCTGTCATGTGCCCGCACAGCCAACCGGCGCCGCGGGCCTCGTGGGAACTCTTATGCGTGAGCAATTTGGGGCGAAGTGTGGTGGATCTGGCTCTGTCATCCAAGGAAGACTCAACCGGCGGATCGCTGTGGAGGACATATCCCGTGTGCTGCAGGCGGCCGTTTCGCGCCCAGGTGCGACGCCCTAGTTGATTGAACGGCTGTTCGTTCTAGACTGGACGGTGTAGCGCGAGATACGCCCGCAGCGTGGTGGGAAAGCTTGGTGCCGTGTCGTCGAGCTTTGGAGCAGCGCCGCTACTGTCGGGTTGAAAAGGAGATGGGTATGGGGTCGCTCATGGAAGCATCGCTGTTCACGCGCAAGATCGAGGGCGAGATTGTCAAAGAGGTCGAACGCCTGAAAGCTGAAGGACACAGTCCCTCGTTGAGCGTCATCGTTGTTGGAAACAATCCATCTACCATGGTCTACTTCAAGAACATGTCTCACAAGGGCGTTGAGCTCGGGTTCTACGTTGAACTCCGCAAACTAGATGAGACTGTGGTGCAAGCCGAAGTGCTCGACCTGATTCAGAAGCTCAATCAGTCGCCAGAGGTAGACGGAATTCTCGTCGGTCTGCCACTTCCAAAGGACTACGACGTTGATGCTGTCCTACATGCCATCAGTCCGGACAAAGATGTCGACGCCTTCCACCCATTCAACATGGGGCAGCTCATGACTGGGAAACCGCGCTTCATTCCTGCCACTGCTCGGTCAATCATCGCGCTGCTGGAGAACTATGGTGTTCGCATTCAGGGAGCACACGCGGTCGTCGTGGGCCGGAGCAACATTGTTGGAAAACCCGTCGCCTCACTGCTTCTTCAGCGCGATGCCACGGTGACTATCTGTCACTCAAAGTCAGTGGACCTGGCCAGGTATACCAGGGACGCCGATATCCTCGTGGTGTCGATGGGAAGGCCGAAAGCTATTACAGCCGACTACGTCAAGGAAGGAGCCGTTGTCGTTGACGTCGGGATAAACGACGTCGGCGGGAAAATCGTTGGCGATGTGGACTTTGATGCAGTGCGGCCCAAGGCTTCGCTTGTCACCCCGGTTCCGGGCGGCGTTGGTGTTCTGACGACACTCATGCTGTTTGACAACGTGCTCAAAGCGGCGCGCATAAACGCGGGGAGACGCTGACAACGATTTACCACTCGTAGATGCTCCCTGCGTCAATAGTCAGGGCAAACCCCGTGCCGTCCTCGAGGAGCAGAGACCCCGCAGGTGATATGCCAATGAGAGTTCCATCGTGGCATTGGCCGTTGAACTCAACGGCGACCTGCCTGCCTCGCAGTGCAAGGTGGTCCATGATCCACACGTAGAATTGACTGAAACCTTGCTGGGCCAGTTGCTGCATGTCCGTGAGGAGCAAGTCGAGCACCAGGGTGGTCAGCCGCTCCAGGCTGACGGGATGACCGAGTTCCTCCGAGAGGGATGTCATGCGTGGCAATTGCTCGGGAAGTCTGGGATTGTTGACGTTAAGTCCTACTCCTATGAGCAGAGTAGCGGCGCCTGATAGTACAAGAGACTCGGCGAGAATGCCGCAGACTTTCCGGTCACCACACAGAAGATCATTGGGCCACTTGACTTGCGTGGCGAGTGAGGTTTCCCTCTCAATCGCACTGGACACCGCATGCGCTGCCACCATAGCTGCTTGGCGGACAACCTCTATCTCGGGTACGGTGAGAGCCAGCGTAAGCCACAGGCCCCCTGGTGGGGATTCCCAGCTGTGACTGCCACGCCCACGGCCCGCAACCTGTGTCTCTGCAACTACAGCAAAGGGGAGGTGCTCACCATCGTTGACTGCCTGACGTGCTGCCTCCTGCGTTGACGCCGCCTCTTTGTAGGTAAAGACCTTCATGGCTCAGTAGTAAGAACGTCGTCCAGGACCCTGGCGACGAGTTCCGGCGCTTCGGTGATGAACACGCGGGTACCTCTCTCAAACAAGCCAGCCACGGTTCGCGCAAGGACCGCAGGCTGGACGCCAGACAGCCACTGGCGACAAAGAACCACGGCGTCCAGTCGCGGCAGGCCGTCTGGCCACTTCCAGTTATCTGCTGAGACACCGGCCAGCACAGCGGGTACTTCTGCTGTGACCAGAACGCTGCCTGTGTCAGCGCGAGCGGACATGACCGCGCTCATGAGTCCTCCGGCGGAACGGGGGTGCCACATCGCGAAGACGACACCGGGTTCTGCAGGAGTACCGGAGGACGCGCCAGTCAAGGGAGATGACGGCAGGGTGGGAAAGATATCCCCACTGTTCCCGGGCCATGGCACAACCGGGCACGTGGAGACAGCAGCCAGCGAACATGCCATTGTCTGCAGAGCCGTCGGATTCGACAGGCCGGTGACAACGAGAAAGTCAGAGCGGTTCTCGAGAAGGTTCCAGGCGTGACCAGTTATGTTCGCCAGATGATCGCGCACGCCTGAGGGCCTCGTGTCGCAGTCAATGAGCCCGCCAATGGCGACTGAGCGTTTGCCGGCGATGGCATCCAGTCTAGGGCGTGAATTGGCGAGTTCTGCAAATAGTCTGAGTTCGGCCGTGCTTGCTGAACAGCCAGGGGACTGAACGGCCATCGCAGCCTCGGCCGCGGCAAACTGTACGGTTGTTCCCATGACAAGGAGGCAACCTTGCCGGGGCCGCTCCTGCAGGGTGTCCATAGGGGTCAGGACACGGGCTCCCTCATGCTCCAATGTCGCAGCAATGACAGGTACACAGGCGAGGGGCAGTTCACTGAGAAGCACCGTCAAGACAGCTGTCTGCCGTACCTCGCAGCAGGCCTCTGGAAGCCGAGTTTCTGGTCCCTTGGGAACGTCCCATGTCCACTCTGTGCTTGAGCTGCCTATCCGCGTGACCACTGTTCAGACTCCTCTCCTCGTCATACAGCTTTCAATTAGCGGGAACACAAATTGTATTCGGTCTGGGCGAGGCTACAATATGCGTGGAAGTGCAGGTTACTACCAATACAAGGAGGTATGGAGTGAAGAGACGCCTGTCGGTAGTGCTCAGTGTCGTCATGATTCTGAGCTTGGTCTTGTCAGCCTTCCCGTTTAATGCAGCGTTGGCTGCTACCACGGTGAAGATCACACTGCTGGAAACAAGCGATGTTCATGGAGCGATCTATCCGTATGACTACTTCAAGGATGCTGCGTCGAATGGGGGTCTGGCGCAGTTGTCAACCATCGTCAAGGGTGTGCGGGCAGACAACCCGAACACGCTGCTGCTGGATGATGGAGACAATCAGCAGGGAACGCCACTCACGTACTACTTCAATAAGGTGGAGACTACTGCACCCAATCCCATGATTGCTGCAATGAATCTCATGGGATATGATGCGATGACGGTTGGCAACCACGAGTTCAATTACGGACTCGGGGTCATCGAGAAGGCGCGGTCCGAGTCGAAGTTCCCATGGCTCTCAGCAAACATTTACAAGGAAGATGGTACCAATTACTTCACTCCATACATTGTCAAGACAGTTGCAGGTGTCAAGGTCGGCATCCTGGGTCTTACGACCAAGAATATCCCCAACTGGGAAGTTCCGGGCAATATCAAGGGACTGGTTTTCAAGGACACAGTGACCGAAGCGGAAAAGTGGGTCAAGGTGTTGAAGGAGACGGAAAAGGTTGATCTGGTCGTTGTCCTTGCGCATGAGGGATTTGAGGATGATATCGATACTGGCAAAGACCTCGGTACTGCCATTGAGAACGAGTGTTACGCTATAGCGACAACGGTGCCAGGCATCGACGTTCTTCTTACCGGGCATACGCATCTCTCGATTCCTGGCAAGACGCTCAATGGTGTACTGGTCATGCAGCCCAAGAACGGCGGCGTTGAGATCTGCAGGGCTGATGTCACCATGGAGCAGACGGCTACAGGCTGGAAGGTCGCGAGCAAGACTGGGACCAATGTCCCCGTCACCAGCTCGGTGGTTGCTGACCAGGCTATTCTGGATGCCACCAAGTCTGCGCATGAAGCGGCAGTCAACTACATGAAGCAGCCCATCGGCGAAGCCACAGGGGACTTCCCCGGCGCGGCCTCACGTACTTCAGACAGCGCCATCATGGACCTTATTCAGAAAGTCCAGATGAAGTATGCGGGCACAGACCTCTCACTGGCCGCCATGCTGCCAGGAACCCCTCCCAGCTTCAAGAAAGGCCCCCTGACGGTTCGCGACATGTATTCTCTGTACATATACGAGAATACACTGTACGCCATCAAGGTGACAGGGCAGCAGATCAAAGACGCCCTGGAGTGGTCTGCCAATTACTTCAACACGTATGATTACAACAAGACAGCTACACCACTCGTGAACCCGAAGGTTGCTGGCTACAACTATGATATGGTCCAGGGCGCGGAGTACGTCATTGACATTACCAAACCAGTCGGTCAGCGCATTTCAGGCCTGACGTACCACGGGAAGCCTATGGATATGAGCGCAACCTACACGCTGGCGCTGAACAATTATCGGGCGGGCGGCGGAGGCTTCCTCGGGTTCAAGGGTGCGCCCATTGTCTATCAGTCGAGCGATGAAATCCGGAACCTGATGATCCAGTACGTCAAGGAGACTGGGAGCATTGAGCCCACTGTGGACAATAACTGGCACCTGGTACCCGACTACCTGGGTTCTCCCTACCAGTCTTCACTGGATACGCTGAACAGGCAGAATGCACTTGACGAATTTCCTGCGGGTGGGTTTAACGCCGACTCGCTTGCTGTGCGCAGTGACCTTGCAGCCATTATCGCCGGATCGTATGCTACAGAAGGCGAACGCAATTTCACAAGTTCCTTTAGCGATGTAGCTGGCGACAGCTGGTATGCGCGCTCGGTTGGCACTGTCCAGGCTATGCAGCTCATGTTTGGTACGTCTGCTACGACATTTGCACCAACAGCACCAGCCACAACCGAGCAGGTCGTCACCGTGCTGATGAGAGCGAATGCCTATCCTGCCGCGGACCTGCAGGCAGCCGCAGCCCAACAGACCAATACGTCCGGGGTCTCAAGCTGGGCATGGCCTTCAGTTGCCTTTGCAAAGTCCAAGGGATTCATTACGGCGGACCAGGTAGCCTCTCCAAAGCATCAGATGACGAGAGGAGACCTGGCTGACGTTGTCGCAAAGATGCGGTTCCCGACCGTTGTTATCCTCCACACAAACGATTTCCACGGGAATCTCGTACCGACTATCGACGCCAACAAGAACAGCGTTGCCGGCGCGGCTCGCGAGGCCACGATTATCGAGGGTGTCCGGACTGCATTTGGCAAGGATCATGTGCTTCTGGTGGACGCTGGCGATGCAATTCAGGGCGCAACCGTGGCCAATATGTTCCAGGGAAAGAGTGTCGTTGATACGTACAATGCCATGGGATACGACGTTGCCACGCTGGGCAACCACGAGTGGGACTATGGCCAGGACGTTCTCAAGCAGCGCATCTCGGAAGCGAAGTACCTGTACGTGAACTCCAACGTCACCGGCGTGAACCTGGGGTGGAAGCCCAACGTCGTCAAGAATGTAGCTGGTGTCAACATTGGCTTCTTTGGAGTGCTGACGACTGACCTTCCTATCATTGTTGCTCCATCGAGCCTTACGGGCGTTGGTGTGGCTGATCCCATCGCCACCGCGAAAGACCAGATTGCTGCCCTAAAGGCCGATGGCGCTCAGTATATTGTTGCATTGAGCCACTGTGGGTACGAAAACGGTGGCGCTCCTCTTGACCCAGCCATAGCCGCGGGCGCACCTGGCATCAACCTCATAATTGGGGGCCATTCACATACTGTGCTCGCGACCGCACAGAAGGTTGGCAGTACGCTTATTACTCAGACGGGAACCGCCGGTGCGTTTGTGGGTAAGGAAGTCATCGACTTCACTACCTACCAGGGCGCTGTGACCAGTCAGAACGTCTACTATGAACTGGTTCCGACGGCTACGACCGTTCCGGAAAACCCTGCCATCAAAGCGATCGTCGATGGTTATAATAGCCAGCTGACTGCGCAGATGAACGTTGTCATTGGCAAGGCGATGGTGAATCTCAATGGCGAGCGGGCAGACGTCCGCACGAAGGAGACAAACCTGGGCAACTATGTTGCCGATTGGATGCGCCTGTCGACTGGTGCTGACATCGCGTTCGAAAACGGTGGCAGTATCCGCACGAGCATTCCCGCCGGTGACGTCACGGTTGGAAACATTGTTGCAGTGCTTCCATTCGACAACCTGCTGGTCGTCCTGGAGGTGAAGGGATCCACAGTCAAGGCGGCTCTTGAGAACTCAGTGAGCGCATATCCAGCCCAACTCGGTGGCTTCTTGCAGATCTCGGGATTCAGCTTTACGTTCGACCCGTCGAAGCCGGTAGGTTCGCGCGTAGTCAGTATCACAAAGGATGGCAAGCCGATGGATATGGACGCGACCTACAAGCTGTGTACTGCGGACTTCACTGCCGCTGGAGGAGATGGGTATTCAATGCTGAAGGACGCCAAGGTAGTGTACAAGTCCGGCGAGTGGATGCGGGACGGCCTGATTGCATTTGTGAAAGCGCACCCGGAAATCAACCCAGCAGTCGAGGGGAGGATTACGGTCGTCCAACCGTAACAAACGGACTCGGAGTTCTTGCAGTGGGGGCCGGCATCTGCCGGCCCCCATGGCTTGTCCGGTCAGTACTGTGGACCGGCGAGAGGAGAGACGCTGTGAATGTCGTACGAACGATGACCCGTGAGCAGCAGGCAAGACTGCGCAGAGCCATGCTGGCAGCAGGCGCGCATGAGCAGGAGGCCGTCCCTTCTGTAGCAGCATTCGTTGTTCGGACTGACGGTGCAGTTGTGACAGCGTATCGCAGTGGGAAGGTCCTGATTCAGGGAAATCAGACCGATGGTGCAGTCGCCATGGCGGATCACATCCTTGGCCAGGGGGAGAAGCGAGAGGCTGGAGCGGTTGCCTTCCCTGTTGTTGGAGCAGATGAATCGGGAAAGGGCGACCTGTTCGGTCCTCTTGTTCTGGCGGCGTGTGCGGCGCGGAACGAACGCGAACGCAGTGAGCTTGTGAAGGCGGGAGCGCGCGACTGCAAACTGATGTCAGACGAAGCCGTGCGGTCGGTGGCCGTCAGGCTCCGCGACATCAGCGTGTGGGAAACGCGTGTCGTGCTGCCCCGCGACTACAACGCGCGGTACCAGCGCGTTCGCAACGTCAATGTGATGCTCAATGAGTTGTACCTCGAGCTACTGGGCGATATTGCGGGGAGGACGTCGGCACGGACTGTCATACTGGACAAGTATGGCGAGCGGGCGGCGGGACTATGGCACGAACCGCCTGCCTTTGAGTTCCTGGTTGAGACGCAGGCGGAACGCTATCCTGAAGTTGCTGCGGCCTCAGTGCTTGCGAGGGATGCGTTTCTCCAGGAGCTCGCCTCGCTGGGACGTCTGATCGGACTGGACACCTTGCCCAAGGGTGCGTCGATCGAGACGCAGTCGTTTCTTGCCAAGGTTGTTGCTGAGCACGGGACCGAGGTCCTTTGGAACATTGCAAAGGCCAACTTCGCTCCAGTGAAACCCTATCTCGGGAGCCTGTTCGACGGTGCTTGAGCTCACCGTCTTCTGATTGACAACGTCTGCCGGGGACGTAGTATGTAGGCTGATTTCGACACCAAGACCAGCGACGAGGAGAAACCTCATGTTCAAGCCCATACAGCCTGCCGACAAGATTGTCGAGCAGGAGGCAGCTACTATCGAGTTCTGGAAAACTAACCACATCTTCGAGCGCTCACTTCAGTTAGGCAGCGACAAGGAGCGATTCGTATTCTTCGAAGGTCCTCCCACGGCTAATGGACGTCCTGGAGTGCACCATGGCCTCGCACGCGTCTTCAAGGACACGGTGCTGAGGTACAAGGCAGGAACAGGATACTACGTTCCCCGCAAGGGAGGGTGGGACTGCCAGGGCCTGCCTGTCGAGATCGAGGTAGAAAAGCGTCTTCATATCAGTGGCAAACAACAGATTGAGGAGTATGGCGTCGAGGCGTTCGTGCAGGAGTGCAAGAACAGCGTGTTCACGTACAAGGAGGAGTGGGAGCGTCTGACGGACCGCATTGGTTTCTGGCTCGACACGGAACATGCGTACGCCACAGACACCAACGACTACATCGAGTCCGAGTGGCACATCCTCAAGACATTCAGTGAACAGGGCCTGTTGTATCAGGGGCATAAGGTTGTCCCCTACTGTCCGCGCTGCGGAACTGCGCTCTCGATGCATGAGGTAGCGCAGGGGTACCGGAAGGTGCAGGAAGATACTGTCTATGTGAAGTTTCTGCTCACGAGCGGAGACCTTGTGGGTGTGAAGGCTCTGGTCTGGACGACCACACCCTGGACCCTGCCAAGCAATGTTGGTCTGGCGGTCAACCCGGGAGTCGAGTACTCGGTGGTCGAACTGGATGGAGAACGATACCTGACTGCTACTGCACGCCTGTCAGCCGTATTCGGACATGACGCTCCACGCGTTCAGCTCGTCCGGACCTATCGCGGAACTGAACTGTTAGGTGTGCGGTATGAGCCTCTCTTTGACTTTGCGCGCGTTGGGGCAGAGGATGCTGCTCGCGGGTGGCGGATAGTAGCCGGGGACTTCGTTACCACGACTGACGGCACTGGGATCGTGCATCTGGCTCCGGCTTTTGGCGAGGACGACCTCGAGGTCGGGCTCAAGGAAGGTCTTCCATTTGTACAGCTTGTGGACCTTGCGGGAAAGTTCACGTCGGAAGTCATTCCCTGGGCGGGCAGGGATGCGAAGAGCAGCGACCCTGACATCCGCAGGCAGCTCAAGGCGGATGGCAAACTGTTCAAGGTAGAGCGTATCGAGCACGAGTACCCCTTCTGCTGGCGGTGTGATACGCCCCTGCTGTACTATGCCAAGGACTCCTGGTTCATTCGTACGACAGCATTCAAGGACCAGATGATTGCTAACAATCAGGAGATCACCTGGTACCCTGACCACATCAAGAACGGTCGCTTTGGAAACTGGCTGGAGAACATCAAGGACTGGGCGCTGTCACGAGAGAGATACTGGGGAACCCCTCTTCCTATCTGGGTGTGTGACTCTTGCGGGCACCAGCACGCCGTTGGTTCGATTGCGGAGCTCAACGCAATGGCCCTGAATCCCGATCCTGCAATCGAATTGCACCGCCCTTATGTAGACAGGATCGAGCTTCGATGCCCCGAGTGCGGCGGTGTCATGCATCGCGTCCCGGAAGTCATAGACGTCTGGTTTGACTCTGGCTCGATGCCGTACGCGCAATGGCACTATCCTTTTGAGAACCAGGACGAGTTTGCCAGGATGTATCCGGCGGATTTTATCTCTGAGGGCATCGACCAGACACGCGGATGGTTCTACACACTGCACGCGATTTCCACCGCGCTCAACAATCGCCCGGCCTTCAAGCGGTGCATGGTGCTGGAACTTGTGCTTGATGAACAAGGCCACAAGATGAGCAAGCACGTCGGCAATGTCATTGACCCCTGGTCCATTCTTGACAGTCAGGGAGCGGACGCGTTCCGCTGGTCCCTGTATACCAGTACGCCACCATGGTACCCCAGGCGTTTTGGCCCCAACGTTGTTGCAGACGCCCTCAAGAACTTTATCATTCCGCTGAGAAACGTGTATAGCTTCTTCGTACTCTATGCCAACATTGACTCTTTTGACCCTCATGCTGAACCGGTGGCGGCGGAGGCCAGACCGGAGCTCGATCGGTGGCTTTTAAGCAGATTCCAGCTGCTCGTACAGGAAGTCCGCGCCAACATGGAAGCCTACGAGATTACGCCAGCTGCGCGAAGTATCCAGGCATTCGTAGAGGATCTCAGCAACTGGTATGTTCGCCTCAGCAGACGTCGTTTCTGGCGCAGCGAAAACGACGAGGACAAACTCGCTGCCTATCAGACGCTCTATGCTGTGCTCGTTGGCCTTGCGCGTTTGTTGACGCCATTCACGCCGTTTCTTTCTGAGGAGATGTACCAGAATCTGGTACGCTCTGCCGACGAGAGCGCTCCACTATCGGTACACTTTCTCGATTTGCCATCGGTTGACGAGTCGCTCTGCGACGCGGCGCTCACGCGTGAGATGCAGACCGTCATGGACGTTGTCTCACTCGGCAGAGCCGCCCGCAAGCAGGCGGGAGTCAAGACCAGACAGCCGCTAGGGCGTGCGACAGTGTTCGTGGCTGGCCCGGAAGAGCGGCAGGCACTCACTTCTCACAGAGAGATCATTGCCGATGAGTTGAATGTCAAAGATGTCGAACTGGCTGCTCAGGCAACGGACATTGCCGAGTTCTCTCTGCGCCCGAATCTTCCGGTCCTCGGGAAGCGTGCAGGTAAGGCGATTCCTGCCATCCAGCAGGCGCTGGCCGCTGACTCTGCAAGAGTGTATGCTGAGCTTCAGCAGGAAGGCGGGGCAGTCCTCGATATTGACGGCGCGCAGTTCACTGTGACCAATGAAGACGTTATCGCGTCTGTGGCTGGCAGAGGGGGACTGTTTGCGGCCTCCTCAGGAAGCATCGTCGTGGCCATCGATCCGGAGGTGACGCCGGCGCTGCGAGCGGAGTGGTACGTTCGAGAAGTGGCGCACTTTGTCCAGGGCTGCCGCAAGGACCGGGGGTTGGCCGTCAATGACCACATCCGGCTCAGGCTGACGTGCACCGATCAGACGACCGCTGCAGCTCTTGCGAATGCTTCGGCCGACCTGGCACGTGAGGTGCTGGCCGATGCTATCGAGGTGGTTAGTGGCGCCATCCCCGACGGGACGGCAACGCTCGAGCTGGACGGCGGACAAGTTGGGTGTCACATCTTCTCCCAAGCAGGTGTAGACGTCCCAGCTGCGACCTGACTCACTCAGCACGACGTCTGACCTGAACGCCTCCGGAGTGGTACCAGCTCAGTGATGGTGGGGTGATCGCCGCACACCGGACATGCGGGATTACGGTCCAGGGGAATGGTATCAAAACGGTTGCCTTCCCCATCCATAAGCAGGAGTTTCCCAGCCATCCAGTCGCCCGCCTGCACGATGTACTTGATGACGTTCTGGGCAACGATGGAGCCGATGATGGCGGGAGTGGTTCCAATAATGCCGCGAGCCCGTTCCTGGCGTGCCATGGACGCTGACGGGGGTTTTGGATAAAGACATCGAAAACAGGCTGTCTTCCGTGGCAGGACGGTCAGTGCCATGCCATGGAAGCCGCTGACGGCGCCAATGAACAAGGGTTTTTCAAACAGAACGCAGGCGTCGGAAATCAGGTACCGGGTTTCGTAGTTGTCGGAGGCGTCCACAACCATGCTGTATGCGCTCATGAGTTCGTACGCAATTTCGGCGTTCAGGCGCGTAGGATACGCTTCGATGCGAATCTCAGGGTTCAGGCTGACCAGCTTGTCGCGCGCGGCAAGGGCCTTCGGTTGTCCGATGTCTGCCATTACGTACAAGAACTGTCTGTTGAGATTGGTCACATCTACGACGTCACCGTCGATAACTCCAATGGTGCCGACACCTGCGCCGGCGAGACACGACAGGATTGGTGAGCCGAGACCGCCCGCGCCCACCACGAGGACAGATGCTTCCCCGAGCCTGTGTTGACCCGGTATTCCGATCTGTTTCATCCACAGTTGCCGAGTGTATCGGAGCGATACAGGGTCGCTCGAGGCTGTTGCGTGTTGTCGCGATGATGCAGTCATGGTGTTGCCTCCAATGGAGCAAACAAGGCATGTGAGCCGAAAGGCAGGCTGCATGGCAGCCATGCCCGCGCCTGCTCAGTCATCGTCGCGGCGTCGAGAACCAGAAGGAAGGAGCGCCGGGCTGCAACGTCCAGTACGATATCCAGCAACCAGCCGGTTCCTTCTGGGCTCGTGCTGGACGCAGGAACGAACACGGGTGCGCCAGGATAGCAGTTGTCAGAGTACCACTCCATGCGTTCGCCAGAGCCGGAAGTGGATTGGCATAGTATCATGCAGGGTTCCCCGGCCTTTCTTGGAACCACGTTGTACAGGATTTCGTGCTGCGACATGGACCGCCGGGGATCGATAGCAGAGAAGTCGCCTGCCGGACACTTCAGAGGGGTGCATGCCACAACTCCCCGCGCAGTGTCGATGGCAAGACGCGTGGGCTGCGGTGCCGGGAAGGGGCCACGAGGCATCCCGTCGGGGTCCAGGGACAGTGACCCGAGAATGGTTGGATCACCAAATGCCGCAACGTCGACGAACACAGTGTCGCGGTCTTCCCATGCGCCGATATGGTGCAGGGCAAAAAGGGCGCGCGTGCTCAGCGTTCTGACGAGTTCCCCTGTGGCGCGGTTGACCAGCAGAATACGCGTTCCTCTACTCGCATCCCAGGTGTAGTCTCTCAGCTCAGGACGGCGATTGGACCTGAAAGAGGCGGCGCGTACAGTGAACGGCCCTTCGACGAGTACGATCCAATGCGGAGTAACACTGAAGGAGTGCATCCATGCGGGATGAGAACACGGAATAGAACACACGCGTCGTGGAGTTCCAGAGGGGTCTGTCGACTGAAGGACATAGCCAGCTTCGTCCCCCTTGCAAAGGAACAGGTCCAGGCATTCGCCAGTGGAGGGGTCGGTCACCGGGTGAGGCGACACGGCATAGCAGGACCTGACCAATGACCGGCGTCCTGTGCCAACAGTGGCGAGTGTCGCGAGGTCCACGGTGATGCCCTGTCCAGAACCATCGAGGACGTCGATACTTCCAGTCGCCGGCACAACATTGAAACCTGAACCATGGCCAGGCACGCGCCTCATCCAGGCCGAACCTCGTTCACTTATGAGGGCCCGTGTGTAGGCGTCAGTTGCAACGTACTGGTTGCTGAATTGCAGGCCGTCAGAGGAGACCTGCACAGCGGTGAGCATCGGAAAGCCGTCCAGCCAATGCCCGACGGTGGCCGCCTCGCTACTGAATCGCCCGGGCCCAATTCCATACAGGGTTCCTTTGAGAGCAGGGGGAATTGTGCCCTCTGCCCGGAGAGGAACACGCGAAAACTCCTCAAGAAGTGGGGAGAACCCGATAGCATAGGCAGGCGGACGCTGTGGACTCACAGTGAAGGGGTGCAGACGACGTCCAAGGAAAACACAGTGGCGGAGAGGGTGGGATTTGAACCCACGAACGAGGGAACCCCGTTTCTTGCTTTCGAGGCAAGCGCTTTCAACCGCTCAGCCACCTCTCCGTTTTGCCCGGGCGCCAGCAAAGAACTCACGTAGTATATCCTCAGACTCGTCTCGCATCAAGCCAGAGGTGACCTCAGTTCTCCAACCGAACATCGGGCGGGCAAGCACGTTACCATTACTCCCGACAGCGCCGTTATCATAATCATAAGCCCCAAACACAAGTCTCTCGATCCTTGCGAGTACTACTGCCGCAGCGCACATGGGGCACGGTTCCAGCGTCACGTACAGCACACAGCCATCAAGCCGCCAGTCCCCTAGTGTTTTCGCAGAAGCACGAATCGCCAGGATTTCAGCGTGCGCCGTTGGATCCTTCGACTGCTCGCGAGTATTGTGTGCCAACGCCACCAGCTCGCCGCGCCGGGCCACGGCACAGCCAACTGGAACTTCCCCCTCATCACGGGCGCGCCTGGCCTGGTCCAGCGCAAGGCGCATGCATTCAATATCACCAAGAGGCATAGTCAGAGTGGTGCGCCCGACAGGGATCGAACCTGTAACCTACGGTTCCGTAGACCGTCACTCTATCCAGTTGAGCTACGGGCGCACAACCTTGATTGTATTGTTTTTTCTCGTCCACGCAAGCGCTGCGCGCCTACAGGAGGCAGCTCAGGTCGCTCGGGCGTCGGTCCGATTCGCGTATAATCTGAAGTGAGATGACTACTGACATCGATGTGTGCGTGATAGGAGCGGGCGCAGCAGGCGCGATGGCGGCGCTGTCGGCGTCGAAGGTCCTCGAGGGACTTGGTCAGAGGGCAATGTCCGTGGCAGTCCTCGAAAGAAACCAGGTTCTAGGCAAGAAACTCGGAATAACGGGCAAGGGGCGCGCCAACCTTACAAATGACAGCTCCCGCACCGAACTCGTAGAAGCCTTCGGGGAGGATGGCAGGTTTCTGTATCCCGCCTTTTCCCTGTTTTCGCCTGATGACCTCGTAAACGTTCTGCGGGAAGCTGGCCTCGACGTCAAAACGGAACGTGGTGGGCGGGTTTTTCCCGTTACGGACCGCGCTGCGGATGTCGTTCAGGCTCTTGGATTTCTTCTGACGAGGGCAGGCGTGCGCATGCGCTACTCCTCCCGCGTAACCGGCGTCGTTCCCGGGGACGAGGGCCTGCACGTGGCGGTGGAGAACGGCGACTCTATCCGGGCGGGAGCAGTAGTGCTGGCGACCGGAGGCAAGTCGTACCCCGGCACAGGATCGACGGGTGACGGCTATCGCATACTCAGTGACCTGGGACATCACATCAGTCCGCTGCTTCCGGGTCTGGTACCGCTGTATTGTGAGGATTGGTGGCTTGGCGACTTGGAGGGCGTTTCCCTGCAGGGGGTAGCCCTTGAGGCCC
Organism: Candidatus Cryosericum sp.; assembly: GCA_035403525.1. Classification (GTDB taxonomy): domain Bacteria; phylum Caldisericota; class Caldisericia; order Cryosericales; family Cryosericaceae; genus Cryosericum. The sequence continues at coordinate 43,285 of DAONFE010000002.1, forward strand.
GCACGGGAGGCCGTGTCATTGGCCGCACGGTTGGGGAAATCATGATTACGCGCCGTGGGATTGGAGGGCCGGCCGCCCTTTCACTGAGCCTGGCAGTGGTACCACAGATTGCTCAGGGAAAACGCGTTGCCCTGGCACTTGACCTCCGGCCCGGCAAGTCTCTGGAAGAGGTTAGCAGAGAGGTTACTGCGTGCCACAACGGACAGGGTGTCCAGAAGTACCTGTATGCGTTTCTTCCAAGGAGGTTCGTGGGCGCCCTGCTGGATCGTTGGCATGTCGATGGATCTTCTACCATGGCGCTGAGTATGAAGACTCTTGGCATGGCGGCTGCAATGGTGAAGAAAACAGAATGGACATGCTCCGCAAGCGCACCGCTGGCGTCGGCCATCGTGACGGTCGGTGGTGTCGAGCTGAGAGAGATTGACCCGCGGTCCATGCAGTCTCGCCTTGTGCCAGGCCTGTTTGTGGCAGGTGAGGTTCTCGACCTTCAGGCTAGAACGGGCGGCTTCAATCTGCAGGCGGCATTCTCGACGGGATTCCTTGCCGGGAAAAGTGCAGGCGAATACGTTGCCAAACAGCGAAAACACGATAAACTCTAAAGGTTGAAGAGGAGGCAGACATGGCCGAAACTGGAACGACACGCGTAAAGCGAGGACTCGCCGAGATGTTCAAGGGTGGCGTCATCATGGACGTTACCACGGTGGAGCAGGCAAGAATCGCAGAGCAGGCTGGAGCCGTCTCTGTCATGGCCCTCGAACGTATTCCTGCGGATATTCGCAAGGAGGGAGGGGTCGCACGGGCGGCCGATCCAGGTCTCGTCGAGCAGATCATGGATGCTGTATCTATCCCTGTCATGGCAAAGGTTCGCATCGGGCACATAGCTGAAGCGCGAATACTGGAATACCTTGGCGTCGACTTTATCGATGAGAGTGAAGTGCTGACTCCTGCAGATGTGACATATCACATTGACAAGTGGCAATTCAGAATACCGTTTGTGTGCGGAGCAAGGGACCTTGGCGAGGCACTCCGGCGCGTTAGCGAGGGCGCCGCCATGATCAGGACCAAGGGAGAGCCTGGCACCGGAGATGTGTCAGAGGCGGTTACGCATATGCGGTCGGTCATGAACGAGATTCGCAAGGTGCAATCTCTGCTTGACGACGAGCTTGTCGTCGAGGCCAAGAACCTGGGAGTCAACGTCGAACTGCTCCGCGAAGTCAAGACACTGGGGCATCTGCCCGTTGTCAACTTCGCTGCTGGCGGCATCGCGACGCCAGCGGATGCGGCTCTCATGATGATGTTGGGGGCTGATGGCGTCTTCGTGGGTTCCGGGATCTTCAAGAGTTCAGACCCGCTGCCTCGGGCGAAGGCAATCGTCGCCGCGACGACGTACTGGAACGACCCGAAAATATTGGCGGAGGTCAGCAAGGGGCTGAAAGAGGGTATGTCTGGCATTGACGCTCGAACTCTCGTAGAACTTGACAAAATGCAGGTACGGGACAACTAGACGTGACCATCGGCGTACTAGCTCTGCAAGGAGACTTCCGGGAACACGCGAGAATGATCTCGGCGCTTGGCGCTGATGTGCGGCTCATCCGGCTGCCCGAAGACCTTGAGGGAGTTGATGGACTGATTCTCCCCGGGGGCGAAAGCACCACGATGGGGAAGCTGATGGGTAGCTTCGGGCTGGATCATGCAATTGTAGAGCGCTTCAATAGCGGAACACTGGCTATCTACGGTACGTGCGCCGGTATGATTCTGCTTGCACGGGAAATCCAGGATAGAACGGATCAACCGCGTCTGGGGCTTCTGGATGTGACTGTCCACCGGAATGCTTTTGGACGGCAGAAAGAGTCAAGCGAGGAAGACCTGGCCATCGAAGGACTCGATTCTCCGTTTCATGCTATCTTCATCCGTGCGCCGGTTATTGTGCGTACCGGACCGGAGGTAAAGGTTCTGGCTGCTGTTTCGGAGGGTCCGGTATATGTTCAACAGGGGAGAATACTTGCCTCGTCCTTTCATCCCGAACTTGGGACCGATACAAGAATACATCAGCAGTTCTTGCGCCTAGCAGCGCAGAGACATACTCAGGAGGTCTAGATGTCTGGGCATTCCAAGTGGCACAATATTCAGGCCAAGAAGGGCGCCGAAGACGCCAAGCGTGGGCGCGCGTTTACCAAGATTACACGCGAGATTATCATCGCTGCGAAAGCTGGCGGGGGAAACCCGGAAACCAATTCCCGGCTGCGAGCCGCAGTGGAAAAAGCCAAGGCTGCTGGTATGCCTAATGACAACGTGAAAAAGGCTATCATGCGGGGTACGGGCGAGATGGAGGGTGTCACCTACGAGGAAACGACCTACGAGGGATATGGCCCGAATGGTACCGCGTTTATCATCATGGCGTCGACGGACAACAAGAACCGCACCACCTCGGAGATCAGGCGCATTCTTTCACAGCACGGCGGGGCCTTGGGAGAGAATGGATCCGTGAGCTGGGGATTTGAGCGAAAGGGCTCTCTCGAGATAGACGCTGGCGGCAGGTCCTACGATGACCTCTTCATGATCGCAGTGGACAGCGGGGCAGAGGATCTCAAGCAGGACGAGGAGACCACGACGGTTATCACCGGGCCGGAAGATGTGTACAAGGTTCGTCAGGCTTTGGAGGCTGCCGGAATACCGGTCAAGTCTGCGTCCCTTGTGATGATACCCAAGACCCTGGTGCCCGTTGCTCTGGAGGACGCGCGCAAGATCGCACGCCTTGAAGAGGCACTTGATGAACACGACGACGTAAGCGACTACTTCTCCAACTATGAGATGAGCGACGAGATTATCCAGCAGCTGGAGCAGGAAAGCTGAGCAGTAATGCTTACTCTTGGCATTGACCCCGGACTGGCACGCATTGGCTATGGTGTCGTCTCATCCGAAGGCGATGCCGTGGCCTTGCTGGGTTATGGGTGCCTTGAAACGAACAGTTCCAGCCCCTATGCCGAGCGCCTCAAGTTCATCTATGATGGGGTTAGGCGTATTATACGCAGGTACAGCCCGGATGCAGTGGCACTGGAGTCGTTGTTCTTTTTTCGCAATGCGCGTACTGTCATGAAAGTCAGCGAAGCTCGCGGGGTCATTGTTCTCGCCGTTGGCACGTACCACATCCCCACGTTTGAGTACACCCCTCAGCAGGTCAAGCTGGCAGTGGCATCCTATGGGCTTGAGAGCAAGAAGAATGTCGAGGCCGCGGTGCGCCAGATTCTTGGGCTCGAGGAACACATAACCCCTGACGATACGGCTGACGCGGTCGCCATTGCTCTGTGCCATACATTCACCGGGTCGTACCGTGAAGCCCTTCTTGCCGAGGCTTCTGATGATCGCACTGATTAGGGGCAACGTTTTTCGCAAGACCGACTCAGCACTCGTGGTAGTCGCCGGTGACGTCGGCTACGAAGTGCATGTTGTTGACACTTCTGTGTTCGAGGTCGGGGAGGACGTCGAGTTGCAAACCTATCATGTAGTCAAAGAGGACCGGCAGGAACTCTACGGGTTTGTTAACGAGCTGGACTACCAGGTCTTTGTGGATTTGGTGGAGCACGTTCCTGGCGTGGGCGCCAAGACGGCGTTGAATCTGCTGCGGGCCACGACGGCGGCGCGCCTTGTTGAGGCGGTGCGCGAGCAGAACGCGGCGCTGCTTACATCAGCACCTGGCATCGGAAAGAAGAACGCTGAGCGTATCCTGATTGAACTTCGTCCCATTGTGAATCGAAAGTACGCCGAACTTGTCGCATCCGAGGCACCCCTTCTGGAGCCCAGCATACTGGCAGACGTAGAGATGGCTCTGAGGTCGCTTGGATATTCACAGCGAGAGATCAGTGGGGCCGTCCGTCAACTGGGCGATCCCGCCGACCGTGGCGCAGAAGAGCTGGTGCGCGACGCACTTCAACTGCTTTCGGAGAAGTAGCCAATGGCAGCAGGAACAGACAAGCACGTGCGGCGCAAGCAGGCATTGGCGCCTGATGTCACCAGCGCCCCACCGGAAACTGATGCGGCAGGAGCCACAGTCCGGCCGCGGCGCCTGGACGACTTTGTCGGCCAGGAGCAGATCCGGCGCAACCTTGCAGTATTCGTGAAAGCCGCTATCAGCCGAAACGAACCACTTGACCACTGTCTGCTCTATGGCCCTCCCGGTCTTGGCAAGACGACATTATCGCAGATCATCGCTACTGAGCTGGGGGTACGATTCAAATACACGAGTGGAGCAGCATTAACTCGGGCAGGGGACCTGGCAAGCATTCTGGCTTCACTGCGCGAGCGCGATGTCCTGTTTGTTGATGAGATCCATCGGTTGCCTGCAGCTGTGGAAGAGAGCCTTTATTCTGCAATGGAGGACTTTCGGCTGCCCATCATCCTTGGCAAGGGTCCGAGTGCCAAGACGCTGACGATTCGACTCAAACCCTTCACGCTGATTGGTGCGACGACGCGGTTCGGGATGCTTTCCGCTCCGCTTCGCGACCGGTTTGGAATAGTCATGCGCCTTGATCCCTACAACGAAGAGGAGCTTGCCTTGATTATCACACACGCCTCCGAGCGACTTGGAACGGTTGTCGAGCCAGCGGCGGCACGGCGTATTGCAGCCCGGTCGCGGGGGATTCCCCGCATTGCCCTCCGGAATCTCAAACGGATCCGGGACTACATGGCCTATGCAGGTGCCGGGGTAATCGATGTGAAGCTTGTTGATGAGGCCTTCTCACGTTTGGCAATTGACCGGTATGGCCTGCTGGACATCGACCGTCGCCTGTTGCGTGCAATTGACGAGAAGTTCAGGGGCGGACCCGTAGGGCTTGACAGCCTTGCGTCGGCCATTAATGAGGATCCTGAAACAGTGTCGGTCGTTATCGAGCCATACCTGGTGCAGTTGAACTTTATCGCGCGAACAGCACAGGGACGGGTCATGACAGATCTTGGCCGGAAGTACCTTGGGGACTCCGACCGTTCTGCGGGGGGTCACGAGGAGCTTCTGTTCTGACCGGTGAAGATGGGTCAGGGCTTGATAATGTGCTCGAAGCCGGTATACTGACAGGAGTTCTAGGTATTGTCCAGGTTTGCGGAGAGATGGCCGAGTGGCTGAAGGCACTCGCCTGCTAAGCGAGTGGGTGGATAAAACCGCCTCCCGGGTCCAAATCCCGGTCTCTCCGCCATTTTGCGTTGAAGGCGTGAGTCATGCTTCTTGCCATTGATGTCGGAAACACCAACATAGTGTTTGGCCTGTTTGATGGCGAAGTCTTGCGTGAGAGCTGGCGGCTCACGACTGACAGGGGCAAGACCGCCGACGAATATGGCGTCTTTCTGCGAAGTCTTTTTGACAGTTCTGACACCTTGCCACGTGACGTGACATCTGTCATTCTAGCGTCCGTTGTCCCGCCTCTTACGCCTATCATGCGTCGCCTCGTGGATCGGATGTTTCATTTGCAGCCTATGCTCGTCTCAACGGCGCTGCATACCGGCATTTCGTGGGATGTTGAGTCTCCTGCGGAAATGGGAGCCGACAGGGTAGCCGACTGCGTAGGAGCATTCATGAAATACGGAGGCCCGTGCGTCGTCGTCGACCTTGGTACTGCCACTACCTTCAACTATGTGAGCGGCGACGGTCGCTACCTGGGAGGATCAATTGCCCCCGGTCTGTTGAACTCCAGTGAATCGCTGTTCAGCCGCACAGCCAAGTTGCCACGCATTGAGCTGGAGCGTCCCACCACGAGCCTTGGGGTCGACACGGTCACGCAGATGCAGATTGGTGTCGTCTGGGGAGAGGTATTCATGGTCGACGGCATGATCGAACGCATGCGGCATGACAGCGGTCTTTTGGATGCGAAAGTTGTTGTGACTGGTGGGCTTGCTACTGTCGTAGTTCCTGGGTTGCATGCGCAGTGCATTCATGACCCGACGCTTACCCTGGATGGTCTTCGCATCCTGTTTGAACTGAACCGCGACGGTTCGACATGAGGATAGGGTCGCTGCAGCTTGACGGGCGTGCGATTCTAGCGCCGCTGGCGGGGTATGGTGACTCGCCGTTCCGCGTGTTGTGCCGTCGTTACGGCGCAGCCATGGTGTACACCGAAATGGTGTCTTCACTCGGGATACGCTTTGGTAATGCCAAGACCATGGAGATGCTCGCGTTTGACCCTGCAGAGCGTCCTGTGGACTTCCAGCTGTTCGGGGCCAGGCCGGATGCCATGGCACAAGCTGCCTCGGTCCTGACCGAAGCGGGGGTCGACGCAGTAGACATCAATATGGGATGCCCGGAGCCCAAGATTGTCAAGACGGGCGCAGGGTCTGCGCTTCTCAAGGATCTGGCGCTCGTAGATGCCATCACTGCAGCGGTTGTCCGTGCAACATCCCTGCCTGTCACAGTTAAGATACGGAAAGGCTTCCAGATCGATGACAATGTTGTAGAGGACATTCTTGGCATTTGTGAGAAGAATGGCGTGGCAGCCCTTGCTATCCATGGCAGCACGGCCGTTCAAGGCCGTTCCGGTGCGAAGGATTGGGATGTCATAGCTTCGGCGAAGGAACACGCTGCAATTCCTGTCATAGCAAATGGTGGCGTGAAAACCGCGCAGGACGCACAGAGGTTCCTTGCCTATACGAAGTGCGACTATGTCATGATAGGCCGGGCGGCTCTGGGTAATCCATGGGTGTTCGAACAGATCAACGACATACTGGGTGGGGCGCGTCCCAGGGAAATAGGAATTGATGAGAGATTCAGCGTCATGCAGCAGCATGTTGACCTGGAGATTGCGTTGAAAGGCGAGACGATCGGCGTCAAGGAAATGCGCAAGCACCTCTCGTTCTATTTCAAGGGCCTGCCAGAGGCGACAACGTATCGCGGGCGCATCAACCAGATCACTGGGGCGGCGGAGTTGAAAGGACTGCTGGACGAATACCACAACATATGTGTGAATGCAGGCGAGGAGGTTTGCCATGAAGAACGATGAAGAAGAGCATTTTGACGAAGACATTGAGATAACCAATTCACGGGAAGAGGATGAGCAGGAAACACTGTACATCAGCCCTTCACAGCACAAGAAGATGCTGGAGGAACTGGACAGGCTGAAGACGAAGGAGCGCCTCCGTATTGCCGAACGTATCAAGGAGGCGAAGAGTTTTGGCGACCTGTCCGAGAACGCAGAGTACGAAGAGGCAAAGAAAGAACAGGCATTCATCGAAGGCACGATCATGGATCTGGAACGACAGCTTGAACACGCCGTCGTGGTTGATCCAGAAGACGTTGCTACCGGTGAAGTTCATATGGGGTGCAAAGTGCAGGTTGTCGACCTCGACAGCGGGAAGACGCGCTGGTTTACCATCGTCGGTAACCTCGAAGCCGACCCCATGGAAGGGCGGATTTCGATTGACAGCCCTGTAGGCAAGGCCCTCGTGGGCAAGCACGAAAAGGAAACAGTCATCGTGCGCATCCCAAAGGGGCGGGTATCTTACAAGATTCTCAACATAGAAAGGGTGTAGACGTGCTGGAGTTGAACGAAGTAGAGCAGAGCCGGAAGAACAGGATTGCCGAGATCCGCGCCCAGGGTGTTGATCCCTTTGGGCGGAGATTTGACGGGGCCCTTTCCGTCATCTCTGTCCTCGAACGGTGGGAAGCGCTGACGGGTCAGACAGTACGGGTGCGTGGAAGGGTCATGGCTATTCGGGGTCATGGCAAGGCATGTTTCCTGGTGCTGGCAGACATGTCAGGACGAATTCAGCTCTACGTTCGTTCGGATGATCTCCAGGAGCCGGGATACGAGTGGTTTAGAAAGTACGTCGATTCGGGCGACATCATCGGAGCCGAGGGTTCGCTCTTTGTGACACGGACCGGGGAGAAAACTATTGCTGTGTCCAAGGCATGGCTTCTATCAAAGGCAGTTCGAACATTGCCCGAGAAGTTCCACGGGCTGACTGACGTGGAGCTGCGCTATCGGCGAAGGTATGTTGACCTCATGGTCAATACTGATGTGCGTGACACCTTCGTCATGCGGTCGACGATCGTGTCCAATATCCGCACATACTTGACTGCCAGAGGCTATCTCGAGGTTGAGACACCCATGCTTCAGCCCATTGCCGGTGGTGCAACAGCCCGTCCGTTTGTGACTCATCACAACGCGCTGGATGAGGATCTCTATCTGCGAATCGCGCCCGAACTTTATCTCAAACGGCTGCTGGTCGGGGGTTTCGAGAAGGTGTTTGAAATCAACCGCAGCTTCAGGAACGAGGGTATCGATACTGTACACAATCCAGAATTCACCATGATGGAACTGTACGAAGCCTACTCGGACCTGGATGGCATGATGAGCCTCACGGAAGACCTGATCCTGAAGTTGGCGAATGAGGTGACCAAAAGTAAGGTTGTCCAGTTTGGCGAGCAGACCATCCGCTTCGCCGGTCCGTTTGCTCGCACGACGTTTGACAACGCCCTGCGACAGTACGCTGGGTTGAGTCTGGAAGACCTCCGCGATCCTGTCATGGCACACCACGCGATTGAACAGTTTGGGATTCACATGGACAAATCATTCGAGTATGCCAATGTGGTCAATGAAGTATTCGATAAGATGGTAGAACCGAACTTCGTCGATCCCACGTTTGTTCACGATTATCCAGTCGAGATATCCCCGCTGGCCAAGCGCATACCTGATCAGCCACATCTCGTGCAGCGGTTTGAGCTGTTTGCGGGCGGCATGGAAGTGGCCAATGCGTTCACGGAGCTTAATGACCCCATGGACCAGGAGGAGCGGTTTGCTGAACAGGCCGCGGCGAAGGCAAGTGGCGACGACGAAAGCCAGTCCATGGATCTGGACTATGTCCGTGCCCTGCAGTATGGCATGCCGCCTGCAGGTGGCCTTGGGATTGGTATTGACAGGCTGGTTATGTTGCTGTTGGGGCAGGAGTCCATACGCGATGTCATCCTGTTCCCTGTCTTGAAGCGAAGGGAACAGCAGGACTGACGATTCTGCCGCTTCACTGGAGTGTCCATGGCCCGACCACAGATTCAATACAGGTGCAGCGAGTGCGGCTACATCAGTGTGTCCCGGCTTGGCAGGTGCCCGGAGTGCGGCTCGTGGGGAACCTTTGTTGAGGAAGCCTCCGAGGCCGAACCGCGGACAGGCGCTACACAGGATATGGCAAGGTCTGTCCCGGCTGAATCAGAACTGCGCGTGGAATTGGACAGCATCCAACCCGAGCAGCGGCTGGTGACGGGAATCGCTCCTTGGGACGAGGTGCTCGGAGGCGGGTTGGTAGTAGGGTCCACTATCCTGGTTGGTGGCGAGCCGGGGATCGGCAAGTCCACGCTCGTGCTTCAGGTATCTGGTGCGCTGGGACAGGTTGGCAAGGTTCTGTATGTTAGTGGCGAGGAGTCCCGTTCGCAGATCCTTGGCCGCTTGCGCCGTCTTGGTCTGAATCCCGGTAATCTCTTGCTGGCCACCACCAACTCTCTTGCGGACGCCCTTGCAATGGCTGAGCAAGTGCGACCCGTGGCCCTCATCATGGACTCGCTTCAGTCGTTTTCACCGGATGACGACGTGTTCGGTTCCGGGACGCCTGCTCAGCTCAAAGCTACTGCTGCGGCAATCTCCGGGTTCTCGAAGAAGACCGGAGTTGCAGCGCTTATCATTGGGCATGTCACCAAGGACGGAACCATCGCCGGTCCCAAGTACGTCGAACATCTGGTAGATGGAGTGCTCTACATGGAGGGCGATCGGTTTGGAGCGTACCGGTTGCTCCGTGCAGGCAAGAATCGCTACGGGAGAAGCGGGGAAACAGGTTTCTTCGAAATGACGTCCAACGGACTCGTACCCATAGCAGACCCATCGAGCGCGTTTGTGAGTGACGTTCACAACCTGCAGCCCGGCTCTGTCGTTGTGCCCGCCGCACAAGGCAGCTTCGCAGTGCTCGTGGAGGTGCAGGCGCTTGCGGCTACCAGCTACCTTCCATCTCCTCGCCGCATCGCTACCGGGCTGGACTATGGCAGGCTCATGATTGCCCTTGCCATTCTGGAGCGGCGAGCAGGAACCAGCGCGGGTGGAAAGGACATCTATGTGAACATCTCAGGAGACTTCTCAGTCGAAGACCGCGGCATCGACCTGGGGCTGGGATGGTCTGTGTACGGCGCACTCCGCAACACGCCGGTCCGGGATGCTGTCATGCCTGTTGCAGAAGTAGGGCTGGCGGGTGACCTGCGGCCGGTCTTCAACCTTCATCGGAGGATCGAGCTTGGCGCGCGTTTGGGGTTCAGGGAGTTCGTGATCAGCGATAAGGCACGTGATGATTTGAGTGACCTCAAGGGAATCACGCTGCACCGCAAGCGCTACATTGCAGAGGCGATCGCCATTGGCTTCCCACACGGGCCAGAGCCTGCAGCGGACGAACACTGACCGAGGAACCATGCCTCGCAGGGACGTAGCTGCTATCATTGTTGCCGCGGGGAGCAGCAGTCGATTCCACAGAAGCAAGGTTTTCGCTTCGTTTGCTGGAAGGCCCCTCATATGCACAACTCTCGAGTCGTCCTGTGGCCGCTACGTACGTCACCTTGCGCTTGTGTGCCGGCCCGAAGACATGGACAGAATGGCACGGGCGCTGAAGCGTTGCGTGTTGCCTGCACGTCTTGATATTACAGTTGTTTCCGGGGGACCAACACGCTCTCAAAGCGTTGCGCGCGGGCTCAATGCTCTGTTGGGAAAGGGCACGGATATAGGGGACTGGGTGCTTGTGCACGACGCGGCGAGACCGCTGGCGGACTCATCGCTTGTAGCAAGGCTCCTCAGTGCCAGGCATCCCGGCGTGGATGCAGTGATTCCGGTGATTCCTGTTGCAGACTCGCTCAGGCATATCGGGCCTGCTTCAAGTGAGGCGGTCGACCGGCGAGACCTTGCAGCAGTTCAGACGCCGCAGCTGTGCCGTATCGAGACGCTCCTGCGCGCGCTTGGTGCCCAGGGGACGAACAGCGTCGCATTCACAGACGAGGCTTCTCTCATTGAAGCCGCCGGTGGTCAGGTGGTGACCGTTGAAGGCGATGTACGCGCCAGCAAGGTGACGCTGCCCGGCGATGCCCGTTTTCTCGAGCAAGTCTATCAGGGCAGCAGGGCTACCGTAGTCGGATTCGGGTACGACGTTCATCGGTTTGCGTCTGGTCGTTCTCTCGTCCTGGGAGGAGTTGGCATTCCGGATGGTCCCGGGCTTGATGGGACATCGGATGCCGATGCCGTTCTGCATGCACTTATGGATGCTATTCTGGGCTGTGCCGGCGCAGGTGACATTGGAACCATGTTCCCGGCCTCAGACACACAGTATGCAGGCGCGGACAGCGCGGTTCTGCTTTCGCGGGTCCTGAGCGACCCGCGTGTCCAGAGAATTGGAATTGTTTCAGCTGACGTGACGATCGTTGCCGAACGCCCGAGGCTGGGTGCTTACCAGGCGTCGATGCGCAAACGCATAGCGTCACTTCTCCACGTGGGAGTATCCCGAGTGAACGTCAAAGTCACCGGCAACGACACGATCGGGTGGATCGGCCACGGCGAAGGTATTGCTGCGCTGTGTGTCGTGACAGCGCTGCGTTCCTACCAGGAGTCAAAAGCCGTACGCTGAGAGTTTGTGGCCGGCACCCCCGGCATTGCTGTCTGCATCCTGCTCCGGTTGCATCGGGCCACGGCACATGTTCCGCTCAGTACTGTTGCTTCCTTCCGGACCTGGCAGAGTTCAGAGGTTCCCATTGCATGGTGTGCAGCTTTCAACGCGTTCAACAGAAGCCGTTTCGGAAACACCAACCCCGTACTCTCAGCATGGATCCCGGTAAGCGGATTCCGGGCTGCAGGGCACCGCTGTCTCCCCATCCTGTACGGCAGCAAGAGTATATCCGACGGTTCTGCTGTCGTCAACCTCGGGAGGGTCTGGCACTATTCAAGCTTCGTAAGAGCAATGGACAGCTGTTGTGTCTGAGCGGCGGAAATGGTAACCTCGGTTGACCATGGCAGGTAGCCCGGGAGTTCAAGGTAGATCTCGTGCGTTCCTTCCTTCAGGGCTGTGAATGTGTATGGCGTAATCTGACCCGTGGACTGTCCGTCAATACTGATGGTTGCTCCTGGAGGATCCGTCACGACGCTCAGGCCCCCGAGGCCAAGGTCAAGCGTGTACCGTTTTGTGCAGGTGGCGCCCTGCTTTACGGTGATGGTGTCGGTAACGTCCTTGCTTCCTTCGAACTTCAGCACAAGGCTGTAATCGCCAACCGGAAACTGATCGACCTTGAGTGGTGTCACGCCCGTTGATGTCCCGTCAATGATGACCTCAGCCCCAGGCGGCGTGGAAGAAATGTCGAGCTTACCATAGGCCGGCACCAGAGAAAAGTCTTGAACTGTTTCAGTCGGATCCGACAGGTCCACCGTGCGAGTCACCGGTGCGAAGCCCTTGAGCGCAACCGTCAGCGCATAATTGCGTGGCTTGAGTCCGGCTACAGTAAGCGGCGTCACTCCTTTGACTGTGCCGTCGATGGTAACCGTGGCGCCTGCGGGAGTAGAAGTAATCGTAAGGGAATACGCCGCATGCGTCATGTTTGCAATAACCTGGGTCGTAGAACCGCGTACGGCGACAACTGTCTCGGTCCACGGTTCCCACCCTTCCATCCGGATCTCAATGGCGTGGGAACCAGGAGTCGTACCACTGACAACCAGAGGCGTAGTGCCGACCTCAACGCCGTCCACGTAGACGGTCGCACCCGAGGGAAATGAGCGTACATTGAGGGAAGCCTTGCGTCCCTGCAGCACAAGGAGCCCGCCAACAACCACAAGTGCGGCCACGACAACCACTATCCAAAGTTTGTTTCGCCGTCGCGACGCTGGAGGTGGAGTTGAGTTGTTGCCGGGGGGAATCTGTGAAGTGCGGGATTCCTGCAGACTCCCCAGCAGTTGGTCAATCCGGTCAGATGCTCCAGAGTGTTCTTCCGGCATGTTGAGCCTCCACTAGTGCAGTCGCCGCATCACGGCGCTGAGGACATCCTCGAAAACTTCTGAGGCTGGACGCGCTGCGTCGATAACGACCCATCGCTCGGGTTCGTCTGCGGCCATTCGGAGATATGCTTGACGTACGTCCCTGAGATACGAGCCTCGCTGCTCGATCCGGTCGAGATGAGGTTTCCTCGGCAGCGAAACGTCAGGGTCGATGTCGAGAAGCAGCGTAAGGTCAGGCGTCAGCCCTTCCGTCACCAGGTTCATGAGGGAACGCACGCGTTCCTCCCCGACCCCTCCTGCGACGCCCTGGTAGGCCACGGACGAATCGGCGAAGCGCTCGGCGACGACAATATCCCCGCGAGCCAGCGCAGGTGCAATAATCTCTTCGATGTCCTGTCTGCGGTCCGCCGCGAACACGAGGACCTCTGAAAACGCAGAAAACGTGAGCCCGTCACGCACGAGAATTTCTCGGAGGCGCTTCCCCAGCGCTGTTCCACCGGGCTCGAACGTGTGGGTTACACGCCACGACCGTTCGGTCAGCGCCTTCTCAAGGCGGTCAGCCTGCGTGCTCTTGCCACAGCCGTCAATCCCCTCGAATGTAATGAACAGAGGACGGTTGCTCATGACTTCTCTTCTGGTGGCGTGCCAGGCCTGGGCTTCATCTGAGGCGAGTAGACGACAACTCGGCGGAACGGCTCAATTCCCTCGCTTTCACTGAACAAGCCGAGCCTCTCCGCGAGCCTGTGCTGAACGCGCCGCTCGAGTGCATTTGAATAGGGCAGCTCGCGCGAAGAGCATGACACCGCCGCTTCGCGCATGATACTGACCCATTCGCTGTACTGATCCCGGTTCACCGATACTGAATGAACACGTCGCAGTAAATCCTTCACCGCGGCCAGGTTGTTCTTGCTGGTCGTATAGAGGGGAAGCCCCAGTGCCTCGGCTCGCTCCACCAGAAACGGCTTTTTGGAAGCCACCGTGTCACTGAGCAGAACAATATCAGCATCTTCGATTGTTCGAGCGATGTCAACGTTCGTGCGGAGGCTGTGTGCTGCACGTTCGATGTAACTCTGACTGACACCCTGAATGTAGACGCGGGTGACTGAGTCTTCGGCCCAGAGTTGAGCTGCCCCTTCCTCGGAAGACACGGCAGGGCGACTGACGGAAGACTCGACAACAAAATCTTTGCCAGAAGTCCTTCTGCGGATTTCCGGGTGAACCTCGAAGCCTCGGAGCACCCTGTCAACGACTTCAGCCAGATCTCTGTAGACTGCAAGGACATCTCGTTCACGCATCTCGATGAGGACGTCAAAGGTGGGGGCTGCCTTTCGTTCGAGGACGCTCTTCTGAGTACCTCTGCGCTCAGCCTCCTCGTCACTCAGCGTGACTGTCTGTATTCCTCCGAGGAGGTCAACGAGCGTGGGATTCGTAATCAGGTTTCCAAGGTCATTGCCATGAGCCGTGCCGATGAGTTGTACTCCTCGTTCCGCAATAGTCCGGCACGCCTGGGCCTCCTCGATACGTCCTATCTCGTCAATGACGATGACCTCAGGGTTGTGGTTTTCGACTGCCTCGATCATGATGTCGTGTTGCTCCTTGTTGAAGGGAACCTGCATGCGCCGAGAAGAACCAACGCCGGGATGAGGCACGTCACCGTCTCCCCCGATTTCGTTGCTCGTGTCCACGATGATAACTCTCTTGTTCAGCGTGTCGCTGATGTAGCGGGATGCCTCGCGCAGGAGTGTGGTTTTCCCGATGCCAGGCCTGCCGAGGATGAGAATGCTCGAGCCCTGTTTGACGAGGTCTTCGATGATCTCGATCTTCCCAAACAACGCGCGGCCAACTCTGCACGTGAGCCCAACGACCTCATTGTGTCTGTTTCTGATCGCAGAGATACGATGGAGCGTCTGTTCGATTCCTGCACGGTTATCACGGTCGAATTCGCCCACCTTTGACACGACGTACTCGATGTCTGCCCGAGTCACTGGCGCATCGCTGAGCGCCACAAAGTCGAACTCGAATCGTGCCTCCGGAACACGCCCCAGGTCAAGGACGACCTCAACCAGTTCATCAAAACGGTTGAGGTGCTCCAGCGTCTCCTGAATGGGTTCCGGGAGTATGGCTAGAAACGCTTGGGTGTCGTAGTCGTGGACTGCCATGATAGTCCCCTCTCCTGCAGTGCGAGTGCAATGGTATCTGTCACCTGTTCATACTCTCCGAACAAGCTGAAAAGGTCAAGTTCGTCCGTGTCCAGCGTGATAAGGGGAGCGCGGGAAAACGCCGTCGCCCAGGCATCGTATCGATTATTGAGCTTACGCAGATAAGAAGCAGGCAGAGACTTTTCGTACGGGCGACCTCGTGACTGAATACGTCGCGCAAGCGTGTGTGTTGAAGCACGGAGATACACAACCAGGTCTGGTGCAGGAAGGTTCTCGAGAAGGACCTCATACAGCTGCCTGTACACGTCGTACTCCGTGCGTGGCAGCGCGATGCGAGCGAAGATCTCGGCGTCTTCGTAGAGCGTGCGGTCTACAATCTTTGCCTGTTGAAGTTCTCCTGCCTCTTTGAACAGTTTCACCCGCTGCGCAAGAAAGAACAACTGTGACTGGAGACCCCATCTCTTGGGGTCCTCGTAGTAGAGCTTCAGAAAGGGGTTCTGCTTGACGGGTTCTGGAAGCAGTGTAAGGTTCCACGTCTGAGCAAGATGACGGGTGAGCGTCGACTTGCCGACACCAATGTTGCCAGCAATGGCTAGAAACAGCGTATGATCGGATTGTCCCGGTTCCGGGCGAGCCGTTGGAACGTTCATGGGTTCTTCAGTTGAGCGGGGTCAAACGTACCCTGCTCAAAGATGTTCTGATAGAAGGCCGTCCAGGACATTTTCTTGTTGCTAAGCCGGGAAAGTCGTCGCAGTTCTCTGAATCTGGACCGGTACAGAAAGCGCACAAGGGAGTGACCATAGTCATAGGTTGCGATAGATGCCACGCCTGCGAGCGTCTCCGGCGGCAGGGCGAGCTGGGCCCTCAGGAATGTTGTGGTATCGTCATGGGTCAACCGGTGCTGGATGATCTCAATGTCAAGCGCTGCCGAAACGTCCTCGACCATGATCTGAAGAGTGGCAAGCAGGCTCGTTTCCGCCTGCAGAGCTCCGTCGACGCCTGCGATATTCTGCAACTCGAAGAATGCCAGCGCCGCGATGAACATATCACGCTGAGCGTGAAATGGCAGACATGGGTCCCAAGCGCTCATGGCAGCCTGAATATAGGCCTTGCCAGGGAAGTATGTCATCATCAGATTGATCTCATTGGAGAGCCACCGCCGCGACGGAAGGACGGGACATACAACCTGTCTGCGGTGGGTGGCTGTACCCTTGAGTGCAACCACCTCAGAATCATCGTACGGCTGGAATACGCTGAGTGTGTTTCCCGGGACCGGAACCGACGCAAGCCTGAAGCCAGGGAAGAACGAGTGCAGGCGGGCAAAGTCGTTTGCGAGCCAGGTATCAATTGCCTGCTGGTCCAGGGGCCGCGCAAGAGAAGCATCGAGCACGGCGGCAATCGTCTCAGTGGGGTCACGCACTGCGTCTATGCGGAGCGCGAGGTCATGGAGTTGGCGGCGCAGGGCATCGACCTCGTGGGCTATTGAATCCTGAGCTTCGTTGAGCATGGTGTCGTCGAGCTCAGGGACGAGCATGTCCACGAGGGCGTCCCGGGTCGAGTCACCGGTGGTGGTTGATCGAAGCACCCTTGACTTCACTCCGTCCATATACTGCTGCGCCTTGATGCAGTATTCTGCGATGGCTTGCTTGTCTTCAAAACCGCTTGCCTTTTCTCCAACATAGTCGAGATAATGGTCGATGATTTCACATTCTTTGAGGGCAAGCTCACGGTGAGAAGCTGAGCGCAACTGGACCCGTTCAACTGGAGCTGTTGGTGGCAGTGAGAGTTCCTCCAGCCTGTGTACCAGTGCTTTGCCCCGAACGTACATAGGAAGCTCTGTAAGGTAGAGAGCCTGATAGAGACCTTTGCGCGCATTGTGCAACTGCCACAAGGTGTCTGAGAAGAAATGGCCTTCCAGGAGCGCAGCAAGACTGCTCATGTATGAACTGACAATAACTGACGAGCGTTGCTCGGCGTTGTTCAGCTTCCCCTGCTGCAATCTCGTGAGTTCTTCCTGCATGTCGCGCAGGAACTGCTGCATCTGACTTGAACTTGTGTCCGAATAGTCTCCCAGGTGATAGAGATACCTCTGGGTACCAGCGCTCAGCGCGTCGACAGGAAGAAAGTAGCTGGCCTCGTCCTGGATATCCTGAAGCAGTTCGCCATACTTGGACAGGACCGGTTCCGACCGGGTTGGGGCTGAACGTCGTTCTGCATGCCCATGCCTGGCATGAGAACCGTGCCCCGGTTTCTGTCCTCCACTTCTTGGAGCTGTTCTCTTGTCAGCGCCCGCAGGACTCTGTCTTGGTTGACCTGTCATGAGATCGGTCCTATCTCCAGAGGTTGGAGTGAATCCGGAATGGCAATGCCGAACAGAGAATCCCACCTGCGCATGAACTTCTTGTAGGTAGTATCACCGTTGACTGTGGGGAGCGTCTGATCCAGCAACTGAGCGCGGTCCTTGAGCACCATTTGGAACTTCTTGTTGGCAAGTGCGTCATCAACGAGTTTTTGTCCGGCTTGCTCAAGTGTCAGCACTCGTCCATGGGTATCGGTGTAATTCCAGTTCCATGTCGCGTAGTACTGCTGCACTTCGCTTGGCGAAACTGTCGTCTTGCTGGTAAGGAACTGCTCATATGCCTTGGCGTTGGCACACAGCTCGATGTAGGACCGCATGGGACTCGACCTCAGCCGTGCCTCTTCCTGTGTGTCTCCGGACACCACATGTTCGCTGACATAGACATTCACTGCAGCATCGACTGCTGATGGGCCCAGCGCTATGCCAAGACTTGCCGCCTTTGCCGCTTGGGCATGCATGATGATGAGACGCTCGATTGCCTCCTGCCGAAGACCTGTCATGAGATACTGAGTCTTGGGGTCAGTTGGGTCGGCTAGTTCCAGACGCGACTTATAGTATGTACTTGTCGCATCAAAGGGCAGGTCTGCCATCATAGCTGTCACATGGTCGTTGAGAACAGCTTCCTTGCCAACGTAGAACGCAACGTCCCGTGAGGCGCCCACAAAACGCGTCCCCGTGATCACTCCTGCCGCTAGAACTGCAAGCAGTACAACGCATGCCATGACCACGCGGGCGCGTGAGTGCACACGCGGCGTCGTGGTCATGTCCGATTTCTTCCTGTTGGAAACACCTGCCATGCCTACTGAGCGGACGGGGTCACCGTGTCCGATGAACCTGAAGTGGTTTCGCCCTTGCCGGTTGCCTTGACAATCCACTGTCCTATAGCAGAAAAGACCTTTCCAGGCCCACGGTTGAACCATCCGGCAAGCCTCGACCACGTACCCTGACGCACAGGGAACTGCTCTTTGAGCTGCGCAATGAATGCAGCCTTGGCGTCTGCCTTACGTTCATCCTCAAGTGCTGTCTTGACCTTGTCGTATACTGTCTTATCAGTAAGGCTGGCCTTGACAAACGGCTTGCGGTCGACAAGTTGCAGGATCTCGTAGGAAGAACCATAGACAATTGGTTTTGAGTACTGTCCGACCTTGAGTCCCTTAAGTGCATTGAAGCGGATGTCGTCGCCCGTTTCCGAGAAGTAGTCGAGGACGCCGCCCGTTTTGGCATCAGAGTCCGTAGAGTACTTGGTAATAGCAGTCTTGAATGATAGCCCTTTCTGGAGCTCGGCGTATACCTTGTTGGCCAATGCCTCGGCGGCCTTGGCCCCCGCAGTCTGGTCTCCCGTGCCGAAACCAAACACAATATGCAGGGCTTTCACGGTCTCCGGGGTGTCGTAGATGGAGCTCACTGGTTCCTCAGCGATCTTGTGAATGATGTGAAATCCGAATTCTGTCTGAACCGGTCCGACGATGTCGCCTACTTTCGCCGCAAACGCTGCAGTCTCGAACTCCTTTACCATCTGTCCCTTGGTGAAGAAACCCAGGGCTTCGTATCTTGCCGAATCGGGGGTTTCCTTGTTGAGTTCTGCGGCTTTTTCCTGGGCATACTTGGCAAAGTCAAAGCTCGAGCTCTTCTGCTTCTCTGCAATGATATCGTCATAAATCGACTGGGCTTCCTTCTTTTTTGCGGCGATGGTCGATGCTGAGTCATTCTCACTGTCAATGATAATCAAGAGATGCTCAGCATTGACTCGCCCGACGGAGGTGAAGTACGACTTGACATCCGCGTCGGTGACGCTGACCTTGCCCTCGACTTCCGCGGTAACCGCGTCAACCAGCAGCTGCTTTTCCACGTATGGCTGAAGCTGTTCGCGCAGCTTTTCCTTGTATTTGTCCATCGAACCGAACTGCGCCACGACGGCGTCATTGAAGGCCTGCGTGTCAGTTCCAAACTGCTCCTGGGACTGCTTTACCGCATTGTCGACCTCGGTGTCAAGTGAGGTCTTGAGCTTGGCCGGGTCAGGAGTCATGTTCTTGGACTTCGCATACTGCAAGAAGAGCTCCTGTTCGATGGATGCGTCGATGACGCTCTTCCTGATCGAATTCAGCGTACTCGCATACTCTGAACTCGTAAGGTCCATGCCATACTGCTTGTACATATCAATGTAGTTCTGAACGCGCGCGTCAATATCTGACTGAAGCACGGTCCCAGAGCCCACCTGATAGGCAATCTCGCCGGACGCTCCCCTGATCCCGAGGATCGTACCCCCTGTCAGGAGAACAACGATAAGTATGATGGCAATGACGCGAAGAACTGTGGAAGTCCGGTCCCTCTTCTGAGGAGCTGGCTTCTCGATAAGTCCAAGCTTACGTTCCTGTCGTATTCTGCTTTCTTTTCCCATGTACTACTCCTCGGCTGAGCCGGCCACCGCACGTGGGAGGCTCAATGTCTGCGGTTCGAACTCAGATTATACCATCATTCACGTTGTCTGAAAGCGCGTGCGGCCTTCAGGACCATGATGAAAGCCTTCAGGTTCCATGGGAGCTGCGTCTGAGTGGAATGCTGCAGAAGGGACAGAGCCGAGCGAACAACTGTAACAGCGGCTTCGACCCGGTCCCCGTTCGTTGCATTTTGGGCATCATGCCATACTATGAATCCGACATGACGAGTGACGACTGGACGGTCAGCTACTTTGACGACACATACAGACGCCTGTTTCTGGACACTGTGACGGAGGCGCGCACCCGTGCTCAGGTTCAGGCAATCCTGCGCATAGTGCCCCTGCTTCCGGACTCTGTCGTGCTGGACGTTGGCTGTGGGCTGGGGCGTCACAGCATTGAGTTCGCAAGCTTGGGCTTCCGGGTAACTGGGATAGACATGAATGCTGACTATGTTGCGGCATGCCGGGCACGCTGTCTTGCTCTAGGCGTGCCTGCCGATTTTTTCGTCGCCGACGCCCGCTCGATGCAGCTTTCGCTGCGAGCTGACCTGGTGTTGTCTCTCTGGAGCTCCTTTGGCTACTATGGGGAAGATGGCGATGGGGCGATCCTGTGCCACATGGCCGCACATATGAACACCGGCGCTCGGCTCTTCCTGGATGTGGAGAATGGAGCCTATGTCATTCGCCATTTCGTGGCCGAGGAATGGCACGAAACAGGAGGCGAAGTGATTGTGGAAAGACGCCGCTTGAACGTCGTAGAGGGAACAGTGTGTACACGAAGGCTTGTCGTTTCTCCTTCGTCGCGGACCGAATATCATCGGACGCTGCGCATGTACACGCCGGCGGAGTTGTCCCGCCTGCTGCAGTTGGCAGGCCTGCACGTAGAGGAATGGTATGGTGACTATGATGGGTCGCGTCTCGGGTCTGAATCGAAGCGCATGATAGCAGTTGCAGTGAAGTGATATGAGCGCCCTTGACAAATTCTTTGCTGAGCTTCTGGACAACCTGACGCCCCTGCGCGGGTTGTCGATCGTAGTAGATATCGTTCTGACGTCGCTCCTTTTCTATGCACTCTTGCGGTTGATTTCGAACACGCGGGCTCTGCAGCTTGCTCAGGGATTAGCCATCTACTATATCCTGGTCTACGGCATTGAGTGGCTGAGTCTCAAGTTTGGACTGCTCGCTCTGAACAGCGTCTTCAGTTGGCTGCGCAACTTCTCGACGTCGTTTCTTCCGCTGTTGCTCGTTATGGTGTTTCAGCCGGAACTGCGGAGAATGCTCGGCAGGCTTGGAAGCAGCAAACTTGTCGCTGCGGACGCCCGCGGTCAACTGTCAGACATGCGTGACTGGGAAGAGTCTGTCGACGAGATTGTCAAGAGTGTGAAGTACCTCTCGATGAATCGAATCGGGGCGCTGATTTGTATTCAGAGGCAGACGGGTCTCGAAGACTACGTTGAAACAGGCGTGCGGCTGGATGCTCTTGTCCGGGCCGAGACGCTCTCGACTCTCTTCTACCCTAACAGTGCGCTGCATGACGGTGGCGTGATCATTGCAGACAATCGAATCGTAGCAGCCCGATGCCTGTTTCCACTGACTGCAAGTGCCGAACTTGAGCGTGGGCTTGGGACCAGGCACCGTGCGGCAATCGGTATTACCGAGGAAACTGACTGCATAGTTGTCGTTGTCTCAGAGCAGACCGGGGTCATCTCGCTGGCGGTGCGTGGCAAGCTGACGCGGTATCTCAGTCCCCTGGAACTTCGAGGCATGCTGCTTGTCATGACAAAACCGGCAGCGAACGAGCACAGGTTCACGCTGTCTGCGCTGTTCAGGGGGCGGAAGTCGTCGCCGGGAAAGCGGGGAGGTCAGGATGGCCAGGCGTAACGCATGGTCGGTCCTCTTCAACTCGAAGGTTATCTCCGTCCTCCTGGCAGTCCTCCTGTGGGTGTATGTTGCAGGGGTGCGAGGGCCCGATACGACCAAGTCGGTCGAAGCACCGGTTGTCGCTGTCAACCTTCCTCAGGGGTACGTCGTGTCAGGTGCATTGCCTAGCGTGACGGTGACACTGCGTGGCCCGATGAACACATTGTGGAATGTGACGAGCAGCTACGTGACCCCCACGATCGACCTGCGGGGAAGGTCAGAAGGCACGTTTGCCGCAACAGTTCAGGTTCAGGTAGCGGGTCTTGCTGGCGTCACAGTTGAGAGCGTGACTCCCTCTGAGGTGAGCGTACAGCTTGAGTCTCTGCAGACGATCTCCGTGCCCATCCATGCAGAAGTCACTGGGACGCTTCCAGCTGGCATGGTCCTCGGGACGCCTCACGCCGAGCCGCCTGCTGTGGAGGTATCCGGGCCTTCGTCGCTCGTGAGCCTCGTTAAGGAGGCAGCAGTTGTCGTCAGTCTCGACAAGCTGGGGACTCCTGCTGGTGGCAACCTGACGGTTGCAGGCGACGTCGTGGCCTTTGACACGGAAGGGAACGCAGTGACCGGCGTACTGCTTTCGCCCCAGAGTGCCGTCGCCGTCCTTCCTATCCTGGATTCATCGCGTGTCAGGACTCTCCCAGTGCTGCCTGTCGTCAGCGGCCACCCTGCAGCGGGGTACGCGGTGGGGGCCACTTCGTGTTCCCCAGCCGTGGTAATGGTTACAGGCGAACCTGATGTCCTTGGCCAGGTCAAGGTGATTACAACCTCACCTGTAGACATTTCGGGCAGGTCCGGGCCCGTAACGCGAGATGTCGAGCTGGTTCTTCCGACCGGTGTGTCTCTGATGAGTGGCTCCAGGACTGTGACATGCAGTATCACCCTTGATCCTGTCGTGGTGCTCGCCATACCAGACGTGCCAGTACAGGTTCGTGGCGCTGGACCTGCCTGGAAGGTGACGATCGGAACCACATCTGTCTCTGTCCTTGTAAGTGGCACCAGTGCTGCCGTCTCTTCCCTTGGTTCGTCGCAGGTGAAGGCATACATCGACGTCAGTCAAGCGCCGCTTGCAGATGGTAGCTACCCGATTTCGTTGGAGGGTTTGACGCAGGGAGTCATATCTGCCACAGCGACGCCTTCTTCCATACAGGCAGACATCCAGAAGGAACCTTAGGTGCTGGAGCCAGGGCTGATCAGGCCATTTGGAGTGTGTTGAGCATGGCCGTGCAGGATTCAGGTGCAGGGGGCTTCTTTGCTCTTTGCAAGCCGCCTGGCATCAGCAGTGCCCGCGCGTTGAGCGTTGTCCGGGGCGTACTCGGGTCAAGGCGGGCCGGTTTCCTGGGAACACTCGATCCCCCCGCGGCGGGCGTCCTTCCTGTTGCCATGGGGGAGGCTACGAAGCTGATTCCACTGTTGCCGCGTGGGGACAAGGAATATGTTGCAGAGCTTGTTCTTGGACTGACGACGCTCACGGACGATACTTCGGGGCCAGTAACGGAGCGGCATGGTGCCGTCGGGATCCGCGAGGAGCAGATTCTCAGTTCGCTCGACAGCGTCGCAAGTCGCCCAGAACAGATTCCGCCGCACGTTTCAGCCAAACAGCTGAATGGGACGCGTGGCTATGAAGCTGCGCGGCGCGGAAGCAAGCTGCTGGACTTTGCACCTGAAGCCGTCAAGGTGCAGTATCTGCGAGTTCTGCGGATGCATCAGGAGCAGGACCTGTGGCATGTGCACGTGCGCATGAGTGTGACGAGTGGCTTCTACGTGAGGGCGTTCTGTCGGGATGTTGGCTTGGCACTTGGGTGCGGCGGTTGCATGGGACGTTTATTGCGCACGCAGGCATATGGGTACGGCATCGGTCAAACCATGTCGCTTGCTCGGCTGCGTACTTGTGTGGAGTCGGGTGACGACTCGTTCCTGACGTGGGGCATTGACAACCCGTCTCTGCTTGCAGGTGTTCCCCGCGTGCGCCTCGATGGTCTCGGACTTGCTGCTTTTCGCCACGGCGTGTCGGTTCCCGCGGAGCGTGTGTCAGGAAGGTTCGTGCTGGTGCTTGACGGGCGGGGACTTCCGGCAGGGATAGCTCAGGCAGTTGACGGGACACTCCGGCCAACCAGGGTACTCAACACATGAGCAAGGTGTATCTGTCATCATCAGAGTATCCGGGTGTAGATTCGGCTGTCGCTATAGGGGCGTTCGACGGGTTTCACCTTGGACACCAGCGCATTATCAAGGAACTTCTGGCACTGGGTCACAGGGGGGCGCTGGATTCAGTGGTGTATACATTCCGTCGGAACCCCAAGTTGACGACCCAGAAGTTGGGTGGGCTCCTCAGTTCGAACAATGAGCGCGTGCAGTTTGCAAGCCAGCTGGGAGTGGATTCGATCGTCTTGGAGGACTTCTCAACGCGTTTTCAGAACCTGACGCCGGAGTACTTTGTGCAGGATGTTCTGATCGACCACCTCAATGCCAGGGTAGTGGTGGTGGGGGAGGATTTCCGTTTTGGGAGAGGCAGAACTGGCAATGTCGACATGATGGCACGACTGCTGCATGACTCGGGCCGGCGGCTTGTGACTGTCAAGCCGGTACTGATTGACGGAAAGATCTGCTCCAGCTCCGTGATCCGAAAAGCTATTCTGGCGGGTGACGTGGAAGGTGCTGCAAGGTATCTTGGTCGCAGCTACTCTGTGCAGGGGGTTGTCGTAGCGGGGAATCACATCGGGGGAAAACTTGGGTTTCCGACGGCAAACGTGGACCTGTCGGACCCGATGAAGCTGCTGCCCGGCAACGGCGTCTATGTGGTGCAGGCTGTCATTGATGGTGCAGCTGCTGGTGGTGTGTGCAACATCGGTGTGCGCCCTACCATTGTTTCCGGCTCGCGGCGTACCGTCGAGGTCCACCTGCTCGACTTTCATCGTCAGGTCTATGGCCGCCTCGTGACGGTGCAGTTTGTTGCGCGGCTCCGGGACGAGCAACTCTTCTCTTCTCCTGCCGATTTGGCGCGACAGATTTCCCACGACGTGGCACAGGCGCGCATGATTCTCGAGCAGCACGATGCGGTTCGCAAGAAGATATCGTGAACCGTTGAAGAAGCAGGGATTCCTTTACAGGTGAGTCGTTTCTGCTACAATTCTCGTACATTTCTCCCGTACTCGGTTTAGCGTTCCGGCTGGACGCAGCACTGGGTTCTGGGATACTATGGAGGTACCACATGCTGTCAGCCGAAGAAAAGGCAAAGATTATTGGCGAGTACAAGTTGAGCGAGGGCGATACTGGTTCATTCGAGGTTCAGGTCGCGATGCTGTCAAAGCGCATATCTGCGCTTACTGAACATCTGCAGAGTCACCCCAAGGACTTCAGTTCGAAGCGTGGCCTTTACAAGCTTGTAGGGGAGCGCCGCAGACTGCTGAACAGTCTGAAGCGGGTTGATGAGGATCGCTATTCTTCACTTATCAAGCGGCTGGGAATCCGCAAGTAGGGGCCGATGTCACAAAGCGATGAAGTAAGAGTGGTACATGGTACCATTGCAGGAAGGCCGGTCACCTATGAAACCGGGAGGCTGGCGAAGCAAGCAGGAGGGGCAGTACTGGCAACGATGGGAGGAACCGTCGTGCTTGCCACTGCCACGGTGAGCGGCACAACCAAGGAAGGCATCGATTTCTTTCCGCTGACGGTCGACTATTTCGAGAAGATGTATGCCGCGGGCAAGATTCCGGGCGGCTTCTACAAGCGCGAAGGACGGCCCAGTGAGCGCGAGATTCTTCGCTCACGGGTCATTGACAGGTCAATCCGTCCCCTTTTCCCAAAACACTTCCGCCGCGAGGTGCAGGTCATAGTCTATGTGTTGTCCGCTGACACGGAGAACTCCCCGGATATACTGGCCATCAATGCGGTTTCTGCCGCGCTGCTCCTGAGCGATGCTCCCTTTGTGGATGCTGTGGGTGCAGTCAGGGTCGGCAAGATTAACGGGGAGCTGGTCTTTAACCCACCTATGGGTGCCATTGATGACAGCCTTCTGGACTTGACGGTCTCCGGAACCAGGGATGGTATTCTCATGGTGGAATCCGGGTCAAGGGAGATCACTGAAGCGGAGATGGTTGAGGCGCTGGTACGGGCTGAGGATCCGATCAGGGAGAGTTGCCGTCTGCAGGAGGAACTGCGGGCCGAGGCAGGCAAGGACAAGATTGTGGTTCCCGATTTGACATTTGACCCGCAGCTTCAGGCTGTGGTACGTACCATGGTCGAGGAGCGTCTTCCCGTCGTACTGAAGGACAAAGAGAAGCTCAAGAAAGAGAAGATCCTTGACGAGTTCAAGGGCGAGCTTGCCTCAGAACTTGCGGGGACCTATCCGGACAGCGTACTGGCTGTCGGTGAGATTCTCGATGCCGAAATCAAGAGGTTCATCCGGCACCGGGTAGTTACAGAAGGCGTTCGCATTGATGGCCGCAGACCTGACGAGATTCGTCCCATCGGTGTCGAAGTCGGCATTCTCCCTATGAGCCACGGGTCGGGATTGTTCTCACGCGGACAGACGCAGGTGCTGTCTATCGCAACGTTGGGGGGCAAGAGCGAAGGACAGCTGGTGGAGAGTCTCGAGGAAGAAGTCACCAAGCATTACATGCATTACTACAACTTTCCACCGTTCTCAGTCGGGGAAACGCGTCCCATGCGTGGCCCGGGCCGGCGGGAGGTTGGCCATGGTGCATTGGGAGAGCGAGCACTCTTGCCTGTCATACCTGATGAAAACGAGTTCCCTTATTCAATCCGAGTTGTTTCGGAGGTTCTGGAGTCCAACGGGTCCACGTCTCAGGCATCAATCTGTGGGAGCACTCTGGCCTTGATGGACGCAGGTGTTCCCATCAAGGCACCAGTCGCTGGCATCGCGATGGGCCTTATGAAAGAAGGCGACACCAGTGTCATTCTGACTGACATCCAGGGAGCAGAGGACGCAAACGGCGACATGGACTTCAAGGTCGCCGGTACGGCTGCAGGCATAACTGCGCTCCAGATGGATATCAAGATCCATGGGGTTGACAGCGACCTGTTGTCTCGCGCACTTGACCAGGCACGGACTGCACGACTCTTCATCCTCGACAAGATGCTTTCAGTGCTACCCGCGCCCCGCAGTGAGGTCAACCCGCTGGCGCCGAGGATCTTCACCATGCAGATTCCTGGCGACAAGATTGGAACGTTGATCGGGCCAGGGGGCAAGGTCATCAAGAAGATCATTGCTGACACCGGGTGCGACATTGACATCGAAGATGACGGTTCTGTCTTCGTGACTGCTCCAGACGGAGCCAAGGGCCAGATCGCTATGGACGCCATCAATGCGATAACCGAAGACATCGTGGTTGGGAAAGTTTATACAGGGAAGGTCACTGAGCTGAGGGACTTTGGTGCGTTTGTGGAAATAGCCCCTGGCAAATCTGGATTGCTGCATGTTTCCCAGGTTTCTGACTCCTACGTGAAGGACATTCACTCAGTCCTGAAGGTAGGCGATGAGATTCAGGTCAAGACACTCCCTCTCAAGGACGACGGCAAGATTTCGTTGACCCGCAAGGGCCTGACGGGCGCGTCCGCTCCGCGGGATGAACATGGCGACCGCCATCATGGCGAGCACTAGGAGTGTGCAGGCTGAACCCCAGGTCCTGACACTTAAGAACGGCATCCGAGTTGTGCTCGATGTTGACCAAGGGCACCCGACTGTTTCAGTCGGGGCCCTTGTCGCAAGTGGTTCTCGTTTTGAGGACGCACGTACACGCGGGATGAGCCACTTCATCGAGCACCTGCTGTTCAAGGGGACGGAGTACCGTACTGCTCTCGAGATCTCCTCTGCCATCGAGAATGTGGGCGGCGACCTGAATGCCTTCACTGAGACGCAGTATACCATGTTCCATGTGCGAGCACCGGCGGCCCATCTGGATACCGCACTCGACGTCCTCACCGACATGCTGTTGCACCCGCGATTCGACCCGAGGGACATCGAACTCGAACGAAGGGTAGTTGAGCAGGAGATTCTTGGATTCCAGGACAGCCCGGACGATGTAGCGGCGGATGAGCTTCTCAAGATCCTATACGGGGATGACCCGGTGGCGTCAAATCCGCTGGGTTCGCTCGAATCTGTGCGATCCTTTGACCGGGAGTCGTTTGTCAGCTACTTCAAGCAGCATTTCACTGCTTCGGGGACCGTTGTGTCCATTGCGGGCGACTTCGATGCGGATGCCGTGGTCGGGGTTGTTGACCAGGCCCTCTCCGGGATGGAGCGAGGTGGTGGAAGACCAGAATGGCCCGTTCCGCCTCGCAGTGTGGCATGTCGAGAGACCGAGCGACCAACCGACCAGGTCTATCTGGCGATGGCACTGCCGGGCTTTGCTCAGTATTCCAGACAAGCCATTATCCTGGATCTCGTGTCGAACATCTTTGGGGGAAATATGTCCAGTCGTCTCTTCCAGAGGCTTCGAGAGCGGGAGGGGCTCGTGTACAGCATTGGGTCGTTCCCAGTGTCCTTCAGCAACACCGGGTTCCTGGACATATCGGCAGAAAGCTCGCCCGAGAATGCAGCGCGTGTCCAGGAGGTTGTGCGCGAAGAGATAGATGTCATGCGTCGGGAACAGATCAGCATGGCAGAGCTGCAGCACGCGAAAGACGCCGTTCTTGGCGGCTTTCTTCTTTCGCTCGAATCGTTCTTTCGTCGCATGCACCGGAATGCTGTGGAACTGTATATGACCGACAGGATCCGAACGCTCGACGACGTCGCTCGGGAAGTTACTTCGGTCAGTCTGGGTGAAGCACTGGAGATCATTGACGATGTGTTTGACAGCTCACAGCTGGCAGTTTCTGTCGTCCATGGACCAAGAAAGAACTGAGTATCGGGTAGGAGTATTCCAGCGCTCCCCCGGTGCTCGACTGACAAAGGCGACCGAAGGGTCTTCCGGCTATGACATTGCCAGTGCAGAGGACGCAGACGTGGTTATTCAGCCGGGTAGCACTGCCCTTGTTCGGACGGGTATCTGCGTTGAGTTGCCTGCGGGTCTCGAGGCCCAGGTCCGAAGTCGTTCCGGCCTGGCCGCGCGGAGCGGGGTATTCGTGCTCAATTCTCCAGGGACTGTGGACAGTGACTACCGGGGTGAGGTCAATATCGTACTTGCGAACTTCGGGAGTGAACCCTTCGTGGTGTCTCCTGGAGATCGGATTGCACAACTGGTGTTCATGGAAGTTCCCAGCGTACGTCTCGTCATCGTCGACAAGTTGTCAGCTACGGAAAGGGGCAGCAATGGCTTCGGATCGTCCGGCGTGTGACTCCAGGTCAGCACTCCTGAAGGCAATCGCCCAGGAAGTCCAGTCTTGCACGAAGTGTGATCTGGCGCGAAGTCGGACGAAAGCAGTGCCAGGTACTGGCTCACCCGATGCACGCGTGTGTTTTGTGGGCGAGGGCCCCGGACGTGAAGAGGATCTATCAGGGTTGCCGTTCGTCGGACAAGCTGGGAAACTGCTGGACAGGATGCTGGCGGAAGAAGGCATTCGGCGCAGCGACTGCTACATCTGCAACATTGTCAAGTGCAGGCCTCCGAACAACCGGGTTCCCACACCTGCTGAGATATCGGAGTGCTCGCTTTATCTGTACGCACAGCTGGCCGTCATTGAACCTGCTGTCGTCTGTCTGCTTGGCAACACTGCTCTGCGCTTCTTTTTTGGCGAACGCTACTCAATAGGGCAGGTGCGTGGCAGCGTGCTGCTGAAGGATGAACAACGATTTCTGCCCACCTATCATCCGGCTGCTGCGCTAAGAAATCCGCAGTACATCGCCGTGATCCAGCAGGATATTCACCGTCTCATAGCGCTTTCGCACGAAGCAACAGGGTCTGCACTTAACCTGCCGGGACGCGCGTCTAGCTGAGGATCACTCGGAAACCGAGCTGGAGAGCCCCACAAACTCACTCAGCATCTGCACGAGGCGCTCCGCCGAGCCAGGGTTCATCTCCTGAATGATGGCACTGACAGTCTTGATTCGTTTTCGGATGACTTTCCGAATAATCGATGCGCCCTGCTTCGTGCACGTCAACACGATCTGGCGTCTATCGACCTCGTTCTGTTTCTTCGTGACATAGCCCAGTTCTACGAGACGATCCACCATCTCCGACACCGTGGAAGCAGCGAGTCCGGTTGACCGTGTGAGATCGCGGACATTCACAGCTTCCCCGAAGTAAACGAGCTGAAGCACTTGAAACTGCGGAAGGGTGATACGCACGGTTGCCAGAGCGTCCCGCCCCTTCTTCTTGATCCAGTATGAGATGTTGCGAAGCAAGGATTCCAGCTGCGCTGCAGTCTCTTCATTCATTGGTTGGCCCTCCCTCAATTCTCGCGGGTTCATGTCGCTTTCCATGTCGCTAGTCCCCACGTGAACTCTCGTCTTCTCCAAAGACAAGCCGGAGTTCCCGTTCAGCGTCAGGCAAGGACGACGAGGCATGGACGATGTTTTCAGTCACGTCTATTGCAAAGTCACCTCGGATGGTTCCCGGCACGCGGTCTTCTGGCTGGGTCGCGCCGATCATGGCGCGCACAACGAGAATAGCCCCCGGAGCCTGAACTTCGAGAGCAACAACTGGTCCGGAGGTCATGAACTTGCACAGTTTGGGAAAGTAGGCCTTCGCGCGGTGCTCTGCATAGAAGTCCAGTGCAAGGCGGTCATCCATCTGGAACAATCGAATCCTTGCAATGCGCAGCCCCTTGTCTTCGACGCGCGCAATGATGCGACCCACGAGGCCACGCCGTACACCATCCGGCTTGATCATGAGCAGTGTTCGTTCCTCCGTCACGCGCATCCTCCAGGTAGTACAGGCTTCGCTCCAATTGTAGCCGTTTCATCCAGCCACGCAACGTGCGCTTGCTGCGAGAAGACAGGTCTGCTATCATCTACCAATGACTCGAAAAGAGAATATCTGGTTTGGCGTGGCAATTGTGCTCCTGGTTGCTACTGCCCTTGTCATGGGCTGGCTTGGGTGGAGCACTGCCCCGGGGCGCGTTCAACCTCAAGACATAAGCCTCGCAGAGGGTACCCAGTGTCTTACTACTCCCGGAAGCGAGGTTCGAACCAAACTGGCGGATGACATTTCGAGCGCGCACACTTCCGTGCTGGTCGAGTGTTACCTGATCTCTGACCCCACCGTGGTGGAGGCGCTGCAAACGGCCAGGCGGCATGGCTGCGACGTACGGGTTATCATGGAGGAGAATCCATTCGGGGGATTCTCGATGAATAACTCGGTCCGCAACCGACTGCGGAGCGCAGGAGTGGACGCCGTGTGGGGCAACAGATCGTATGCCTTTACTCATGCCAAGTTCGTTGTGGTGGACGGACAGATAGCCTGGCTCATGACTGCAAACCTGACCAAGAGCGCGTTCGACAAGAACCGGGAGATCCTGGTTCGGACGCCCGACCGCGTGGTAATTGACAACCTCGTCCGTGTTTTCTGGGCAGACCGTCGCAGGGGCACCTGTCCAGCAGGAGCTCTTGTCCTCGGACCCGTAAACGGTCGGCAGGCGCTGGTCAGTTTTCTTGGGAGCGCGCAGCATACCATCGATGTGGTGAGCGAGGTCTTTGATGATGGGCAAGTGGCGCAGGAGCTCAAGAGTCTGGCCCGACAGGGAGTGAAGGTTCGTGTTCTGGTTGCGCCCCCTGACGAGATTGCTGCCAACGGCGTTCTGCGGTCCTGGATGTCCGGGACGCGCGTGGAGGTGCGATACCTCGAAACTCCATATCTGCATGCCAAGTACCTTGTGGTTGATGGACGAGTCGCATACATAGGGTCTGCGAACCTCAGTACGGGGTCGCTGGACGACAATCGCGAGGTGGGGATAGTGACTTCAAGCCCGGAGGTTATCCCGACATTGCTCCGAACCTTTGAATATGACTGGAGCACAGGAACAAATTAGGGCGTCCGGCCTTGTGGTCGGACGCCCTGGTACGGAATTGGAAGCCTTGCTGGGCCTCTAGATGCCGGAGAGGTCCCAGTCTGGGTCCTGAAGGCGCTCCCTGAACTGATTGAGGTTAGCGTGGGCGCGCATTGCTCGCTGCAGGGGCTGTGCGCCAACGGTGGTCCCGTAGAGGATTGCGCCCACGATGGTTCCCTGATCGAGCACGATCTTGCGGTACGTTCTTGTGCCCTTGGCCGTAATCACTTCTACATTCTGCTCGGGAGATGGATTCACGAGCCCCATGCTGAGGACGTCAACTCCGCACGTCTTGAGAGAACTGGACATGACGCTTCCCTCATAGGTGGCCGAACCAGGCGAGACCATGTTCTGGGCGGCGATCCGCGCCTGTTCCAGACATGGCGGAATGACCCCGTACACTTTTCCCCGGTGCTCTGCGACGTCCCCTGCGGCGTACACGTCTGTAGCGGACGTCTGCATGAGATCATTGACCTTCACACCGCGGCCCGTATCAATGCCTGCCTGCTGGGCTGCCGCAATGTTGGGTCGAACGCCGATCGAAAACAACACGAACGCACCGGGAAGGACGCGCCCATCTTTCAGCACAACCCCCGCTGCCCCCTTCTCCCCCTGGAGGATTCTCTCAGACTCTGCCGCTGCAATTGGGGTAATGTTCAGGGTCTTGAGGTGTTCAACCAGCAGCCCCGCACCGTACTCATCGAGCTGGTTTGGCAGAAGTCGCGGGGCAAACTCCACGACCGTGGCATTCATGCCTCGCTCTGTGATAGCTCTCGCGACCTCGAGTCCGAGCACCCCGCCGCCAATGACCACCGCCGTCTCTCCGGGGCGAATGCTTGACAGAATCGCTTCAGCGTCCTCGAGAGTACGCAGGGTCAGGACACCATGGAGTTCCCTTCCTGGAACGGGAGGCACAAAGGGAGACGCCCCGTTTGCGAGAAGCAGGCGGTCATACGACAGAATCGCACCGTCATCAAGCGTAATCCGGTGTTCCGCGGGTTCGATCCCTGCCACGCGCCGGCCGCTCATCAATGTCAGGGCGTTTTCTGGATACCATGCTGCATCGTGCATGAACAGCTGATCCCTTGACTTGCGGCCCGCGATGTATTCAATGAGATCCGGCCGACCGTAGTACGGCACAGGCTCGGCGTCCACTATCACGATTTCTGCCGAAGGGTCCAGCTTGCGCACTTGCAGGGCAGCGTTCGTCCCTGCCGTCCAACCACCCACGATGACGTGTCTCACGAGCCGGATCCTAGGCTTTCTCGAACAGATCCTTGGCAGCTCCGCAGTCCGGGCAGACCCAGTTCTCTGGAAGGTCCTCGAACCTTGTGCCAGGGTTGACTCCTTGCGTGCTGTCTCCAACAGCAGGGTCGTACACATAGCCACAAACAGTGCACATCCATTTCTCCATTGCAGTGCCTCCTCAGGCTAAGCTTGGATCGGGGAGCAAGTGCCCTCGACGTGCCCAGTGTATCGGAAAACGGCGTGCATGCAATCGATGGCTGCGAACCCCATGGCATGGTTGACAGCCCATCACGGCCCCGTATGCTGTAAAAGTGTGACTAATGGTACAGGAGGGTACTATGAAGTACCAGGCTTTAGTGGAAGGTGGACCGGGTCACTACGAGTTGCTTCTGGGCAATGAGGCAGCGGTTCGGGGAGCGCTGGAAGCAGGTGTCGGATTGGCTGCCAGTTACCCCGGCACGCCGTCCTCGGAGATTGGCGACGTCCTGAGTCTCACGGCAAAGGCAGCAGGTATCTACTTCGAGTATTCTTCCAACGAGAAAGTCGCGCTGGAGGTCGCGGCCGCCGCAGCTGCCAGTGGTGTGCGCTCGTTCACCTTCATGAAGCACGTTGGACTCAATGTCGCTTCCGATTCCTTCATGACAACCGCATACGTCGGGAACAGGGCAGGTTTTGTGGTCCTGTCAGCGGATGACCCGTCGACCTATTCGTCTCAGAATGAGCAGGACAATCGGTACTTTGCCCGTCTGGCGAGCGTCCCGATGGTCGAGCCGTCAGATCCTCAGGAGACCAAGGACTACCTTGTCGAGGCTTTCGATATCTCTGAGACCCTGGGAAGCCCCGTCCTGTTTCGTACCAGCACGCGCGTTGCTCACATGCGTGGTCGAGTCGACTTCGGGGCCAGGAGACCCGGGAAGAGGAAAGGCTCGTTCGAAAGGGACCCCGCGCGCTTCGTTCCGGTTCCGGCGAATGCCTCGGCCATGCATGTCAGATTGATGGAAAGGCTCGCTCATGCACGGTCTCTCAGCGAACAGTCGTCGCTTAACCGGATTGTAGATGTGGGTACGGGCAGCCGGAGTGGAATTGTCACAGCAGGAGGTGCGTTCAACTATGTCTGGGACGCACTGAATGAAATGGGTGCTTCGGCGCGCGTTTTCAAGGCAGGATTCACGTACCCCCTGCCTCTTGATCGCATCCGTGCGTTTGCTGCTGATCTTGACGAACTCCTGGTGGTTGAGGAGCTTGAGCCCCTGATGGAGAACGACATCAAGGCGGATTTCCTGTCTCACGGTGTAACAGTACGCGTGCTGGGCAAGGAGGAACTCGGTGTTCCACGTGTGCATGAACTCAATGTAGACGTTGTCGCTGCGGCACTGAGCCGTCACTATAAAGTCCCTGCGCGGAAGGTCGAGGTGGAGGCAGGCGGCGTGTGGCCAACTCCACTGCCAGCAAGGCCTCCCGTCTTGTGTCCTGGGTGTCCTCATCGGGGTTCATACCTTGCAGCACGGCGAGCCATTCGGGAGTTGGATCTGCCTGAGCCAGTATTCAGTTCTGACATCGGGTGCTACACACTGGGGCTTGCGTCTCCCTTCAATGCTGCAGATTACCTTCTTTCCATGGGTTCCAGCATTGGAGCTGCGTGTGGCTTCGACACTGCCACTGACCAGCGTGTCCTGGCTTTCATCGGAGACAGCACATTCTTTCACGCTGGACTGTCCGCTCTTGCTAGCGCGGTGCACAACAAACATCGGTTTGTTCTTACCGTCCTGGACAATCGGACGACAGCAATGACCGGTCACCAGCCCAACCCGTCTCTCATGACTGACGCGGTCGGTGACCCCGCTCCTGCAATCAGCATCGAGGCAGTCGCAACTGCCATGGGTGTTCCGTTTGTGCGCGTTGTGAATCCCTATCGTGTTGCAGAGACGACCCAGGCCTACAAGGAAGCGCTTCAGGCCGACGGGGTGGCTCTCCTCATCTCCAAGCAGGTGTGCAGTCTTCTGCTGGACCGGGCCAAGCGCGCGAAGGGTATCTGGCAGACCTTTGAAGTGAATCGGGACATTTGTACCGGCGATCTGGCGTGCGTGCGTGATGTGGCCTGTCCGGCCATCTACGTTTCTGAGGGAAAGGCAGTGATCAACCAGGACTTGTGCGACGGATGCGGCGTCTGCTCGCAGGTGTGTCCTGAGCATGCCATCGGGGTGAAGAAATGAGAACGGTCAGCGTGTTCTTCGCTGGAGTAGGTGGGCAGGGCATCATCACTGGAGCCAGCATCATTGCTCGTGCAGCGGTAGACGACGGTATCAATGCCATCATGAGTGAGGTTCACGGGATGGCCCAGCGCGGAGGCTCCGTAGTCTGCGAGCTGCGCCTTGGCAATGTGCGCAGCCCCCTTATTCCTCAGGGCGAGGCAGATGTGCTCATCGCATTCGAGCCTGTTGAGGCTGTTCGCAGTCTTCCGCGTGTCAATCGCAACAGTGTGGTTATTACAGACGTGCGCCCTATTGTGCCGGTTAGTGTTTCGCTTGGTGGGTTGGTCTATCCTGCCGTCGAGGACCTGGTCGCATTCATGCGCGGACAAGTTGCCACAGTGCATGCGGTAAACGCATCAGCCGCGGCGGAGGAGATAGGGCTTCCCCAGGCGGCGAACATCGTCCTGCTTGGAGCCGCGATGGGCACGGGTGTTATTCCTGTCCGTCGGGATTCAATCATAGCGACGATCAGGCGAACAGTGCCTGAGAAAACACTGGAACGCAATCTGCAGGCGTTTCAAACCGGCCTCGAACTGACCGGGGGTCCGGACGCGAGGCAGTCCTTCAACGTGTAAGGTGGTCAGTGCACGCGATGGCGCCGGTTCTCCATCCTGCGGGGCCAAGCGTGAAGATCGAGACAGAACCGTTGGGCAGGTCGAACTCCTCGCCGGCAGAAAGCGGAAGGTCCAGGAGGACCGGAATCAGTACCCTGCTGAAGGCTCCGTGACTTACGACCAGCACAGGTGTTGCTGGCGTTGATTCGAGAAATGACCGCACGCGTCTGGCTCGCGTGACGACTTCTGCCAGGGATTCGCCTCCCTCGGGCCTGGCGGTCATGGACCTGAGGCCCCAGGCACGGACTGAGTCGGGATAGGCAGACTCGATTTCGGACCAGACGTGTGCCTCCCAGTTGCCAAAGTCGATTTCCTGCAGGTCAGTCAGGACGGTGGGTGACAGACCAAGTTGCCTCGAGATGGGGTCTGCTATGGCACGCGTTCGCTGAAGCGGGCTCGTGAGTACCAGCTGAAATGGGACACCAGAGAGGTACTTGACGGTTTCTGAGGTTTGTGCTGTTCCGCGCTCCGAAAGTGGCGCGTCCTGCATCCCCTGAAGCTTGCCCTCGCTGTTCCAGGTCGTTTCACCGTGACGTGCAAGATACACCGTTTTCATAGGACCACCTCTTGACTAACAGGCTGTTACGAACGATAGTATCTACTAGAATCCTCCAGTTGAGAAGGGAGTACTACTGTGAAGCACATTCAGCCAGTGGCAGTAAAAACCATCGATGTCAGCGAGCGTGCGGCTAAGGCATGCCGTGAGTGCCAGACCCCTTGCAAGTCTGCGTGCAAGACTTCATCTACAGTTGGCAATCAGGTCTGCGAAACGAGGAAGAAACCCGAGCGGTTTATCTGGTAACTGTGAGCCTTTCCCGCATTCTTCCCGCCTCGACTCATTTGTTCGAGCGAGGCGGTTTTTATGTTCTGGTCGACGTTCCGACAGGGTCCATATTTGCACTCGACGAACGAGCATACAGGTACCTTTCCTGCGTTCTCGCCGATCCGGGGAGAAGCGAGGCTGATGTTGCGCATCAGACAGGACTATCCAGGTCTGCAATAACGGAAATCGAGTCTGAGTTCGAGCAGCTCATCTCTGCGGGATGTCTGTTTTCGCCGGCATCGCAGCCGGAGGAAGACCCGTCTGCCCTGACCCTGAAGTCGCTATGCCTGAACGTGGCGCATGAGTGTAATTTCTCGTGCGCCTATTGCTTTGCGCACGGCGGTGATTACCGCGGCGAAGCTTCCCTCATGTCTCGCGACGTTGCAAGGTCAGCCATTGACTTTCTCGTGGGTCAGGCTGACTCTCACCGCAACCTGGAAGTCGACTTCTTTGGCGGTGAGCCTCTGATGAACTGGGATGTTGTCGTGGATACCATGACGTACGCCCGGGCTGCATATCCCGCCAGGACATGGCGCTTCACCCTTACAACGAACGGGTCGTTGCTGCGCGATGACATGTTCCCAGTGCTCGAGGCCTTCGATGTTTCTGTTGTGCTCAGCCTGGACGGAGGGCAGCTGACAAACGATGCTAACCGCACGTTCAGCAATGGGCATGGCACCTTTACCGCAATTCTTGACCGTATTCGGCGTTTCACGGCAACCAGGCCCGATGGCGGGTACTTTGTCCGGGGAACGTATGCCAGCAACACACTGGAGTTTGCCTCCAGCGTTCGCCAGTTGCACGAACTCGGGTTCCGCTACATTTCGATGGAACCCGTAGTTCTCGCCGCTGACTCCAGTCTGGCCCTCAAGGCGAGCGACCTGCCTGCCATCAGGACACAGTATGAGGAGCTGATCGCCTACTTCCTGAACGAACTCCGGTCGGACCACGGGTTTGAGTTCTTCCACTTCAAATTGGACCTCGAGGCCGGTCCCTGTTTGAGCAAGCGTATCTATGGTTGTGGCGCAGGAGCCGAGTACATGGCGGTAGCCCCCAATGGCGACCTCTTTCCATGTCATCAATTCGACGGTGTTCAGGAGTATCGCATTGGAAACGTTCTTCAGACCCCTGCAGTCCAGCGTCCGGAACTCATTCGCGAATTCGCGCACGCCAATTTCCTGTTTGCCAAGGAGGCATGCAGCACATGCTGGGCACGGTTCTACTGCAGCGGTGGTTGCCTTGCCAACAACTACAGCACGAACGGAACACTTATGAAGCCATACGAGATGGGGTGCCTGATTCAGAAGGAACGCATTGAGGCTGCCTTGGCCGTCAAGGCCGCAGAGTCACACGCGGAAGAACCGGTACGCTGACAGAAGCGGGGAAGGTTTTTCTCAAGGCAAAAAAGGCACAGGGTTCTGCAACCCTGTGCCTTATCATTTACTTCAATCGTGGTGCCGAGAGGCGGAATTGAACCGTCGACACGGGGATTTTCAGTCCCCTGCTCTACCAACTGAGCTATCTCGGCACGTTTGCAAACTAACGCACACAGGGATCGGCCACATGCCCGGGAGCCAGTCGCTGAACTCTCTGCCCAGACTCCATTGGTGGGCGAAACAGGGTTCGAACCTGTGACTTCTTGCTTGTAAGGCAAGCGTTCTACCGCTGAACTATCCGCCCGTTACTTGTGGTATCTACAAGAATGGTGCCGGGGGTGGGAATTGAACCCACACGGATCTCTCCATGCGCCCCTTAAACGCACGCGTCTGCCAGTTCCGCCACCCCGGCCCGAACCTTGTACTCCCTAGAACTTAAATACTACGAGCACCAGGGACAATACCACAAAGACGATGGATAGAACAACTGCAAGCCGGTCGAGAACTACGTCCTTGGGCTTGCGGGCATTGAACACTGTCGCGCTGCCTGAAATTGCACCCAATCCGCTACCCTTGGGCTCCATAAACAGAATCGCAAGGATATCGCCGACTGCCACAAGCGCCATTACTATTTCGAGTACAGTTTTTAGCAACGTGAACCTCCACGAACAAGTGCTAGTATACTGAATCTCAGCGGTATTGCAAGTACTCGAAGGTATTAGTCTGCGGAATCGATAGCTTCTATCCCAGGCAGCTGCTTGCCCTCCAGGTACTCGAGGAAGGCTCCCCCACCCGTCGAAACATGTTTGAAATCGTTCTGAAGTCCGAGGGCATCAATAACGGAGGCTGTTTCGCCGCCTCCCGCGACGGTGAGTGCTTCCTTGTTTGAGGCAATAGCACGAGCTAGCGCTTTGGTCCCTTCGGCGAACTCAGGAATCTCGATGACGCCCATCGGACCATTCCAGATGATGGTGTGGGCGTTAGAAGTCTCGTCCGTAAACGCCTCGATGGTTCGAGGGCCGATGTCAACCCCTATCTGATCCGCCGGAATCTCTTCGATGTCTACCGTGCGATGTGGGTTCCCGGCCTTGATTTCACTGGTAACCACGACGTCAACAGGCAGAACGATCCGTGTTCCCTGTACCTTGGCTGACTCCAGTATCTCGTCAGCCACCTTCAGGTAGTCTTCTTCGACCAGTGAGAATCCGACGCCGTACCCCATGGCCTTGAGGAACGTAAACG
>DAONFE010000002.1:82736-133450 GCA_035403525.1 Candidatus Cryosericum sp.
TCTTCGACCAGTGAGAATCCGACGCCGTACCCCATGGCCTTGAGGAACGTAAACGCCATGCCACCGCCGATGAGAATCGCATCCGTCTTGGTGAGCAGGTTCTTGATGAGGCCAATCTTGTCCGACACCTTCGCGCCGCCCAGTATTGCCACGAAGGGCCGCTTGGCAGACGTCGTAACAGTCTCGAGGACTCGAATCTCCTTCTCAAGCAGGAACCCTGCCGCCGATGGGAGAAACTGGGGCACACCGGCCACGGAAGTGTCCGGCCGATGTGCAGTCGCGAACGCATCATCCACGTAAACGTCAGCGAGCGCCGCCAGACTCTTGGCCAGTTCCTCAGACCCTGTCTTCTCCTCTTTCAGAAAGCGCACATTCTCAAGCATGAGCACGTCGCCGGGTTTTGCCTGGGCAACAGCCTCAGTTACGTCAGGTCCAATCACCGAATCCAGCTTCTTGACAGGCTTTCCAAGGAGTGTGGACAACCTCTGGGCTACCCTGTCAAGCCGCAGCGACTCAACTACCTTGCCATCGGGCCGGCCCAGATGAGTAACAAGAATCACAACAGCATCGTTGTCGAGAAGGTACCGGATAGTGGGAAGGGTCTCGATGATACGCTTGTCGTCCGTGATGGCCCCTTCTTTGGAGATAGGAACGTTATAGTCGACTCGCAGGAGAACCTTCTTGTTGCGAACGTCCAGGTCCTTGATGCTGCGCTTTGCCATGCCGATACCTCCTAGTAGGATGCCTTTGTAACAATCAGTTTGGTCAGATCAGCGACTCTGGCGCTGTATCCCCACTCATTGTCATACCAGCTGAGAACCTGCACGAGTGTTCCGTTTGCCTTGGTTGACAGCCCATCCACAATTCCAGAATACAGTGTTCCGCGATAGTCGGACGATACCAGTGGCAGGTCATTGTAGCCGAGATACCCCTTCATGGAGGATTCAGACGCTGCTTTCAGAGCTGCGTTGACTTCATCCCGGGTGGCTGGCTTGCTGAGCACTGCGTCGAAAACAGTAATCGAAACCGTTGGAGTTGGAACGCGGAGAGAGATGCCGTCCAGCTTGCCCTTGAGTTCCGGAATGACGAGCGCCACAGCCTTGCTGGCGCCAGTAGTCGTGGGAATAATGTTGGTTGCCGCATTGCGGGCTCTGCGCAGGTCTTTGTGCGGAGCATCAAGGATCCGCTGATCGAGCGTGTAGCTGTGGACAGTCGTCATGTACCCCTTCTCAACTCCCCAGTTATCATTGAGGACTTTGACGACCGGCGCCAGAGAATTAGTCGTGCAGGATGCGTTCGAGATGATGGTGTGCTTGGTGACATCGAGAAGGCCCTCGTTGACTCCTAGAACGACAGTGATATCCTCGCCCTTCGCGGGAGCGGTGATGATTACCTTCTTGGCTCCAGCGGTAACGTGCCCGCGTGCCTTGTCAGCATCAGTGAAGACCCCGGTTGATTCGATGACGATGTCAATGCCGAGGCTTCCCCACGGAAGGGCGGCTGGGTCCTTCTCCTGAAAGATCTTGACCTCATGGTCTCCGATGGTTATCGCACCCTGCTTTGGTGTGATATCGATATCCCAGGTCCCATAGTTGGAATCATACTTGAGCAGATGCGCCAGTGTGCTCTCGTCTGTGATGTCGTTCGCCGCGACGATGTCCAGCTCCGGGTAACGAGTCATCAGGTGCTTCAGCACCTGGCGGCCAACCCGACCGAGTCCATTGATTGCAATCTTTGCCATGCTATACCTCCCTGTAAAGTGGCCGCTCGTCAAAGCGGGGCGGCGATGCACACACATGATACGCAAATGGCGGCAAAAGCAAACAGAACATTATTAATTGTGCCTGAAATAGCGGGCCGGGATTCCGAGTGAGAGCCGGTACTTGGCAACCGTCCGCCGGCTGACGTGAATGCCCTGCGTCGCAAGGTATTCACTGATCTGCCTGTCGCTCATCTCTCTCGATGCGTCGCCCGACTGGAGCAGCCGGATCAGGGCATCCTTTGCCGGGGCGGACGCGGTCTCCCAGCGGTCCATGACAAGAGAGCGCAGCCGGAACATGCCGCGCGGCGTGGCCACATACTTGCGCGAAAGTGCTCGTGCCAGTACCGTTCGCGACAACCCAGTGTCGCGCATGAGACGGTCTGTCGGCACGTGTGACGGACCTTCCGACTCCGCCGCGAGGAACGGTCCCAGCTGCCGGATCAGTGCTTCGCCAATCACGGTGAGAGTTCGCGTCCGCTGGATAATGCCTTCTTCCACCCAGCGTGCCCTTGTCACATCGGTCGTGACGCGTCTTCGCGCCTGAGGGTCTTCGTGGGCAGATGTCAGCACATCTGGATCGACCGTCAGGGTCCACGCGGGCTGGGGCACCATGCACACGAGATGCCCGTCCACCTGGTCCCGCTCAATGACAATGTCGGGCACGACGATACGTGCCTGTGCAGGAATGA
This sequence comes from Candidatus Cryosericum sp., assembly GCA_035403525.1. Taxonomy (GTDB): domain Bacteria; phylum Caldisericota; class Caldisericia; order Cryosericales; family Cryosericaceae; genus Cryosericum. The sequence goes on from DAONFE010000002.1 coordinate 85,188, forward strand.
GGCGTTTGAGGGGTTCTGGGTCCAGGACAGCCATGGCCCGCTGCACCAGGTTGGCATCGGATGGAAGACCGAGCTTCTTCAGACAGGCACGCAGGACGCCGGGGGACACCGAGGCTGCCCTTCCGCGCAGGAAACTGGCACACTGCTCGACAGGAAGGCCTGGAATAACTCGCGCCATTTGCAGGGCAAAACAGTGAGCCACATCGGTCGCCCCCAGTCCTGCGGGATCCATCGCCCGAAGGGCGCTCAGGGTCTTTTGCACATCGGTTTCCCTGAGGCTGTTGCTTCTCGAGTAGTCAGACACGTCATACGTGAAGAAGCCGTGTTCATCAAGGTCTGACACGACAAACTCGGCAGCGTGGAGCGCTGATTCCTCAATGAGACTAAGCTCAAGGAGTTCACCCACAAGGGAGTCAGTCACATCGGACTCCACCGGGGAGGGCAGGGAATCGAGGTCACCATTCCAGGAGTCACCTGTGGCTGTTCCACGCGCATGCTTCTCTGCGACGACACTTTCAGAAACGAACCGGTCAATCAGCGGTTCGAAGTCGCCCAGGGGCTGTTCCAGAATCACCCCACGGATGGCCAGATAAGACCTCTGGCGAAGCGTCAGCTGTTGTCGCTGCTTCTGGCTACCCTCGAGCATGGCGAAGCACCTTTCTGATGTGGTAATCGATAGTGCTCTTGCTGATTCTTCCTGGCATCTTGTCAGACAGCCGCGACAACGGGAGGTCCGGATACCGCAGGCGGGTTTCGACGATGCGAACTGTCTGTTGGGACAGCTGCGACCTGTCCACCCTGTCAAATGCGCTCCTGAGCTCTTCGACAGCAATTGTCTCGCGTTGCAGGTTGGCCATTTCCGCGTTCACAGAGCGGTTGACAGAGTTGTCCATACCGCGTTCGACCTCGAGTTCCTCAAGGGACACCAAGGATTCCGCGGCTCCCCACGCTGCCAGCAGTGACTTGATGTCGGTCCGGGCTTTCACATAGGTGACCTCGAAGCCACCGCGCCGTTCGAAGCTGTGGCTGATGTGCAGGGACGTGAGCGCATGCTCAACCAGGCGGCGGCCTACGGGCATCGAACAACTGAACTCGAGGTGAGTTCCATCCCGGGCCACATAACCGGAGACAATGAAGAATCCCTTCGTGAAAGCGGCTGCGGCATGCCGCGCCCGCAGATGCCGCATCAGCTCCACTGGTTTGAACGGCGCGTCGGTCGAGAACAACTGTTCGACCTGGTTTGCCGACAATGCTATGGTAAGGTTCAGTTTTCTCCCGGCTCTGGATACTTGCCCCTGTTCTGGCTGCCAGTGCGCCAGTGCGTCTGCCGACCGGGACATGAGAAACTGGATGGTGGACGGGTTTCTTGAGGTGAACGACAGCGAGAGGCTGCCTCCGTGGCCGAGTACCAGCGAGTTTCCACCATACAGAGCGCCGGTCAATTCCATGAGCGGGTTGACGGCCGGGAGCTGGACCAGTTCGTGTTTCAGGAACTCAATGGTTGCCATTGCAGGTTCACAAGCCAAGAAGAGAGCGGAAGAGGACCCGCAGCTTGTCTGGGTCGTGCCGCACCATCCCGTTCGCGGTGGAACAGACGTCTGCTTCGATGACTCTGGGGTGCGCTCGGTGCAACAGATCGTCAGGGACTGGATTCACTCCAGACGCTGCATATCGTTGCAGCGTTTCCGCCGGAATGGAAGTACTGCTGACGACAACGACGTCTATAGCAGAGCGCCCCAGCACTTCCTCGACCTTGTGCAGGAACATGCCCGCCGTGTATCCGTCTGTCTCTCCACGCTCCGTCATCGCGTTCACAACCAGAACTTTCGTGGCAGACGAGCGTGCGATGGTGTCGGCAGTCGCCTCGATTGACAATGGGGGAATCAGACTGGTGAACAGCGAACCGGGGCCGATGATGATATAGTCGGCGTGAGAAAGTGCCTCGAGTGCCGGAACGAAGGGCTTGGCATGGGACGGCAGAACTTCAATACTGTCAATGACCTTCTGCTGAAGCGGAATCTGGTCTTCTCCATCGACGGTTGTGCCGTCATTGAAGTGGGCCCGCAGCGAGATGTCATCCAGTGACATGGGCAGCACGCGCCCAGGAAGCTGGAGAATGTCAGCAAGTTCCTGAACTGCGTCGCCAAAGTTCCCCTTGATACCGGCAAGCGCAGCGATCATCAAGTTTCCCATGTTGTGACCGCCGATTCCCTCGATGTCGTCAGGAAACCGATATCCCAGCAGCCGTGCACTGCGAGTGGACTCCCCCGCCGTGGCAATGAGGGCGTTTCGGAAGTCTCCCGGCGGCAGGACTCCCATGGTCTCTCTGAGACGTCCGGTACTCCCCCCGCTGTCTGCCATGGTTACGATCGTAGTGAGTTTGACGTTCTCTGTTCTCAGGGACTCTATGACTGGTCTTATGCCCGTTCCTCCACCGATGACCACAACTCGTGGCAGCGATTCGGCCTTCCAGAAGCGGTACACCATGCGTGACAGGGGCTCGTGGAGAGCCGGGCCCGCGACGGCAGCGACGACAGAGCGGACGATAAGCGCAAGAGCCCACACCATAAGAGCGAGTGACAAGGCGACGAGAATGACGAGCGTCGTCGTGACGGCTGCAGATGTTGCCCCAGGGGACAGGAACCTCTCCAGAAGTCGTTGCAGGCCAACCAGAACCCGAGTGCCCGAGAGCGACCCGAGGTGTGCAAGCAGGCCGGCACTTGCAGCGACACACAGTATCAGGCTGGCAGCAAACAGAACAATGTACCTCTTGATGTGAACGCCTGGCACTAGCCAGTACCACAGTGCTCTTCTTCGAGCTTTCACTTCTGGAGATCCCGATGGAAGATATGCAGCGTGGTCACCTGTGACTTCAGATGGTGGTACAGCATGTTCGCAATGACCACTGAACGGTGTCTGCCCCCGGTACAGCCGATGCCGATGGTCAGGTAGCTCTTCCCCTCTTCGCGGTAATGCGGAAGGACAAAATCTATGAACGTGACGAGGTGAACAAAGAACTCCCTGGCGTATGGCTCGCCCAGGACAAAGCGTATGACGCCGCGGTCAAAGCCTGTCCGGTGCGCAAGGGACTCCTCATAGTACGGGTTGGGAAGGAACCTGACGTCAAAGAGCAGGTCCAGGTCAATCGGCGTGCCATTCTTGTACCCGAAGGAAACGATGTTGACGGTGAGAGACTGTGCCTGCTGTGACCCGAGAATTGCCTCCCGCACACGGTTCTTGAGCTCTCCTACGCTGAGGTTGGTTGTATCGATGATGATGTCAGACAATGACCTGACGTCTGCAAGCAGTTCACGCTCATTCCGGATACTCTCGGAAACGGTGTCTCCTGGAATCGGGTGTCGCCGTCGCGTTTCGGAGAACCGACTGACCAGCACCTTCGAGGAGGCCTCAAGAAAGACGATGCGTGGATGGATTCCTCGCACCTTCAGGTGTTGCAGCATGGAGTGGAACTGCGTCTTGAAGCCTGAGCTGCGCACATCGAGCGCTACGGCGATCTTGGAGATTTTGCCGTTCGTCTGCAGGGCGAGGTCAAGGAACTGACTCATCAGGGATATAGGGAGGTTGTCCATGGCATAGTAACCAAGGTCCTCCAGGTATCCCATGGTCTTCGTCTTGCCCGCTCCGCTGAGCCCGGTCACGATGACAAGGTCAAGCCCCGAAATGACTGCCATGGGTACCTCCCGTTCAATCGACAGCATGCTGGATCCGACGCTGTCTCCTGGCCATGGTGGCGGAGGGGAGAGGGTTCGAACCTCCGAAGGCGTTAACCTTGCCGCATTTCAAGTGCGGTGCCATCAACCGCTCGGCCACCCCTCCATGACCTTCAACAAGTCTACAAGACATTGCCGGGTTGTCAAAGAATCACAGCCCTCTTGGGGACCAGAGAAAGAGCGCCCGGGTACGTGTTCAGCGAATGATGTCCGTCCCCATGTAGGGAATGAGAACCTCCGGGACTCGCACGCTGCCATCTGCCTGCTGATAGTTCTCGAGAATCGCTGCCATCGTTCGCCCGACGGCCAGTCCGGACCCGTTGAGCGTGTGGACGTAGGCGAGCTTGCCGTCCTTCGTGCGGTAGCGGATGTTGGCTCTGCGGGCCTGAAAATCCTCGAAATTGCTGCAGGAGCTGATCTCCACGTACTTGTTCTGACCAGGCATCCATACCTCAGGGTCATACTTCATTGCCGCCGTAAATCCGAGGTCGCCAGTGCACATCCTGCTGCGATGATACGGCAGGTCCAGTTTCCTGAGGATTCCCTCGGCGTTCTCAAGCAGCGAGTCCAGTTCGTCATAGGAGGATTCTGGTCGCACAAACTTGACCATTTCCACTTTGTTGAACTGGTGGACCCGTACGATTCCGCGTGTGTCTCTGCCCGCAGCCCCTGCCTCCTTGCGGAAACATGCGGTGTATGCGACGTATTTGATGGGCAGACTCTCTTCAGGGATGACCTCGTCCCGAAGAAGATTCGTGACGGGAACCTCAGCTGTGGGGTCAAGAAACAGATCATCCGTATCTGTGTGGTACAGGTCATCTGCGAACTTTGGCAGCTGACCGGTGCCCGTCATCGATTCACGGTTGACCAGAAAGGGCGGGAATATCTCTGTGTACCCTTCCTGCTGGACGTGCACGTCAATCATCCATGAAACGAGTGCTCGCTCGAGACGTGCTCCAAGCCCCTTGAGAACATAGAACCGGGAACCCGATATCTTGGCCCCGGCGGCGGAATCGATAATGCCGAGCGACTCGCCGATTTCCCAGTGAGGCTTGGGAACGAAGGAGAACGTTGGTTTGTCACGCCAGGTGAAGACGACGGTGTTTTCCTTGTCGCTTGCGCCCAGAGGCACCGACGGGTGTGGCAGGTTGGGCACAGCAAGAAGCAGGTCATGGAGCTTTCCCTCGACGGCTTTGATCTGCTCGTCCAGAGACGAAATCTGTGTACCCACTGCCTTCATCTCCGCTATGGGCGTGGCGGCGTCCTGCTTGCTCCGCTTGAGCGCAGCAATCTGGTCACTGACCTCGTTGCGGTGATGCTTGAGCATGTCAGCCTGCTGCAGCAGTGCACGGCGCTGCCGGTCTATCTCAAGGATCTCATCGACGATTTCAGGCCCCTCGTTCTTTGCAGCTATTCCCGCTTTCACAAGGTCTGGCTTCTCACGGATCAGTTCCAGGCTAAGCATCGGTTTCTCCTTCCACTTTCATTGGACTCAACGGGCATTGTAGCGTTCCCCGCCAGAAAAAGCAAAGCTGCGCGCTGTTCGATGCTGGCCGGAGCAGGTTGACCTCAGAACCCGGCAGCCACAGCATGTTCGACAGCCTCGATGGCGGGAGGGATGCTCTGCACCTTCCCCTGGACTAGCATGGCGTGTTCCACATCCTTGAGGCCGTTGCCCGTGATGAGGACTACGACGCGTTCTTCTGGTGCCAGATCGTGACGCGCGGCGAGCTTTCGAAGAGCAGCCACGCCGGCCGCAGCGGCCGGCTCTGCAAAGATGCCCTCACCACGTCCCAGATACCCGATGGCGTCGATGATCTCTTCATCTGTGACGGTCACTGCAAGTCCGTGGCTGTCTCGGATGTCGCGGACAGCCATGAGGCGGTTGCGAGGAACGCCGGCAACAATACTGTCGGCACAGGACGCGGGGTGGTCCAGACACACCACAGGCCGGCCAGTGGCCACAGCCGTCACAATAGGAGCGCACCCCTCTGCCTGAACTGCTACCAGTTGGGGCATGTGGCTTATGAGTCCGAGAGCGAGGAGGTCCCGGAATCCCTTGGCGACGCCTGAGATAATGCACCCGTCGCCCACCGGAACTATCACCTTGTCTGGCACCTCGAAGTCCAGTTGCTCTGCTATCTCGAGAGCGACCGTCTTCTTTCCCTCGACCATGTACGGGTTGTATGCAGTGTTGCGGTTATACCAGCCGAATCGCTCAGTCGCCTGCATACACAGGTCGAACGCCTCATCATACGTGCCATCGACGAGGAACAGGTGGCTGCCAAAGACGCGCAGTTGAGCAATCTTCCCTGCCGGAGCGGTGGCTGGCGCAAAGATATAAGCCTCCAGCCCTGCATTTGCTGTCAGCCCCGCCAAGCTTGAACCTGCGTTGCCTGTGGTAGCGGCGGTCAGCACCTGCTCACCGAGTTCGAGTGCCTTGGCGACGGCAATTGCTGAGGCGCGATCCTTGAGCGAGGCTGTAGGATTGCGTCCGTCATCCTTGAACCACAGGTTCGTGAGTCCCAGTCGTGGACCGACATGCCGGCTACGGTACAGTGGAGTCCACCCGATCTGGAGCGTCAGCTGCGAAGGTCGTCCGCTGACGGGAAGGAGGTCCAGGTAGCGCCACATCGAGAGGTCGTGGTTGTCATCCAGGTACTTGTGCGTAAAGCTCCGACCGATGCGGTCGTAGTCATACAGTACTTCGAGCACACCCTCGTTCCCGCATGCGGGACAGACGTACCGTACTTCGTCCGGGGCGTAGGTCTTTCCGCAGACCATGCACCGTAATCCAGCGACTGATGACATGCATCCTCCAGGTATAACCGGCGAGGAGTCAGACAGACCTCACACGGTTGTCAGAAATCGTCGTCCCGTTGCTCTTCAGCCGCGAACGATCCTTGTTCCAGTGTGACCGGCCAGCGCATGCTCCAGAGACTCCGGATTCGTGATGAGCGCCTCCCGTCCTCCGCGCTCAAGGAAAGCGATGGCTGCATTGATCTTTGGCAGCATGGATCCTTTCGCAAACTGACCCTGCTCTGCATAGGCCTTTGCCTCGGACACTGTCATGCAGTCAATGGCTCGTTCATCTGGTTTGCGGTAGTTGATATATACCTTCTCGACGGCAGTACTGATGACGAACAGATCGGCTTCGAGGTTCGTTGCCAGGAGGCTTGTGGCATAATCCTTGTCGATGACGGCTGCCACACCTTCCAGCAGGCCCTCACTGTTGCGAACGACAGGAATGCCACCTCCTCCCGCAGCAATCACCACGAAATTGGCTTCGGTCAGATGCTTGATAGCATCGAGTTCCACGATGGCCACGGGCATCGGGGAAGGAACGACCCTGCGCCATCCCCTGCCAGCGTCTTCGGCGACCGTCCACCCTTCCTGCGCTACCTTCTGATCGATCTCCTCCTTCGTATAGAACGAACCCACCGGCTTTGACGGATGCTGGAACGCGGGATCGTGCTGGTCCACCAGTACCTGCGTGACAACAGTGACAGCCTGTCGTTCAATGCCACGTTGTAAGAACTCATTGTGCAAAGCCTGCTGGATCTGGTATCCAATGGCACCCTGTGTGTCTGCACCACACGAGTCGAGAGGAACAGGATGAAGGCCGGCAACTTTCTCCGCAATCTCGGACCTCAGGAGGATAAAACCGACCTGCGGCCCGTTTCCATGCGTAATGACAACGTTGTACCCTTGCTGTACGATTCCCGCTATGTGGCGCGATGTCTCAACGACGGCCTCATATTGGTCATGCACGCTCTTGTGCTGTTCATCTCGAATTAGGGAGTTTCCTCCGATAGCGATTACCGCAAGTCTGGGCATAGTCTCTGTTCTCCGTATCAGGGGCTACATGGTCAGAGCAAGGATTGCTTTGACCGTGTGCAGACGATTCTCCGCCTCGTCGTACACCACCGAGTGCGGGCCATCGATGACTTCATTGGTGACCTCGCATCCACGGTCGGCAGGCAGCGGGTGCATGTATATAGCGGACTTGCTGGCCAGACCCATGCGGCGTTCGTCAAGAATCCACCCCGTGTACTTCTTCGCGATCTCCTGCGCCTCCGCCAGGTCCCGCGTTGTCATGAAGCAGCCCCATGACTTCGCTTCCACAATGTCTGCTCCTTCAAGCGCCTCGTCCATGTTGTTTGTTACTTCAAACCGGACGCCTGCAGCCTCCGCGTTCTGGCGGGCAATGGCAAGAGCCTCGGGCTGAAGCTGGAATTCCGGGGGCATCGCGAGAGTGACGTCCATCCCGAACCGCGGCATCATCATGATCGAACCCTGGGCGCATGCGAGAGGCTTGGCATAGCTCGGCGCATATGCCCACGACATGACAAACTTGCGACCACGAACTTCATGGTGGAACTTTTCCTGGATTGTCATGATGTCCGCCATCATCTGGCATGGATGGTCAAAGTCCGATTCCAGCGAGATGACCGGAATATCAGCCCATGTTGCCACGTTGGTCATATACTTGTGACCCGCTCCCAGATAGATGTCATCGCGGATAGCGATGCCATGTCCATAGCGCGACAGGATAATACCCAGCTCCTTCTCCGTGTCACCGTGAGAGATCTGGACTGCCTCCTCGGTCAGGTAATGGGCGTGACCACCGAGCTGAGTCATGGCCGCTTCCGTCGAATTGCGGGTTCGAGTCGACTTGTCCCGGAACAGCATGAACAGAGTCTTGTCCTCAAGAAGCCGATGAGGGATACCTAGCGCCTTCTGTTTCTTGAGGTCGAAGGCAACCTCGAGCAGGGTATCCAGTTCTTCGTCAGTCCAGTCGTTGGTAGACAGGAAATCGCGGCCCTTCAGCTTTGTATTCATCGGTCTCAAACCTCCTTGGCAAGTTGGGAAGGAAGCAGTGCGTAGAACCGTGCGGCCTGGTACAGGTCGCTGATTCGCACGTACTCGTTGGCTGCATGGGCGAGCCATTCGTCTCCCGGGCCGAATCCGATGGAAGGAATCTGAAACCGCCCCATGAAGGCGACGCCGTTCGTGGAGAAGATCCACCGCGAGACGGCGGGAGCCTCGCCGCGCACGTCTGCCGCCGCTTCAACCCCTGCCCGGACTAAGGGATGGTTTTCATCCAGTACCCAGGTGGGGAAGTACTTTTCCTGCTGGACGTGCAAACCAGTCCAGCTCGTATCTTCATACTGAGTCAGCTCGACAGTCGTATGCTCCGGATCATTGACCGCATTTCGGAACTCCTCGAGAACAGTCTCCTTTGTCTCGCCGACAGTGATACGCCGGTCAATGTAGATCGTGCTCTCATAGGGGACGGAGTTGATGGATGGAGCCTTGCTTTCTATGATGCTCACGACGGCAGTTCCCTTGCCCAGAAAGGGATCCTCGCGGAATGTGGCCGTCAGCTTCTCGATGTTGAGCACTGTTTGAGCCATCTTGTAGATGGCGTTGTCGCCCTTGTCCGGATGAGCTGCGTGGGCGGACGTCCCCGTCGTGGTAATCTTCAGCTCGACACGGCCCCTCTGCCCCCGGTAGATGTCCAGGCTGGTAGGCTCACAGATGACGACAAAGTCGGGACGGAATCCATCGTGCTCAATCATATGAACCACGGACAGCCCATCGCATGTTTCTTCCAGAACGGTGCCGGAGATGTAAAGAGAGAATCCATCGAGGAGGCCGAGTCGCTTGGCAATGGCTGCCCCGTACAGCATGGAGGCCATCGCAGCCTTTTCATCGCTGGATCCGCGTCCATACAGCAGGTTCCCCTCCACGACAGCTGCAAACGGGTCTACGCGCCAGTTCGCACGGTCTTCGGCCCAAACGGTGTCGATGTGAGCATCGTACAGCAGCTTGCGCGGCCCGTGCCCGACCCTGCCAATGACGCTGCCAATACTATCCACCGAGACCTCGTCAAAGTCGAGTTCTTCCATCTTGCGCCTGATAAGGTTCACGAGGTTTTCTTCCTGTGTCGAGTAGCTGCGGGTCCGGATAATCTCCTGCGCAAATCGCAGAATCTCCGGCTCGTAGGCGCGTGCTGCTTCCTCAATACGTTGGTCTGTCATGGCATATGGTCGCCGTCAAGGCTTGACGCAGTCCTGCCTTGTTATCCAGGCAGGTCCGGTCCCTTGAAAGCGTCGACCGCACTCCTTTCATCCACAGTGCTAGGTATACGGATGTCTGCAGTCTACTACACATGTGGCCCGCTTGCAATTCGAGGGCCCGGGCTGCCGACAGTGAGGTCCAGCCCATGAAGGCAGCAGCTACGGTTCGACTGGAACTGCCGAAGTCACCTGCAGCACATTCTGGAAGTTGGCCGTGCGCCCGATGACCGAGACCGTGAGCGAGCCTGCCTCCGTCGGCGTATACGTCACCGCGGTTGGCAGAGAGGACACTGTGGCCACGCGGGAGCCTGCGACGTACACATCGAACGATACGGCAAGGGCTGCCATTGGCGAGGTCACGTCAAGACTGAGTGTTACTTGTTGACCCGCTCGTACCTGCTGTGGGACGCAGGTTATATGGAGCTCGTCAGTCTGCGCAGCAGTCTGGCCGTAGACCTCCGTTGGAATCTGGTCCCTTCGCAGCGTCTTGATGATGACCTGGCTGTCAGGCCAATCCGCGGGAGCGAGTTTGCTAGGGTCAATCGCGGCCAGCCGTACTGTCTGGAGAATAGGGGGATGGACCGTGCACGTCTCAGTGGGAATGTGACTGGACAGGAAGTAGGCAGAGTGCACCGATGAGGTGGGGCACGCATCTGTTGCGAGAAGCCCTGAACTGTCGCAGACGCTTCGCACAGAGACGCCGTCCGGCTTGGTACCGAAGTTTGTCTGTTTCACCAGCTTTATTGCCTGCTGCATATATGCTTTCCACGTCATCGCCGGGAAACGCGAACCGGCATTGCGGATGGCAGACATTTGTGCACGGGCAGCATCGGCTCCAACATGAATGACGGTGCACAGTTCCGGGGTGAACCCATCGTACCACGCATCACGCCAGTCATTGGTGCTTCCAGTCTTTCCCGCAGCCTGCAAGCCACTGATACGGGCGTTCGGTGTGTTCTCGTAGACGCCGCGCAGCATGGACTGGATGATCCATGCGGTCGCCTCGGGGATCACGCGGGTCGCGGCGAAGTCATGTTGCTCGATGAGTGTGCCATTCTCTGTTTCAATGCGCCTGATCGGATATGGGGTAATCCGCACCCCGCCATTCGCGACCGTTGCATATGCCTCAACCATTTCCAGAGGCGTAACCTCGAAGCTGCCAATGGAGATCGATACGTACGGTTTCAGTGGGGAGGTCACACCCATCTTGCGCGCGTAGTAAATCACCCGGTCCAGGCCGGCTCTCAGCGTCGTCTTGGCAGCAATGATGTTTGACGATTCCTTGATGGCGTTGGCAACCGAAATGCGGCCAAACCATTGGTTCGTCCCGAGCCACTCCGGGGGATTCCACCCGCCAAAGTCTGTTGGCTGCGACGCCACGATTTCAGATGGGAACGTCACCCCGTTATCAATGGCGGCGGTGTAATCAAACAGTTTGAACGTGGATCCTGGCTGACGGGCAGCAAGTACACGGTTGAAGTTGGTCTCGTCATAGTCTGTGCCGCCGACCATCGCCAGAATGTAGCCAGTCTTCGGGTCGACGCTTACCAGAGCTGCCTGAGGCTGGAATACACCGAGCGAGTCACGGTCGCTCTCAACAAAAACCTTGTCCTGTTTAGCCTTGTCCCATACTGTCTGGACAGCGGACAGTGCCGCCTGCTGCAGCTTGGGGTCAATCGTTGTGTAGATCCGCAGGCCGCCCTGATACAGGAGGTCGCTGCCATACTGTTTCTGCACGATGGACTTGACATAGTCGACAAACCAGCCAACGCTGCCGTAGGGAGACTTCATCCCATTCTTGAATGTGAGCTTCTCGGCTGCCGCTGCATCCGCTTCTTCCTGGGTGAGGTAGTGGTTGCGCACCATTTTGTGCAGAACGAGATGCTGTTGTTCTGTGGCCTTTTCCAGGTCGGCATACGGATTGTACGCGGATGGAGCGGGGAGAACGCCAATAATCATGGCGGACTGTGCTGCATCAAGATCACGCGCATGTACTCCGAAGTAGCCGAGCGCCGCCGCCTCGATGCCATACAAGCCATTGCCGAAGTACACGTAGTTGAGATACATGTTGAGTACTTCCTCTTTCGTGTACTGCTTTTCGAGCCTGTAGGCAACGATCATCTCCTTGATTTTCCGTGGAAGAGTCACCTCTGTGTCATGGAGGATCGCCTGGCGAGCCAGCTGCTGAGTCAACGTGCTGGCTCCTCTGAAACCCTGTCCTCGAAGAGGGTCGACGATGAGGCCAACAAGAATGCCTCGTATGTCGATGGCGCCGTGACTGAAGAATCGTTCGTCCTCTGAAGCGATGAGTGCCTTGATGGCGGTCTCCGAAATCTCCGACAACGACTTGGGCAGTCGATTCTCCTCGAAGTACACGGACGAGAGGAGGTTGTCGTTGCGGTCGAAGATCTGGGAAGCTTTGGGCGTCTGGATAGAAAGCGACCCTACCGGCGGGACCTGTGTGGCATAGTGAGCAAAGACAAGAGCCAGCGTCGCACCTCCCGCTATCCCGATCGCGAGGAGTGCAATGAGAATCCATCCGACGATGACCCTGGGACGTGGGTGGGTGCGATGAGTGGGCTTAGTTGTTGCAGTCATGAGTGTGTTGAGCCTCCTCCCTGGCGGGTGTGGCTACCAGAGACACTCTGTCCTGTGAGCTGGTGAGAAACTCCGGGAAATGAGACGGTACCTCTCACACCTGTGATGATTTGAGTGTCTCCTTGATAGTATTGAATTCCTGTGATATTGTGTCGAGCCTTTTCCGGATATCTCTCAGGGTGTCGCGTCGCCCAAGGTCCTTGGGTGATTCGAAGACGGTCTCGAGCTCGTCGAGGTGATCGTAGATCTGAGCTTCGAGCTGGTATACCCGGGCGAGGTAGGCAGGCTCCAGGCGATCGTTGGACAGGAAAGCGGTCTCGCCGAACGCCATGAACTCTATCTTGTCGCGCAGCTCGTTCATGATCCGGAGAATCTTGGAAATATCGTCTACTACGGAGGTTTCTGCGTCGTTGGCCTGCTCCATGACATCCGCGAGGATATCTCGCAGGTTGTCCAGCTTGGACACCATGGCATCGCGTACCAGCTTGTCAGCCGAACGGCGCTGTTCCCTGGCTTCATATCCCACAAAGCCCGGGATTCGGTCCACAAGTTCGGCGAGCCAGTCGTGCAGCTCGTCTGACACTGCGTGAGCCTTGTCACCCATAGCATCCCCCTCTGCTCGTCAGATTCATCTTCGAATTCTACCCGCTCTGAGCTGGCAAGTCAAACGGATATCGTGTTCATCCATCACCACAGTCGCCGGTTTGACGAAACCCATGAGGACGGTAAACTAGTATACAAGCAGGTGTACGGGGTCCGACCCCCGCGCGAGTGTGATGACGGGGTCGGGAATGGAGGCGTACAGTAATGAATTGGGCAAATTTGACGGAACGTGCTCAGAAGGCAGTCTGGATGGCACAGGAGTCAGCCAGTTCACTTGGGAATGACTTTCTGGATACAGACCATCTTCTGATTGGTCTGGCGCGCCTGGAAGAGGGCATCGCCTACGAAGCAATGGTAGCCAGCGGGATTGACCTTCACAAGCTGGTTGACAGTATCTCTGACCAGGTCCGCGGAGTGAAGCACAACAACTTCCTGGGGAGGAATGACGAGATTATCCTGACGCCGCGGGCTAAGAAGGTGCTGGACCTGGCCGAACGTGAAGCCATCAATCTTGGCGACGGCTACATCTCGACGGAGCACATCCTCCTTGCGATTGTGCATGAGGGAGGCGGTGTAGGCATGCGCAGCCTGGAGGATGAGGGTGTGGACATGTCCAAGCTGGTCAACACGGTCTTGTCGTTGCGCGGCAGCGAGCACTCCTCTGAGACCCAGCATGCCAACAACCATCAGCCGAAGCAGCGGACCAAGACTCCGACGCTGGATCAGTACAGCCGTGACCTTACCGAGATGGCAAGGCAGGGCAAACTCGATCCTGTCATCGGACGCGATAAGGAGACCGAGCGATTGTTGCAGATTCTCCTGCGTCGGACCAAGAACAACCCCGTTCTCATCGGGGACCCTGGAGTCGGAAAGACCGCGATTGTTGAAGGGCTTGCAAAACGCATAGCCTCAGGAGACGTTCCCGAACTCCTCAAGAACAAGAGAGTCATCTCACTGGACGTGCCAAGCCTCGTCGCGGGAACGAAGTACCGCGGAGAGTTCGAGGACCGGATGAAGAAGTTTCTCGCCGAAATGAAGACCGCGGGCAATTCGGTCATCCTGTTTATCGACGAGTTGCACAACGTTGTCGGGGCAGGCTCGGCCGAGGGGAGTTCTATCGACGCAGCCAACATTCTGAAGCCCGCCTTGTCGAGGGGAGAGCTTCAGGCAATCGGCGCGACGACGCTGGGGGAGTATCACAAATACATTGAGAAGGATGCGGCGCTTGAACGGCGCTTTCAGCCAATACTCGTGAGCGAGCCGAGTGTGGCTGAATCTATCCAGATACTCAAGGGCCTGCGGGACAAGTATGAGGCGCATCATCAGGTAACCATTACGGATGCTGCGATTGATGCGGCGGTGAAGCTGTCGGTGAAGTACATCACGAGCCGGTTCCTGCCTGACAAAGCAGTCGACCTGATGGATGAAGCCAGTGCCAAGGTTCGGCTCGCCTCGGCTGTTCCCAGCGAAGAGGTACGGCAGCTGCAGGAAGAGCTGGACAAGATTGAGCGGGAAAAAGACGAGGCCATTCGAACCCAGGAGTTTGAAAAGGCTGCCACGTTGCGAGACCAGGAACGCGCCCTTCACGACAAGATGGAGGCGATGAGAGGCAATTCCTTTACCACATCTGCAGCACGTGAGGCAGTCGTCACCCCCGACGACATCCGCACCGTTGTTGCCCTCTGGACCAACATTCCTGCAGAGCGCCTTGCTGAGGATGAGCGCGAGAAGCTGCTGCACCTGGAGGACGCTATCAAGACGCGTGTTGTTGGGCAGGATCACGCTGTAGCTCTCGTTGCCGAGGCCCTGAGGCGTTCACGCGCCGGCCTGAAGCATCCAACGAAGCCCGTTGGCTCGTTCCTTTTTCTCGGCCCGACCGGCGTCGGCAAGACAGAGCTCGCGCGCGTTCTGGCTGAGGAACTGTTCGGGACCGAATCGTCCCTCATCCGTCTGGACATGAGCGAGTACATGGAGAAGTTCGCGGTTTCACGCCTTGTAGGGGCTCCTCCTGGCTACGTTGGCTACGAAGAGGGCGGGCAACTGACCGAGGCGGTCAGGCGCAGACCGTTCAGCATTGTCCTGTTTGATGAAATCGAAAAGGCGCACCCTGATGTCTTCGACATCCTGCTGCAGATCATGGACGACGGGAGGCTGACTGATTCGACGGGCAGGACGGTGGACTTCCGGAATGCCATCATTATCATGACCAGCAACATCGGCAGTGGCTTCAACAAGGTGGAGAACCTTGGATTCAAGCTTCCAGGCGAGGCTACCCAGACGGAGGAGCACGCTGCTGCGATGATGGACGAGCTCAAACACAGTTTCAAGCCAGAGTTCCTGAACCGGGTGGACGAGATCGTCATATTCAACCAGCTTTCCATGGAGAACATCGAGAAGATCGTGGGCATCCTCCTGTCACGGGTAACAAAAGAGATCGAGGAGGAGGACATGCATCTCCAGTTTACTCCTGAGCTGACCTCCTATCTTGCCCGCAAGGGCTACAGCCCCGAGTATGGCGCCAGGCCGCTGTTACGGTTGATTCAGCATGAGGTGGAGAACGAGCTGTCCTATCGTATCCTTGAGGGAGAGTTCAAGAGCGGAGACACGGTAGTGGTAAGCAGCGATGGCCAGAAGGTAGTCTTCGAGTCGGCTCGTCAGGTAGCCATTCCCGCGGAATAGACGGGGGCGCATGAACCCAGCCCGGATTCGGAACTTCTGCATCATTGCGCATATAGACCACGGGAAGTCGACGCTCGCCGACCGGTTTCTGGAAAGGGCCGGGTTCATTCTCAAGAACAGGGGTGACCAGGTCCTGGATCAGATGGACCTTGAGAAAGAGCGCGGGATCACTATCAAGGCTCACCCAATCCGTCTGACGTACACTGGGCGAGACGGGGCTGAAGTGGTGTTCAACCTCATTGACACTCCGGGCCATGTTGACTTCAACTACGAAGTATCTCGCAGTCTTGCGGCATGCGAGGGGGCTGTGCTGGTCGTCGATGCTACCCAGGGGGTTGAAGCACAGACTGTGGCGAATACGTACTTGGCCATCGACCACAACCTCACCATTGTCGTCGCCGTTAACAAGATCGACTTGCCAAATGCCGATGTCGGCGAGACGCGACGCGAGATCGAGGAAATCGTGGGTGTAGATGCGTCCGATGCCTGCCTGGTCAGTGCGAAGACGGGGGCTGGCGTCGACGACCTGCTGCGGACTATCGAGGACAGGATTCCGCCTCCTGCGGGGGACCCCACGGCTGCCCTCAAGTGCCTTGTTTTCGACTCGCACTTCGATACCTACAAAGGCGTCGTGGTCCACGTCAGGGTGTTCGAAGGCACCATGCGCAAGGGCGACCGTATCCGATTCATGGCTACTGGCGGTGAGTTTGATGTCGTTGAAGTCGGATACTTTGAGCTGGCGCCTGTCGTAACGGATGTTCTGACGGCAGGCGAAGTCGGGTACTTTGCTGCAGTCATCCGCGTTCCCAGCGAGGTTCATATCGGCGATACCGTTACAGATGCGGACAGGCCGACCCCCGAACCTGTCCCTGGATATCGCCCGGTGGTTCCCATGGTATTCGCCGGCCTGTATCCGGTGGACGCCAACGACTATGAGGGACTGAAGTCCTCGCTCCAGCGCCTTCAGCTGAATGATGCTTCGCTGACCTTTGAACCGGAGACCTCCGGGGCTCTGGGGTTTGGATTCCGGTGCGGGTTCTCTGGCCTCCTGCACCTCGATGTCATCACGGAACGCCTGCGGCGCGAGTATGGCCAGGACATTGTTATCACCGTGCCCAACGTGCGGTATCGAGTCATCAAGCGCAATACCGGGGAAGCAGTCCTGGCCGACAGTCCTTCAAGATTTCCACCCCTGGGCGAAATTGAAGCCATCGAGGAACCCTTTGTCAAGGCACAGATGGTTGTACCTCATGAATCGATTGGCGATGTCATGGAACTGGCCAAGAAGCGTCGGGGTGTCTACCTGAACATGTCTTACCCGGAGAGCAGGCGCGCGGTGCTGGAGTATGAGTTGCCCCTTTCTGAGATCATTACGGACTTCTTTGACCGCCTGAAATCGATTACCAGAGGATATGGGACCCTCGACTACGAGTTCACCGGTTATCGAAGGGAGCCGCTGGTCAAGGTAGACGTCCTCGTGAATGGCACGCCGGTGGATGCTTTGTCGTTCATCGTCTATGAGGCCGATGCCCAGCAGGTAGCCCGTTCCATGTTGCAGCGCCTGCGCAAGTACATTCCCCGGCAGATGTACGAAGTTGCTCTGCAGGCTGCCATCGGGGGCAAGATCATCGCCCGGGAGAACATCGTGCAGTTGCGCAAGGATGTCCTGGCAAAGTGCTATGGTGGTGACGTGAGCCGGAAGCGGAAGCTGCTCGAGAAACAGAAGGAAGGCAAGAAGAAGATGAAACAGATTGGCAAAGTGAGCATTCCGCAGGAGGCGTTTCTTTCCATTCTCAAGCGTGACTCAGACGACACGTGACCGCAGGGCGCCTCTCGGCGTGTACGTTCACATTCCCTATTGCCGACGGCGGTGCACGTATTGCGATTTTGTGTCGACGGGCGGAGCGGACGCTGTTCCTGACTCATATGTCGACCTCCTGCTCAATGAGTGGCACATGTGGCTGGACCGTTTGGGACAGGAAAACTACCGCCTGGAAACGGTCTACTTCGGGGGTGGAACGCCCTCGCTCCTGAGTCCCGGACAACTGGCTCGTCTGGTGGCCGCAGTCACCTCGAGCATGCCCAGGGCTGGCGCCATTGAGATTTCCATGGAGGGTAACCCGGACAGCCTGACTCTGGAAGGGATTCGAGGGTACGTGGGCGGAGGGATCAACCGCTTGAGCGTCGGAGTACAGAGTTTTGATGATGCCAGTTTGCGCAGGCTTGGCCGCCTGCACACGGCGGCGGAGGCGGAGGCCACGGTGGCATGTGCCCGCGCGGCCGGCGTATCCAATCTTTCGCTTGACCTCATGTATGGGTTGCCCGGCGGTTCCGGAAGCCAGGAACTCCGTTCTCTTGAGCGAGCCATTCAACTTGGTGTTGAACACATCTCATGGTACAACCTGACGCTTGCTGACACAACTGAACTGGGTCGGAGCGTGACAGACGGGTCCGAGGTCATGCCGGATGAGGACGAGGTACTCGCAACGATGCGGGAGGGATGGAAAATGCTGGCAGCTGCAGGTTACGTGCACTATGAACTGTCGAATTTTGCGTTGCCGGGGTTCGAGTGCCGTCACAACATGGGCTACTGGCAGTACTGTGACTATGTAGGTCTGGGGCTGGGGGCTTCCGGTTGTCTGCAGGGCCAGCGCTGGACGAATGTATCACAGATGGACGCCTTTACGGCTGCTGTTCAAGAGGGCATATTGCCCACTGACACTACAGAATCGCTGTCGAAGCGCCGCCGAGAAGGGGAATACGCAATGCTTCGCATGCGTCTACCTGTCATTGGCCTCGAACTCGGCGCGTTTCATGAACTGTTCGGAGAGGATGCTCTGACAGTCTTCGGCGAGTCCCTGACGGAGTTGGAACAGGAAAACCTGATCGTTGTCGGCAGCGACGCTATAGTGTGCACCCAGCGGGGCCTCGAACTCAACAACCTAGTGGCCGAGGCCCTGATCGCCTGACGCGGGCGCGAGGAAAAGCGACTCGGAATCGATTCCTAGCGTGACACGTTGAATCGGAAGTGTGCAATCTCCTTGTTCTTGACGATGTAGTTCTCACCCTCAATGCGAAGCAAGCCGGTATCCTTGGCTGTCTTGAACGAGTGGCCCGCCTTGCGGAAGTCGTCGAGCGAAATCACCTCGGCGGCGATGAAACCACGAGCGATGTCAGAGTGTATCTTTCCGGCGGCATCTCGCGCCCGCGTGCCCAGTTCGATGACCCAGGCCTTGCACTCGTCCTCGCCAGCCGTGTAGAAGGTCTGCAGCCGCAGCAGCTGGTAGGCCCGCACGATGAAGGTGTCGATGGCTGAACCGGACAACCCGAACTCTTGCAGGAATGCGGCCTGCTCATCCACGGGAAGCTGAGCAATTTCTCGTTCCAGCTTTGCGTCCAGGACCATGACACTCGTGTCGGGTGCCGCTAGAGCTGAAAGCGCATGTTCGAGTTGCAGGGCGGCGGCCTCATCGCTCATAACGATGTTCGCAGTATACATGACCGGCTTGATGGTAATAAAGGCATAGGACGCCAGGGCTCTTTTGTCGTCGGGGTCGAGCCCGAGGGTACGCAGTGCCTTTCCGGCTGACAGGCACACCTGCGCTCTCGTTAGCAGGTCTTTCTCGTGCTCGAGCTGGGTGTTCATTTTCTCCTTGGCAAGACGCTCAAGTCTTCGCTCTACGATTTCCAGATCGATCAATGCAAGGTCAAGCTCAAAGCTCTCAATCTGGCTCGTGATGTCCTCAGCCGAAGGCGGTTCGGTGAATGCGTCGAAGACCTCGACAAGTGCGTCGACGTTCCGGACATCTTTGAGCAGTTCATTGCGGCGCGCGGCATTTTCGGGGCCCGACGGAATACCAGGAACATCTGCAAACTCAACAGTCGCAGGCGTTGTCTTCTTGGGCTTGAAGACAGCCGACAGTTCGTCGAGGTCGGGATCGGCGACTCCGACTATCGCGACGTTTGTCTTGGCCTGAGATGTCTGCACAGTACCCCTGGTCAGGGCTTCGAACAGTGTCGTCTTGCCCGTCTGAGGCAAACCGATGATTCCAATCTTCATTGGCAGCTCCTTCCGGCTTGTTCATGCTTGAATGCTTCGTTCCAGTATACTTCGATGGTACAGCCGGTACAAGCATGTCACAGGGGATCGAGGGCGACCCGGGTGGGTCAAGTTTATGCATGCGATTCCCGTCGGCCGTTGACAGCGCGAAATCGGCTCGTAGACTATCGCATTTGGGGTGCAGCTGGAACATGAAGATCAGAACTGTGCGCGGGGCACTGCGTGCCGTACAGCGCAAGATTGCTTCAGGCAATGCGGAGAATATCGTCTACTCGGCGGAGCTTGACAGCCTGTATGGACTGCTCACAACCGATAGAGCTTCGTATATAACACGCCTGCTTCGTCCGGAGGACTATGTGGACTTTGGCAGCCTGTTCCCAGACCTCGCCAAACAGATTGGCTGGTCTCAGGGAATCATGCTGTCGCGCCAGGGACTTGCCACAGCAATGAGCGCGCTCAGGAAGGTGGCGGGTCAGGCGGCATCGTCGAGTGCCCTGGTGTTTGTCGACGAGGACAACCGTTACCTGGAAGTCGGCCCGGCAACGCTTATGGGGTTCTGCGAGTACATGGGGCTGGTGACGGGGCGTGGGAAGGCCTGGTATGCGTTTCCGACCATCATCCTCAGTCCTGTCTTTGGAACGCAGCGCACTCCTGCAGAGCGGGCGGCGTTGCAGCGCGCATCTCTGGTGTCCCAGGTCAACAGTTCGGAGGCGGACGAGGAATCACGCAAGGAGTACTTCGTCGATGCAGTGGTACAGCTGGCGCAGCCAGATGGCCCAGTGCGTGCCGATCCTGCGGAGGCCGGCGTAGCCATTGCACAATTCGACCAGTTCGACTTCGCGGGCGACGGCGCCGTTCTCGCTGTTCTAACGGACATCAACCGCAACCTGGCACGGATTCGCGAACTACTGGAGAAGACCTCGTCAAAGTGATGACGACAACCTGTCGGCAACGTGTGCCGGGTGCGGTAGGCGTGCTGCTGTGCGCAGGCGTGCTTGCGTCGCATGTCGCGCCGTCTCCGTACCTTGTGCGTTCCCGTGAATGGGCGGTTCCGCAGGATGCTGCTGCAGTTGCGCAGCGCGCCGGCATCGTGGCTTCAGCGGATGCCACGTTCAGTATTCGGACGACTTCCACTGCGTTCAGAGTAGTGGTTCCAGGATGGCGTGTTTCGGACTACCAGGATGGTGGCGGTGGCAGTGCCATGGTTTTCGGGGCATGGCAGTCTGTCGGGACGGCGCGGCTCGTATATGTGGCAGAGCAGCTGCTGACCGTGACAGAGCGCGTTCCGTATGAAGTGCTGTATCAGCCGTCCCAGTCGGCGCTCCGTGGACAGGTGGCAGCCTGGATACCCGGAACGGGCGGGGTTCGAGAGCGGGAGTACCGGCTGGTATACGAGGACGGCGCCCTGGTTGATCGGGTGCTGCGCTCGGATGAACTGCTCGAGCCTGCTGCCGATGAGGCACTGGCTGTCGGGACCGCCGTGTTCCGTGGCGGAGCCATCAAAGAACTCTACATGGAGGCGACCGCCTATTCGCCGACTGTGGCTGAGACAGATGGCGACCCGTGGACAACCGCATCTGGCATGAGGTCTGGCTACGGCATTGTGGCTGTCGACCCAAGGGTCATTCCGTTGGGGTCCAAACTCTATGTGGAAGGCTACGGATATGCGATTGCGGGAGACACAGGAGGTGCCATCCGAGGCAATCGGATCGATGTGTTCTTCTATCTCGCTCGGCAAAGCGCCGCGTGGGGCAGACGCTGGGTGCGTGTTTTTGTGCTCCCCTGACGGTACCGGTGTGGACCTTCTGACATTGGCGGAGCTGCGGGACCTCCTGGCTCAGCAGCATGTCATTCTGTCCAAGCGCTTTGGACAGAATTTTCTCATCGACAGAACCAGCCTTGCCGGCATCGCGTCCCACCTGCCTGCCGGTGATGGGATCGTGTTCATCGAGATCGGTGCCGGAGCACTTGCCCTGACCAGAACCCTGGCGCAGCGAGGCAAGCGAGTTGTCGCGTTTGAGATTGACGATCGGCTCCGGAGGGTACACGACGTTCTCCTGGCCGGGGATTCCCTGGGCGCTCGTATCGACATGCGCTATGAGGACGGGCTGAATGCAGACTGGGCCTCTCTTGTGAACCCGGACGAGACGCCGGTTCTTGTGGGAAACCTTCCCTATCTGCGGTCAACGGACACTGTGCTGAAGCTTGTTCAGACCGACCGCATCTGTACGGCATACCTTATGTTCCAGCGAGAGTTTGCCGACCGATTGGCTGCACGTCCGGGCAGACATGAGTATGGGTCGCTGTCTGTTGTACTGCAGACCTTCTTCGCCGTGGAACGGCTCATGGACCTTCCACCGGATGTTTTCTTCCCGCGGCCGGACATACACTCTGCCCTGCTCGGACTGGTCCGTCATCCGGCAGGGCTTGCGCGTGACGACACCACGTCGTTTCTGCGATTTGTCCACGATGCGTTTCTGCATCGCCGCAAGAAGCTGGCGGATTTCTTTCGCAGGACAGGGGTCCCTCTCACGGGAGAGTTTGCAGCTGTTGCGGAGCTGCGGCCGGAAGCCTTGTCGCCGACCGAGTTTGTCGACCTGTTCCATTCTGTTTCCCAGGCTGTCAATCGTACCGGAGCAGCACCCAGATAGTGCGCCCGGTTGCCTTTTCATGCAGACGCGGTAGACTCTTGCAGTAACTCAGCACTACTAGATTCCGGGAGGTAACGATCATGAAGATCCAGGAAGATGCGCGGTATGCGAAGTCGGACGAATGGGTGCGCGTCGAGGGGCAGGTAGCAGTCGTTGGAATCTCTGACTACGCCCAGGAAAAGCTGGGGGATATCGTGTTCGTTGGTGATATTGCTGTCGGATCAGAACTGAAGGCGGGAGACCTGCTGACCTCTGTCGAGTCGGTCAAGGCCGCCTCTGACATCTACTCTCCCGTCTCGGGCAAGGTTGTCGAGGTTAACAGCGAAGTTGTGGCCAAGCCGGAGCTTATCAACTCCGATGCATTCGGGGCGGGCTGGCTGGCAAAGATCGAGCTGTCCGACCCTGCAGAAGTGAACAGCCTTATGAGCGCGGCGGAATATGCAGAGTACAGGAAGGAATAGATTTCCATCCATACCGTCAACCAGCGATGAACAGCTGGCCATGCTTGACAGAGTGGGGTTGAGGTTCGAGGATATTATCAGCTGTGTTCAGGGCAACGCTTGCGTCGAGGGCGGTCTCCATCTGCCGGACGGCCTGACCGAGGACGAGATGGTGCAGGAGTGGGACCTCCTGATGTCTCGCAACTCTGCGTCAAAGAAAGCCTCGCTGATGGGCGGCGGCGCGTATATGCACTTCGTTCCGGCAGTTGTCCCGCATCTTGCGGGTCAACCCGGCTTTGTGACCGCCTACACTCCGTACCAGCCAGAGCTCAGTCAGGGGACCCTGCAGTCGCTGTTTGAGTATCAGTCGTTTATCGTTGAGCTGACGGACATGGAACTGTCCAACTGTTCGATGTATGACGGGGCGTCGTCCACAGCGGAGGCCATGCTGATGGCCCATCGAATCAAGCACGCACCAAGGATACTCGCCGCTGACAATGTCAACCCGGCGTACCTTGCCACAGTCCGGACATACATCGAGCCGCATGGCATTGCTATTGAAACGGTGGCGACGGATGAGTCCGGTCAGGTTTCCCAGGCTGACCTTGAGCGCTTGCTGTCGGCCGCTCCGTGCAGCGCGGTGCTGGTTCAGAGTCCGAACTACTTTGGCATTATTGAAGACCTGTCTGCGCTTGGAAATCTGGTCCATGCTCACGACGCACTGTTCGTGGAGTGTTTCACCGAGGCGATGGCACTTGGGCTGCTCAAGTATGGACTTGGCACAGGCGCGGACGTCGTCGTGGGCGATGCACAGTCACTGGGACTGCCGATGTCCTTTGGTGGCCCTCACCTTGGCGTCTTTGCAACACTCAGGAAGTTCAACCGGGAGTTCCCTGGACGAATTGTGGGCGAGTCGGTCGATACGGAAGGACGTCAGGCGTATGTCATGACGCTCAGGGCCCGCGAACAGGATATCCGGCGTGAGAAGGCTACCTCGAACATCTGTTCGAACCACGCACTGAATGCTATCACTGCTGCTGTATATCTGGCGAGCGTCGGACAGGCCGGGTTCCGCTCTCTTGCATGTGAAAACGCTGCCAAGCTTCAGAAACTCGTACGGGGTCTTGAGGGTACGGGGCGGTTCTCGCGCGTATTCAAGAGTGGAGCTGTGTTCAACGAGATGGCGCTTGCCAGTTCCCTGACGCCCGATGAGCTTCGGGCACGGCTGGCAGCAGTTCCTGTTATTCCGCCGCTTCTGCTCCCCAGTGGCATGGTTCCCGGTGTTGCGGGGATGCCATACTCCTACCTGGTCTGCGCGACTGAGCTGCTGAAGGATGCACTGCTTGAGCAGGTTATAGCTGCACTGAGCTGAGGGGGACGAGATGACACTGTATGACAAGAGTGTAGCTGGTCGCTGCGCCTTCTCGTTTTCGTTTGAGGAGGATGATGCCCGAGGCGAGTCGTTCGTCCCTGACTATGCACGTGCCAGCGTGAAGTCGCTGCCCGAGGTCAGCGAGCTCGACCTCGTGCGGCACTTTACCAATCTGGCAAGAGTCAATTACGGGGTTGACACGGGTTTCTACCCGCTAGGGTCCTGCACTATGAAGTACAATCCTAAGATCAATGAACGGCTGGCAGCCGATCCTCGACTCACCATGCGACACCCTCTCGACGATGTATCGGAAAACCAGGGCGTGCTGCAGATGGAATACGAGCTGAAAGAGTCGCTCGAGGAGATTACCGGCATGGATGACTTCACGCTCCAGCCGGCGTGCGGGGCCCACGGTGAGCTGACAGGTATGCTGATTATCCACGCATATATGCGTGACCACGACCCGCGGCGGACGCGTGTGCTTATTCCTGACTCCGCCCATGGTACGAATCCTGCATCGGCCTCCATGGCTGGTTTCCAGGTTGTCACTGTGCCCTCTGATGAGCGCGGTGGCGTGGATATGGAGGCGCTGGACCGTCTCATGGACGATACGGTTGCGGCCATCATGCTCACGAACCCCAACACCGTTGGTCTGTTCGATGAGAACATCACCAGAATCGCTGAACTTGTTCACGCGCGGGGCGGCCTGCTCTACTATGACGGTGCAAACCTGAACGCGCTCATGGGACTTATCCGGCCGGGAGACCTGGGGTTTGATGTTGTCCACCTCAACCTGCACAAGACATTCTCTACTCCGCACGGTGGTGGAGGCCCTGGCGCCGCGCCGGTGGGCGTGAAGCAGTTTCTTGCAGAGTACCTGCCAGTCCCGATTGTGGTGCGTCGCGACGGTCAGTATGCTCTCGACAGTGACAGACCTCGGTCGATTGGACGCATGTCAGCCTTCTACGGCAATACCACCGTGCTTGCGCGCGCCTTCGTGTACATCAGAATGATGGGCCGGGACGGTCTTGCGGCGGCAAGTCGCGCTGCGGTGATCAATGCCAACTATGTCAAGAAGCTGCTTGCTCCGTACTACCCACCTGCCTACGACCGCCCGGTGATGCACGAAACCGTCCTGAGCGCCAAAGGGTACGACAAATATGGCGTATCTCTGCTGGACATTGCAAAGCGTCTCATGGATTATGGATACCATCCCCCGACAATATACTTTCCGCATTTTCCTCCCCATGCTGAGGAGGTCATGATGATTGAACCGACAGAGAGTGAAAGCAGGGAGACCCTCGATGCATTCTGTGATGCCCTTATCCAGATCAGCAAAGAGGCACAGGAGCAGCCAGACCTTCTCCTGTCCGCTCCCCACAATACGGTTGTGACCAGGGTCAACGAGACCTATGCTGCCCGCCACCTTGTGACGAGCCAGCGCGACAAGAAGGAAACCGGTTGAGTGCTGAATCTACGTGAAGCTATAGACCAACAGGTCAGTATTGTGCTCAGGGACCTCCTCTCCGCTGAGGAGGTCCCTCTTGCTGCGTGCTCCCTCGCCCGGCAGGGGTATGGTGACTACACCCTTGCGCTGCCGATGAAGCTGGCTCGACTCCGCCACCAGCCTCCCATGGTCTTGGCGAAGGCCCTGCTTCCCGCTCTCCAGGAGATCCCGTACGCAGGCAGCGTGGAGGCCGCCGCGCCTGGCTACCTCAATCTGCGTCTGTCGGACGCATTCGTAGCTGACCAGCTCAGCTCCGTGCTGTGTGCGGACCCGGGGACTCTGCTGTACAAGGGCTCAGTCGGCAGGAAGATTCAGGTGGAATTCGTCAGCGCAAACCCGACTGGTCCACTGCACGTCGGCAATGGGCGCGGGGCGGCGCTGGGGTCGGTGCTCGCATCACTGCTGGAAACCCAGGGATATGAGGTCGACCGCGAGTACTACGTCAATGACTACGGCTCCAAAATGAAGCTGTTCACTGAGTCCATCGCGCACTATTTGTTCCCGATGCTCGGTTGGGAGTATCCGATGCCTGAGGAAGGATATCGGGGGAGTTACATCCCCGAGCTCGCGCAGACAATCTTTGAGCAGAACGCCGGCGAGCTGCGTGCGATGGCTGCGCAGGACGAACGCTTGGAACTGGTGCAGGAACGCGGAAAGGCGCTGGTGCTGGCATCCATCCGACATGCCCTCGAGGAGATGGGCGTGTCATTCGACACCTGGTTCTCCGAGCGCTATCTGGTTGAGAATGGCTGGAACGACCGTGTCCTCGCCGAGTTCCGGAGCCGTGGAGTTGTGTACGAGAAGGATGGGGCAGTGTGGCTGCGCTCCACGGACTTTGGTGACGACAAGGACCGCGTTCTCGTGCGGCGTGATGGAGAGCCGACGTACACCCTGACGGACGCCGCATACCACTTCAACAAGTTTCAGCGAGGCTATACGAAGAGCATTGACATCTTTGGCGCAGACCACATCGGGCATATCGTTCCGATGCAGGCGCTGATGAAAAGCCTTGGGATGCCTGACGACTTTCTCGAGATACTCATCTATCAGATTGTGCACTTTCTTCGGGGAGGGCAGCAGGTAGTTCTATCAAAGCAAACCGGCGAAATCATCGAGTTGGCGGACCTGGTGCGCGAGGTGGGCAGCGACCAGGCGCGCGTGTTCTTTCTCTTGTCCTCGGCCGACTCCGAGCTTGAGTTCGACCTTGAGGCAGCGAAGGAGAACTCGCTGGAGAACCCAGCCTACTACCTGAAGTACACGTATGCAAGGCTCTGCAGTGTTGTGCGCCAGGCCCGTGCAACTGGGGCCATGGTGCCTGACCGTGCAGCTGCGGGCGACGTTGCTCTTCTGACCACCCTTGAGGACCGAGACCTGTTGAAGTGTCTGTTCAAGGCGCAGGAAGAGATAGATGATGCCGCGCGGAGCAGGCAGGCCCACCGGGTCCTGTATCTGGCAGGCGAGCTTGCCAAGGCTGTCAACACATTTTACCAGAAGGAGAAGGTACTGCAGGAAGACCAGGATATTGCCAGGTCCCGCATGCTGCTCGTACGG
Source organism: Candidatus Cryosericum sp. (assembly GCA_035403525.1). Classification (GTDB taxonomy): domain Bacteria; phylum Caldisericota; class Caldisericia; order Cryosericales; family Cryosericaceae; genus Cryosericum. Next base: position 112,463 of record DAONFE010000002.1, read on the forward strand.
GCATCACAGCAGGTGCTGCTGGCATATGCCCAGATTCTCGGCATACATCTTCCTGACACCATGTAGTGTGCCGAGCACTGCACAACGAGCGAGGTTCCAACTATGAAAGACGTACGCAAGGCGCGACTGGAGTCCTTTATTCGCAGGAGCGTCGAAGCAGAACTGGTTCTTATGGACGATCCCGACTTGCGTCTCCTGACAGTGACGCGCATCGAGCTGTCCAATGACACGCGGCTCGCCAAGGTATTCGTTTCGAGCCTCTCCACGGAAGAGGGGCGCGAGAAAGCTCTCATGGCTGCACTTTCCAGAGCGTCGGGCAAGTTTCAGCAGAAGCTGGCCAGTGATGTTTCGATGCGGTTCACTCCATTGCTCTCCTTTCACTATGACAGAGGATTCATCCGCGGAACGCAGGTCGTGGAACTCCTCACGGAACTCGAGAAAAACGAGGAGAAGGAGCGGGGCGACCTGTGAGTGCCGTTACGCTGGCAGACCTTGGCGCCAGACTGGAGAAGGCAAGCGACGTCTTCGTGTTTACGCATGAGGTTGCGGACGGCGACGCTCTCGGGTCTATGGTTGCTCTCGTGCTCTATCTGCGGGCACTGGGCAAGCAGGTTTATGCCTTTGTTCCGGGCAGGGTGCAGGCCAGTTATCGCTTTCTTGGCACGGATGAGTTATTGAACACGATAACCGAAGGCGAAGCATGGGAGGTAGTCCACTCCCGGAAGGTGACATGTCTGAGCGCGGACGCCGCTGATATCGACCGGCTGGCTGAATGGAAGAACCTGTTTCTCGCCGGGACAGACCGGCTCGTGGTCGACCATCACGCTTCCAACGAGGGGTTTGGCGATGCCTTCTATGTTGACGGCACGTCAAGCTCCTGCTGTGAGGTTCTGCTTGCGCTGTTTACGGTACTGGGCCACGGACCTGTTGATGCCAGGGTTGCGACTGCATTGTACGCGGGACTCGCCGCTGATACGGGCTCATTTCAGTATGCCAATACGACTGCGGCGTCGCTGATGCACGCCGCCCAGCTGGTCGAGCTTGGAGCGTCGCCCGAGGACATTTCGCGCAATGTGAATGAATCCAGACCGTATTCCACACTGAAGCTCACAGCGGCGTCTGTGATGGATTCGCGCCTTCTTTACTCTGGACAGGTCGTTCTCGCTCACGTAACCCGAAGAATGCTGGAGGAAGCCGGGTGCGACGACGAAGACACGGAAGGGGTAACCAACGAATTGCGCAAGATTGCCGGCACACGCGTCGTCATTGTGCTGAAGGAATCGTCTGACGGGACTGTCAAAGTCAGCCTGCGCGGCAAGTACGGATTTGATGTGAAGCGGATTGCCCTGGCGTTTGGCGGTGGGGGCCATGTGCTCGCTGCAGGTTGCACAATCCGTGGGACCATTCAGCGCGCCGAGGCAGACGTTCTGGCCGAACTGGACAAGTACATCTGAGCCCAGGAGTACATGCGCCTGGACGTGCTACACGCTGCTCTGGTCGCCGTCAGTCGGCGTCCCGGTGCTGCTGTCGGGTCTCCTGAAGAGGCTGACTGTGGGACACGGACTCAATTCGCTCTGGATGCCGCATGCGTGGCAGCCCGTTTCTCGGCAGGTGGGCAATCGTTCTCCCCTTGTCGCACGCCTGTATTCCTCCTGAAGAAAGGTCCGCGAAACTCCCGGATCCACGACTTGCCACGGCAGTTCGCTGTCAAGCGGGAGTGTGTCGTACAGCAAATTCGCCTCCGACACGTCTGACTGCGCCAGAGCCTGCTGCCACGCATCGAATCGGAATGACTCGCGCCAACCGTCAAACGTTGCTCCGCCTCGCCATGCAGATTCGATGACCGAACCCACCGTGCGATCGCCCCGGCTGAGCAAGCCTTCGAGAAGGGCCAGCCTGGGGTCGCCATACTCTGCCCGAACCCTGCCCTTGAGCGGCTTGAGTGCTGTCTTCAGATAGTCGATTTTTCGGGCGAAGGACTCGGGGGTGTTCTGCGCACACCACTGAAAAGCTGTGTGAGGGCGTGGAACAAACGGATTGATGCTCAGGTTGATAGCAATGTCCTTGCGGAATCCCCTGCCGAATGCGTAGATGCGGGAAACCAGGTCCGCGAGTGCATCGAGGTCCTCGGTCGTCTCGGTGGGAAGGCCGAACATGAAGTAGAACTTGACAAGATGCCACCCCTTGCCGAAAACAGTCCCCAGCGTTTCAAAGATGGAATCCTCCGTGATGTTCTTGTTGATGACATCACGCAGGCGCTGACTGCCTGCTTCGACTGCAAACGTGAGCGAACCCTCGCGGGTCTGCTTTATCTCGTCGGCAAGGTATCCTGGAAAGTTCTCCATGCGCAGGGAAGGAAACGAGATTGAAATGTTATGCTGTTCCCTGTAGGTCCGGACAAGCTCGACAAGCCCTGGCAGATCGCTGTAGTCAGTACTGCTCAGCGAGAGCAGACTGACCTCCTCGTAGCCGGTTGAGGCGACGACAGTCTCTAGTTGTGTGCGGATGGACGCGAGCGATCGCTCGCGGGTCGGGCGGTAGGAAATACCTGCTTCGCAGAAACGACATCCACGCACGCAGCCTCGGAAGAGCTCGATGACACCGCGGTCGTGCACCACCTCCCGATAGGGCACGATGGGATGAGTCGGGGCAGCGTATTCGTCGAGACTGTCGATGACGCGGCGTCGGACTACCTGGGGAATGTCATGCACGACAGGTTGGGAAATGCCCAAACGCCCGGCGGGTGTTCTCTGCTCCTGATAGAGGGCGGGAACGTAGACTCCCCTGGTATTGCGTGCCAGGTCGTGCACTGCTTCCTGTGTGCTCTTTCCAGCAGTACGTGCCGCTGCAAGGCTGCGCACTATTTCAGGGAACAGCTCTTCCCCGTCTCCGATGCCAAAGGCGTCGATGAATGCCGCCATGGGTTCGGGATTGAAGCTGCAGCTGCCTCCTGCGATGACAACTGGCCACGACGACCGCTCGGCTGAACGCACAGGCAGCCCTGCGAGGTCGAGCATGTTGAGGACATTCGTGTACGTAAGTTCGGTGCCAAGGCTGAATGCGAGCAGGTCGAACGTATTCAGGGGTCTCTTGCTCTCGAGCGAGAAGAGTGGAGTGCCGCTGCTTCTCAGCCATGCTTCCATGTCATGGAACGGAGCAAAGGCCCGCTCTGCGACCACGCCGTCCATGGCGTTGAGCAGATTGTAGAGAATCTGCAGCCCATAGGAGGACATGCCGACTTCGTAGAGATCGGGGTAGATGAGGACAATATGAAAATGGCCCTCCCAGTCCTTGTGGACGGCGTTAAGCTCGTTGCCCGCGTACCTGGATGGGCCTTCAAACTGTTCGAGAACGTGCATATCCATATCAGAACCTCAATTCTTCCCGTGTGCGGTAGAGCACGACTATCAGGGAGGCAGCAAGGACGTGCGCAAGCAGCGATGAGCCACCGTAGCTGATGAACGGCAGGGGTATCCCGGTGACCGGCGAGAGCCCGATGGTCATGGCCATGTTGACTGCGGCTTGCATGAACCACATCGAGCCGATGCCTATCACAATCAGGCGTGCAAACTCGTCGTTGAGGGTTCGAAAGACCAGGAACGTGGACCACAGCAGCATGATGAACAGCACGACCAGCGTTGCGCTGCCCACGAACCCGAACAGCTCGCCGACCAGAGAAAACACAAAGTCAGCGTACTGCACGGGAACGAAGGACAGCGGAGCCTGTGTGCTGCCTTTGATTCCTCTCCCCCAGAGACCACCGGACCCGGTCGCAACAATAGACTGAATCACGTTGTAGCCGTCTCCAAGCGGGTCGGCCTGGGGATTCAGGAAGGTTTCAATGCGCGTGCGCTGGTACGGTTTGAGGCCGAGCCAGATGCCTCCGGCGGCGACGACAAGGACCAGTCCGAGGACGAGCAGCTGGCGATTTGTCAGGCGGAAGTGCACCAGCATGAGCACAGAAACGCCGAGCAACACCATCGACGAACCAAGGTCCGGTTCTTTGGCCACGAGCAGCACCGAGGGAGCGACGGCGAGGGCGGTGAGGAGGACCTTGACGCTGGTCGTGAATCGCTCTCGTGGAAGTGTCAGAATAAAGGCAACGATGAGGATGATGGCGAGCTTGTGGAGCTCACTCGGCTGGAGCCCAAACGAGCTTGTAATGGGAATCCAGCGCCTGGAACCATACATCCCCTTGCCAATGAGAAGAACGAGCACAAGCAACACAGTCTGGACCGCGTAGATCGGAAGTGCGAGAACACGCAGCAGCCGGTGATTGAGAAACTGAAGCACCAGTCCTGCAGCTACACTCACTCCGAGAAGCAGCAGCGTTTTCGTAAAGTACGAGCGAAAACTGCCATAGTGGCCCAGCGTGTACTTTTCGGCAAGGCTGGCAGCATAGAACGTTCCCAGGCCAAAGGCGATGAGCAGCGCGACGCTGATGATAAAGAACAGAGGAAGGCGGTGCGGCTTCACGGCTTCGGCTCAGTCCAGGATGCGCGTGTCGACATTGACCTGTCCATGTGCCGCGCTGATGACATAGGTGCGGCTGCGCAGCATGCCGCCGGGCGCCAGGTGAAGGACTGCGCTGGCGGTTCCAATGGAAAGACGGGCCCCTCCTGCCACTTCGAGGCAGACAATGATGGCGTCGCCGGAACCTCTCACTCCAGCCAGAACAGTTCCGCTGATGCTGCCGAAGACGAAGCAGGAACGCATCGTTTCGATGCGGGCGCCTTCTGGCACTGATCCCAGGATGATGACATCCTTGGTGGTCTGAAGAAGCTCGCCAGCCTTCATGTTCCGGTTCACGAGCAGCGCCGTCTCAGCCGGTACCGAGTCCTTCCGTGCAGCCCTGACCCGATAGTTGTCAATTCCCAGATTGTCCCCTGCAACAGCTCGCAGGTCCTTTTCCAGCTTGCTGATGGTCTTGGCGCCACAGACACGATTCTGCAGATCGACGTGAAGCCGGAGTTGTGGCAGTATGTGGTGTTGTGCCGAGGCCTGGGCAACGAGGAGGCGCTCCGCTTCTCTCCATTTGGCCTTTGGATTGACCAGAGCAAGTATTTCGGTCTGATTTCCCTTGAAGACGACGATGCCAGTGGGACTAGTTGCTGCCATTGTTTCCTCCGTACAGGTCAAAGTACTGCTGCAGCATGCGATGGACAAGAGGAGCCATGCTCGTACTGCGCGAATATGGGGAGTTCTCGTACATCAGCAGCACAGCTATCTGCGGGTTGTCCATCGGGGCAAAAGCGATGAGCCAGGTATGATACAGGTTGGGTGTTCCCGTTTCGGCAGTGCCTGTCTTGGCACAGATCTTGATGTTGCCGACTTTGAGGTAGTTCATGCCCCCGGTTACTGACACGCGGTTGAGCCCCTTCTTGATGATATCCAGCGTGCCGCTGCTGACCCCGAGGGTAGACTGCACCGCCGGCTGGGTTTGCGTTTCTGCCTTTGTAATGGGGTCTACGGAGCTCTTGAGGAGGTGGGGCCGCCACAGCGTGCCGTTCATGGCGATAGAGCTGTAGATGGACAGGTCACGTATGGGGGTCTCGAGCGTATACCCTTGCCCGATCCCCATGTTCATGGTGTCGCCCTCGTACCACGGCTCCTTGATGGTCGCGGTTTTCCATGCTGGCGTTGGAACAAGTCCCGTTGCCTCGCCCGGAAGGTCGACGCCCGTAGGCTGATCGATGCCGAACTTCTGGGCATACGAGTCGAGTGCGTCGATGCCAGCCAGGCGCGCGACGGTGAAGAAGTAGCTGTCACAGGAGTCTGCGTACGCCTTGTAGATGTCTTCGTTTCCGTGTCCACTGGGCCATATCCAGCACTTGAACAGTCTCCCGCCGACGGTGATGCTGCCGGAGCACCTGATGATGGTCTTGTCAGTAATAACGTGCGTTTCGAGGCCTGCAGCGCCAGTAATCACCTTGAACGTGCTGGCGGGCGGGAACTTGCCTGCAATAGCTCGGTTGAACAGCGTTCCCTTGGCCGACCATAGCTTCCAGTCGTCACTGGAGATGCCGGAGATGAACTTGTTGGGGTCGAATGTAGGGCCGCTGGCAAGTGCGAGCAGCTCGCCGTTGCGCGGGTCCATCATGATCGCGGCGCCCTGATTGTCGCCAAGAAGGTCCTCGCACGTCTTTTGCAGGCGTGCATCGATAGTCAGCACCAGGCTCTTGCCAGGCGTGGCAGGCTTTTCCTGCAGTGTCTTGACGACCTTTCCTTCCGCATCGACTTCGATCAGCTTCTGGCTCTTGGTTCCCCGCAGCAGAGATTCGTACTGCAGTTCGATGCCGTCCTTGCCGATAGTGTCCTTTATGACATATCCCTGGTCCTGCAGTTCCTTGAGCTCGGTGTCCGCTATTTCACCCGTGTAGCCCAGAACATGGGCGGCCAGCGAACCCTGTGGGTACGACCGCTTGGTCGACATTACCAGCTGTATCCCCGGAAGGTCTGGTTCCTTCTCGGCCAGCTGGAGAGCCACTGCCTTGGAAACGTTGCGAACGACCGTAATGGGGGTGAACGCGCTGACCCCTGCGCTCTTCACTGTGTTCTTGAGGTCCTGAAGCTTCGTTCCTGTGAGCCCTGCAATCACACCGAGTTCCACGTCGGGATCGGACAGGTCATAGGTCGTCACGACCACGTCAAAGGACGGGACGTCCGTTGCCAGCACCACACCGTTGCGGTCGCGGATTTCTCCCCGAGGGGCGTCCGTACTGATAATCCTCAGACGGTTGTCCTCAGCTACCCCGGCATAGTAGTCTCCCCGTACTACCTGGAGATAGTAGAGACGGCCCACGATTCCAAGCAGGAGCACCGTGAACAGGATGGTGACGACGAGAAAGCGTCTCGTCTGGCTTGACTGCTCAGACTTGTCCATGCTGTTCCTCGAGCGGTGACCGCCGAACCAGATAGCGTGCCTCAAAGATTCCTACGACAATTGCTCCAGCCACGTACATGGCAACGCCGAAGGGCTGGAAGGCCGGCCTGCCCTGCGTCATGAGGGGAAGCAGGGCTGCTGCCAGGCAGTACGCGGCGGAGAAAACGACTCGGCCGAGTCCCGCTGCAAGCTGTTCGATGTACGGGCAGGCGCCCGTAATCAAGAGGAACAGGAGTGCTGTAGGCAGGAACCGCGACTGGCTGAAATACGCCAGGAACAAGGCACTTACCAGCCCCGCCAATATGCCAAGAGAAACCGTGTGCCGCACGCTGTAGAAGAACACGATGGCCGCAGCCAGCAAGAACGCGGCGCCACCGGAAGCCGGTACGCGCAGCGTAACGTGACTCAACAGGGCAAGCAGCACCGCCTCCCCGGCAAGGAGTCCTCCCAGCAAGCTGTACTCCTGTCGTATGGTCATTTGGCCCCCAAAGCCACGAGAACAGTCCTGGTTCCCCAGACAGCGGCAAAAGGACGAAGCACCAGTTCGGTACTGTCACCGGTTGTCAACTGAGCGACGACTCCGATGGGCGTGTTCGGTGGAAACAGGGACGAACTGCTGGACGTCACCACGATGTCGCCAGCCTGAAACTGGGGCAGAGGCGAGATGTAGGAAAGCCTGCAATAGTCTTCATCCGAACCCTTGACAAGCACATCCTCGCCGGTACGACGGTTGATGCCTGATATTACGCACCGGCTGTCAAGCAGCGAGAGTACAACCGCCGTCGACCGTGAGGCGCTGTGAACCTTGCCGAATGCATAGACCTGGGACGTTGCCGGATCTGCGGCGAAGACGCCTGCCCCGGCCGTCACGCCCGCGCTGCTCCCATGGTCAATAAAGACGTCCAGGGACCCCAGATTGGTCGTCCTGCCTGTTACCTGGGCAAGAACTGTTTTCACAGCGAGGCTCTGCTGCAGGCCCAGCTGAGTTTGAAGTCGGGCCAGTTCAGCTGCGTCATCCTTTGCCAGGCTGAGCTGTGCCGACAGATACTGATTCTCCAGGCGCAGACTGTCATTCTCTGCATAGATGCCACGCGCATAGACAAGAGCCTTGCCATAAGCACCGACACGCTCAACCGCTGTTGCAAGAGCGCTGCCTGTACTGCGTACGGCTGTCTGTATACTGCCCAGGACAAGACCCCCCAGTTCCATGCCGTAGGACGCAAGCCCGACCACGGTCGCCAGCACGAGGAACAGTGCAACAAGCAACAGGCTTGCAGACCTTCGGGTGAGTTTGCGTGGCGGACGGGCCATTCCTTATATCAGGACCTCGTGGAGAAGGTCGTAGTTCTCGAGGACCCTTCCTGCTCCCTTGGCGACGCACTGCAGCGGGTCTTCAGCGACATTCACCAGGATTCCCGTGCGCGTTGAAATGAACTTGTCCAGCCCCGTGATAAGCGCTCCACCCCCGGAAAGCATGATGCCACTGTCGATTATATCGGCCGACAGCTCGGGAGGTGTCAGTTCCAGGGCAGACTTGATGGTTGCAAGAATCTGCTCAAGCGGCTCCTTGAGTGCATCGCGGATTTCCTCGCTGGTAACCTCCACAGACTTCGGCAGTCCATTGATCAGGTCCCTGCCACGCACCTCATAGGTTTTCTCACTTTCGAGTGGATATGCTGAACCGATGGCGAGTTTCACCTCTTCGGCTGTAACGTCTCCGATGAGCAGGTTGTACCGTCGCCGGATGTGCGTGGCAATGGCATCGGTCATCTCATCCCCTGCGATGCGGAGGGACCGTGAGGTGACAACGCCCTTCATCGAGATGACAGCAACCTCTGCCGTTCCTCCGCCTACGTCAACGATCATGACGCCGCGCGCATCGGCAACCGGGAGGTCTGCCCCAATTGCGGCAGCCATCGGCTCCTGAATGAGTTTGGCTTCGCGTGCTCCCGCATTGAGTGCTGCGTCAATAACAGCCTTCATCTCAACCTGCGTGATTCCAGAGGGGATACCTACCAGTACGCGTGGCCTGGCAAACAGACCTGTGCCTGAAGCCTTCTTGATAAAGTACTCCAGCAGTTTCTCCGTGACTGTAAAGTCGGCGATGACACCGTCCCGCAGGGGGCGCGTCACGACGATGGACTGTGGCGTGCGTCCTGCCATCTTCTTGGCATCGTTGCCGACGGCGAGTACGGTTCCGCTCTTCCCGTCCATCGCAACGATGGTGGGTTCTCGGATGACGACTCCCTTGTTTTTCACATAGACGACAGTATTTGCAGTACCAAGATCTATTGCCAGGTCTTTCGAGAAAAATGCCACGAATTACCTCCCCACATCAACGTTGAGTTCTGCACACAGAGCATAGAAATCACGCATGGTAAAGCCAACAATGGTGTCAAGCGGACCATCGGTCCGTTCGATGAAACTTGCAGCCAATCCCTGTACGGCATAGGCTCCTGCCTTGTCCAGATACTCCGGATTGGCAAGATAGCGCTCGCGTTCCTCTGGTGCCAGCCGGCGCATGGTGACATGCGACGTCGACACCTTGAGACTCGTCCTGCTGGAAGGCATGAGAATACCCGCCATGGCCGTAATCACCCGGTGCTCCCTCCCCTCAAGCAACAACAGCATCTGCCGGGCTTCTGACTGGTTTACGGGCTTGCCAAGGATACGCCCGTCGCAGGCCACGACGGTGTCTGCTCCAATGACCAGGCCTGTGTCAACGGCTGCGGCACCGGCCCGTGCCTTTGCCAGCGCATTGTCACGGGCGCTTTGCTCGGGGGCGTCTTCTCGCATGACTTCATCGACATGTCCGTCCACGAGTGAGAATGCTATTCCCCAGGAGGCCAGTATCTGAGCTCTCCGTGGAGAGCTTGACGCAAGATAGACGGTCACAGGAGCGTCGAGAAGAAAAGAAACAGGAGACCCAGACCTACGGTGCCCAGGTTCATGTTCACGGTGAGGCCAAGGCGAAGCTCCATGAAACCCAGCTGGAGTGTGAAGTCGGGGACCCCGAAGTGAAGGCCGGCCCGCATAAACGGATAATATGCTCCCAGGACTTCTCCGAGGACGGAACCAAGAATCGCCCCCACCAGGACGAAAGCGACAGAAATTGTCCGTTCCTTTCTTCTCACCGCGACTCCACCGTTACGCTGCCATGAAGAGCCCGGTCCAGCCGGGACAGGACGGCAAGCGAAACTCCACCGACTAGATACCCCGCAACTCCGCCTGCCACAACCAGCAATGGCAGATAATACCACAGTGTACCTACAGTTCTGGTAATCAGCAAGAGCAGATACTGCGAGACGTTGTTGCATACGCCGCCGACCGTACTGACGGTTGGGAGGCCGATATGTTTGCCAAACACCTTGCGCAGCACCACCATCACGATAACCGCACCCATGCTGCCAACGAACGACAGACTGGATGTAATGGTCATGAGGTTGCCTTTGATGAGGCCAGTCACCAGAATACGCAGCAGAACTAATGCCACAGTTGCAAGCGGGCCGTACATCTCCAGGCACAGCATCGTGCTGACCTGTGAGAGGCCCAGCTTGGCACCGGGAAGAAAGGGAAGCGGCGGGTCGAAATAATTGATGACGATGGCGACTGCCGCAAGCAGGGCGAACCGCAGCGTATCCTGCGTGGTGCGGTGACGCGGGCTGTTATTGGGCAAGGGCATCAATGTCGCTCCTGTTCCCTTCGATGACGATGATGAGGTGGTTCGGGACGCAAATGATCTGTTCCCCGGGACTGTGCGCCGGCTGCGTGTGGACACAAACCTGGTCCGGACACGTGGCGTGTGTTACCCTGACGCTCCCCTTGCCGTCTGTCGCGATTTCAACGGGGCCGAGCACGCCCTGCACTGTCATTGTCTGAGGGCTCGTCGATGTCAGATCCAGTGTCTTGATGGTTGCGCCGTCTACTCGCACAAGTGCGGTCACCCCCTGGGCACGGTGTACGAGGAAGGCAAGAATCATGACGACTCCGACCGCCACTGCCAGGACGACGGCCGTGATACGGTCGCTGCGCTTCATTGGTCGCCCGTGGACACGAGTGTGATGGGCCCGAGCGTCGACCGCGCTCCCCCGGCATCCACAAGGACTACTCCGACAACGCCCTGCTTGCTGGTTTCTGCGTATAACTCCTGCTGGTGGGCGGCATCGGAACAGAAGAACACCTTGCCGAGGGCATCACCCATCGCTCCGTGCATGGCATCCAGACTCGTGATGACGGTGGCGCTCTGGTTGAGCCTGGCAGGATATCCGGTTGAGGGATCGATGATATGGCAATACCTGGTGCCATCCTTCTCAAAGTACCGCTGGTAGTCGCCGGATGTTGCGACAAACGCATCCCCGGACACGACGTACCCGATAATGCCATCGCCCCGCGGGTCCCGTATTCCCACCTTCCAGTCTGTCTTGCGTCCTGCGCTGTACAACAGGAGATTGCCGCCAAAGTCGACGATGACCTGCGACGGCTGGGGGCTCACCGTGCGCAGATAAGCTTCCATGACGTCCAGGGAATACCCCTTTGCGATGCCTCCAAGATCTATGCGTGCCCGCGGATCCTTCAGCTCGGCACTGGTACCGGAGACAACCAGCTGGTCAGGCTGCGAGTAGGGCAGCACCGAAGCAATCTCGCCTGGCGAGGGAACTCTGAACTCCTTGGTCGTGAAGCCCCACAAGGAGGACACGGGTGAAATGCAGATATCGAACGTTTTCTCCCCACCTGTCAGTTCAACACTGAGAGCGGTTCTCAAGAGGTTGGCGTACTCGTCGGAAACAGGTATTGGGCCTGTGCCGGCAGATGCATTGAGGTGAGTCGTCTCGGAGCCTGCCTCATAGTAACTGGTCATCGCGTCCACCTGCAGCGCAAGCTCATGGAGGTGGTCGTTGATTGCCGCAGCGTCGCCCCCCGTGGTCTTGATGGTCAGGACCGTGTCCATAAGGAAGTACGTCGAGGTGACCGGCTCTGGCGTGTTTCTGCCGCGTATCAGTGCGATGGTACCCATGCTGAGAACCACTACCGCCAGAACGGCCGCAATCACTTTCTTCACAAGTTCTCCTTTTCCAGTGTCAGTGCAAGGTCAGTGCCACACTGCCCGCACTTTCCATCAGTAACGAACGACAGGTCGAGAGGGCTGGCCGTTCGGTCTATGACGACCGAGTAGCAATTGGGACACATGGTGTTATTGAAGAAGTGACCATGGCAGTTGCTCAGGTACACAAACCCAACGTGCTGTCGCCGTGCTGATTCTACAAGGTTTTCCAGAAAAGGCATGACGGGACCCTCGCGGATTGTGAAGCCGTGTTCGGGAGCGATGGCTCTCAGGTGCAGAGGGATGCTTCTGCGGAGATCCTGAAGAATCCACTTCAGCATGTCCGCGTATTCCTGCTCTTGCTGGTGACTCTGCCTGGCGATGTCCAGCATGAGTTCGACATGGACTCCCATGTTCAGCGCCTGTTCAACCAGGGCCTGACTGCTTGCGAGGATTCCCGGTGCCGCTCCGAGAGCGCGGTACGTTTCCTCGGCGAACCCCTTGAAGCGAACCAGCAGCATGTCGACGGCGCCAGGCGTATCAGCGAGGAGGTCTGCTGTGACGCCACCGTTCGTTGCGACTCCGACCTTCCTGCCCAGGGCATGGACAGCGTGCGCACACTCCATGACGTTGTCCCAGTGCAGCGACGGTTCGCCGCCATCCCAGACGATGCCCGCGAAACCGGGTTCCCTCGCCAGGTTAGCGACCGTGTCGGCGACTCTCGAGGGCTCATAGGGAGACCAGTCCTGCGAACGTGCGAGGGGCACGCGGTCGCAATATGCACAGTGCAAGGGGCAGCCCGGTACTTCGAGTACGAGTACCGTCTCCCCTGGGAGATAGTGATAGAACGGAATCTCCTCGATTTCTGCTATGTACGGTTCCCCAAGAGGGCTAGAAAAACGGTCGAATCTCATGTGACTTCCCTGCCATGTGAGGTCATACTGCTCCGGCTGCCCCGACGAGCTGCATGGGACGCAAAATGCCTGCTGCACCTGGCGCAAACTATGCGGGTGCGCTCGATGGGGCGGTAGACGTGTGCCGCCACAGGTTCTTAGATGCGGATTCCAGTCTTGGCCTGTGCCGCGACCAGCTCCATGCCCAGATCCAGCGCCTTCATGTTCATATCAAGGTACTGTTTCCTGATATGCATCCCGACTGCTTTGCGCAGCGTGTCGACTCCTACGAGGTCGGTGAGCCCCACAATGATGCCCAGCAGAACAATATTCAAGCCAAGCTCCGACTGTAGTCGGGAAAGAGCCGTGCTGCGGATCGGAAGCGCAAGCAACCCGCGGCAGTTCTCCTCGTTCAGATAATCTGGAGCGCACATAACCGAAGAATCGATGATGACTTCGGTCTTGCGGCTGATTCCCCCGCCATACTGCTGCAGGCCATCGCTGGTCATAGCTGCCAGCAGGTCCGGGTCAGTTACCTTCGGGTAGGCAATGTGGCGGTCCGACACGATGAGCTCTGCCTTGGTCGTGCCGCCTCGCGCCTCTGCTCCATAGACCTGGCTCTGTGTGACTGTCTTTCCTTCCATCATGGCTGCCTCAGCAAGTATGATGGAGCCAAGAATGAGACCCTGACCGCCGCTTCCTGTCAGGCGAAGCTCGAAACGGTTCGCGTTGTCCATATCAGGCCTGCTCCTTCACGGTGGAGGCTGCAGCGGGCGCGTGGCGGTCGATGTTGACGAACTCGCCAATGACGACCTTGCCGGCCATTTGTTCCGGTGTTCTCTTCTCAGCGACGCTCTTGAGTACCAACCAGTCCTTCTGTGATACCAGCATCTGGGCTGCATTACCTTTCTTGTTGAAGCGTCCGTAATAGGTAGGGCACTGAACAATGGTGTCAACCAGCGAAAACCCCTGATGTGCGATAGCCTTCTTGAGATGGTCCACCAGGTGCTTCGTGAAGTAGATGCCGGAGCGTGCCACGTACGTCGCTCCTGCCCCTGCGGCCAGGTTGACCAGATCGAAGGGGCGGTCGAGGTTGCCGGACGGCGTGGTTGTCGTTATGGATGAGCTCGGCGTGAGTGGTGAGGCCTGTCCACCAGTCATGCCATAGTTGTAGTTGTTGAACACAACGACCGTAATGTCGACGTCGCGGCGTGCCGCGTGGATGAGGTGGTTGCCTCCGATGGCAGAGCTGTCCCCATCGCCGGTGACCACGATGACGGTGAGTTCCGGATTGGCGAGCTTGATGCCGGTGGCCACGGGGATGGCCCTTCCGTGGAGGGTATGCACGTTATCGAATGCCGTGTAGGCGGGGGCGCGCGACGAGCAGCCGATGCCGGACACGAGTACGACTTTGTCCGGGTCAAGGCCGAGCTGCTCAATTGCTTCCAGCAGAGCTCTCAGGGCTACGCCGTTGCCACACCCAGGGCACCATATGTCAGGAAGGCGTTCCAGACGCAGAAAATCTGACCTCATAGATTCTCCTCCTTGACGAACGTGAGCATTTCAGCCGGGCTGATGAGATCTCCGTTCACCTTGTTCAGGGGGACAATGCGGCGTGTATCCCCGAATACTCTCTTGAGCAGCAGAACCAGCTGACCGGAGTTGAGTTCGGGGACCACGATTGTCTTTGCGGGACCAGCGGCCTGGCGGACCCGGTCGTCGTCAAATGGAAAGAGCGTAATGAATCGCAGTGACCCGGCTTTCCTGCCTCTTGACCGCAACGTTTCTACAGTCTCCGTGACACCGCGGGCCGTAATGCCGAAGCTCATGAACACGATGTCGGCGTCGTCGGTGTGGTCCGTCTCGAGGCGGATAATGTCGTCCAGGTTGTTGAAGAGCTTGTCCCGCATGCGCTGTACGAGGGTCTCTGCGACATGGCCGTTCGCTGTCTGAAAGCCTGACTCGCCGTGTACGAGACCCGTATACGTTGTCCGGAAGCCCGTGCCAAGGTTGGCAATGGTGGGGACAAGGGTTGCGTCGGTCTTGTATGGCTGGTACCCTGCCTTCTGCACTGGCAGACGTCGGTCAATGATAGGTTCCGGCAGGGCGGTGTCAATCGGCTCTCTCAGGTGAGAGACTGTCTCGTCGGACAGGAGAATGACAGGGTTCCGGTACTTCTCAGCCAGGTTGACGGCTCGTATGGCCAGTTGGTAGGACTCCTGAACGCTTGACGGCGACAGGACAATAATCCAGTGGTCCCCGTGGGTCCCCCATCTCGTCTGCATGAGGTCCATCTGGGATACCTTCGTGGGCATGCCAGTGGAGGGGCCGTACCGCATCGAGTCCAGAATGACGATAGGGGCTTCGACCATGCACGCATAGCCAAGGCCTTCCTGCATCAGTGAGAAACCTGGTCCGGATGTTGCCGTGAGCACCTTCTTGCCTGCCATGGACGCGCCTACGATCGCGGTGACGCTGGCGATCTCATCCTCCATCTGAATGAAGGTTCCGCCAACCTGCGGCATCCGCCGCGCCATGATTTCCGCAATCTCTGAGGACGGCGTGATGGGATATCCGGCGTAGAAACGTACTCCCGCTGCAATCGCTCCCTCGGCGACAGCCTCGTTCCCCTGCATCAAGACCGTAGCTTCACTCATCCCGCACCTCCACCACGATGAGAGCAAAATCGGGACAATGCTCGGTGCACATCTGACACCCGATGCAGTCCTGCGGGTTCACGATGGCATGCCGGTCGTTGCTGTCCATTTCATAAACGTGTTTGGGACAGACTGCGACACAGATGCCGCAATTCTTGCACCACTTACGGTTGTGCGTAATCTTGTAACTTTTCTTCTCGGCCATGCTCCCTCCTTTCGGCTATGCTGAACAGCCGCTGTGCGGTTCTCCGGGTCGTGACGCCGAGTTCGTCGACATCCGTCCCCAGCAGCCCTGCGGCGGCTGTGTACGTATACGTGACAAAGGCTGGCTCATTGCGCTGTCCTCGATGCGGAACCGGCGGCATGTAGGGCGCGTCGGTTTCCAGTAACAGAGCGTCCAGCGGGCAGGCTGCGAGGGCGTCGCGAACCGCGCTCGCCCCGGGGTACGTGATGTTGCCTGTGAAGGACACGCAGAGGCTCAGGCTGACAGCCTGCTCAAGCTCTTCCCGTGTGCCTCCGAAGCAGTGCATGACGCCCCGCAGCCCGGCGAAGTGACGGATGGCATCAAGGCAGGCCTGCACCGCCTCCCGCGAGTGCACAATCACAGGCAGTCTCAGGTCTGAAGCCAGTTGCAGCTGTTCCTCGAAAAAGCGCTGCTGCATGCGCGCATCCGGCGTGCCCTCCTTGTAGTCCAGACCAATCTCTCCAATCGCCACAACAGTCGTGGCTGGGGAGGATGCAAGAATCCGCAGCTGCTCGAGATAATCGGCAGGGGCGCTCTCGCAGTCTTCCGGGTGCACTCCCACGGCAGCCCGGACACAAGGTTGCTGTTCTGCCAGACGTACCGCCGCGCGGGAAGTGTCAAGGTCGACACCTGGGCACACCAGCCACTCGATGCCGGCTTCTTCCGCTCTGGCGAGCACGCTCGAGCGGTCAGCATCGAACTCAGCCATCTGGACATGCGCGTGTGTGTCTATGTAGTGGTGTTCAGTCAATGAATATCAGCTCCGTCCGGCAACTCCGTCATCGGTGTGAGCAGCGCCATTTCATCGCCGATGGATGCAGCCAGCAGCATACCCTGCGACACGATACCTTTGAGTTTCCGCGGTTCCAGGTTTGCAACGACCACAATCTGTCTGCCAATCAGCATGTCTGGTTCATAGTGCTTGCCGATGCCGGCCACAATGGTCCTGTGTTCCGTTCCAATCCGGACATGCAGCCTGATCAGCTTGTCCGTATCTGGAACCCGTTCCGCTTCGAGAATCGTTGCGACCCTCAGGTGAACCTTCAGGAAGTCGTCGATGGAGATAAGATGCTCGGGCTCAACGGAGGGCGCCGGTGGTGGCGCTTGTGGCTGCGGGGCTGTGGCTTTCTTCTGCCCTTTCTGCGCTGTCAGAAACTCATCCAGCTGCTCGGGGCGTATGCGTGGAAACAGAACGGTCGAACTTGCCTCCGGCAACTCCTGACCGGGTCCCTGCCACACGAGCGTGTCCCATGTCACCTGAGGACGTCCGATAGCGCGCAGTAGACGGCTGGAAACAGTCGGCATGCATGGCTCTACCAGATTGCCAATGTACCACAGCCCGGTCAGCAGTGTTCCGAGGTGTGCTGCCAGCGCATCTGCCTCGCCCGCTGCCGCGAGGGCCCACGGTTTATCATCCTCTATCATCTTGTTGAGCGTATTCACCAGTGTCCAGGTTTTCTCCAGCCCGGCAGAGAACTGCAGGCCGTCGTAGTCACGCTCAATATCAATCAGCGTCGAGGCAAACAGGCCACCGAGGGTTGGTTTGGGTATGATGGGGCTGTTCCGGATGATGTCACGGTACTTGCCGAACATGTTGAGCGTGCGGTTCAGCAGGTTGCCAAGGTCGTTTGCAAGGTCCGTGTTGAATCGCAGCAGAAGCCGCTGGCTTGAGAAGTCGACGTCCAGGCCATAGGTGCCCTCGCGACTCAGATAGTATCTGAGAGCGTCCACTGCGACCGGCTCGTCGATGTCGATGAGCCTGCTCAGCGTGTCAATGAGCGAGGACGGGTCAACGACATTGCCCAGCGACTTCGACATCTTCTCGCCCTCGAAGTCCCAGAAACCGTGTGCGAAGATGCGCCTGGGCAGGGGCAGACCCAGCCCCATGAGCATCGCCGGCCAGATGATACCGTGGAATCGCGTGATGTCTTTGCCAATAAGGTGCAGGTCCGGCGGCCATGTGTCCGCGAATGCACTCGTGCCATAGCCTGCCACCGTCGCGTAGTTGATGAGCGCGTCAAACCAGACATATACCGTCTGCTCGGGGTCAAAGGGGACCGGAATGCCCCACTTGACCGTCGACCGTGACACGGAGATGTCTCTCAGGCCGCCCTTGATGACATTGACCAGTTCGTTGTAGCGCATCGAAGGCTGAACAAAGTCGGGGTGCCGCTCATACCAGGCAAGCAGTGCGTCCTGATACTTGGACAGTCGGAAGAAGTAGTTGACCTCTGACACGTGCTGAACCTCAAGACCGCAGTGGGGACATTTCCCATCGATGAGGTCCGACTCCAGCAGAAACTCTTCGTCCTTCACACAGTACCAGCCCTCGTACGACCCTTTGTAGATGTCGCCCTGATCGTAGAGCTTCTGGAACATGTCCTGGACGACCTTGATGTGGTCGGCATCCGTGGTCCGCACAAAGCGTGAATAGCTTATCGCGAGCCTGTCAAACAGGTGTTTCCACGCCTCGGCTGCTTCGGTCGTGTATTGGTCCACTGGCTGTCCGAGCGCGAGGGCCGACCGCTCGACCTTCTGAGAGTGCTCGTCCGTACCCGTCGAGAAGAGCACGCTCTTCCCGAGCTTGCGCTGGTAGCGAGCCACAAAGTCCGCTGCGATGACCTCAGAAACAGAGCCCAGGTGCGGCTTGTCGTTGATATAGTAGATGGCCGTTGTCAAGAAGTACTTGTCCATGATAACTCCTCCAGGTCGGACGACGCGGGCGTGCTGGTCAGGAAACCTCCGCGAGTTCTTTGAGCGTTCGGTTCACGGCAGCGCGCACGATGCCGAGGTTACTCTGCTTCGTGCTGAGCACGGAAAGGATGTTCCCATCGCTCCGCACCATCATGATGCGCCCTGTCGTGGTCTCGACGGTCAGCTCGGTGAGCTTGCCCATCTGGAGCTGTGCAACAATCTGCTGCATGTACCCGGCGAACGAGAGGATCATGCCCCGTATGACAGGAGGCGCAATGTCAATATCTGATGCGGTGTACCGGATCGCCCCTTCCAGGTCGGTTAGAATAACTGCGAGAACTCCGGGGGATGACTTCAGCTTGTCCAGCGTCTCTTGCACCACGATCACCAGCCTTTCTGCTACTTGGAATCCCTTCTGCCACAACGACGCTCAAACAATAGACATGATACGTCCAATAGGCAATTGTGCAACGGAGCAATGTCTTGACATTGCCTTCCACGACCTCGTCCGTACAATAGTGTTTGCAGGACTATTCGTCGGTGTGAGGTGTACATGAACGGAAAGCGGCTGACAAACGCAATCGTGCGAGAGTGTGAGCGGATGGGGGTCGACGGGGTTACAGTGCTGGACGTCACAGGTCGGACCCCGTTTTTTGATTTCCTGGTTCTAGCCACGGTAGACAACACTGTCCTCGCCGAGGCACTTCTGCGGAACGTCCATGGAAAGGTGAGGCTTGACCCGGGCGTCGTTGCTTTCACCGAATCGTCACCTGAGTCGGACTGGGTAGTGTGTGACTTCGGAGACGTTCTGTTCCACGTGTTTGTGGGCGAAGAGGTGCGCAGACGCTACGACCTTGAGGGATTGTGGCAGCAGACCAGGAAACGCCATAGCGGAGCCTCTGCTGAGGCGTCGGAACCCGGGGTTCCTCACTCCTAGCCCGTCAGCTTGTGGTGTGTGCGCTTTGAGGTATGCTTGACTAGATACCCCATACGGTATCCGGAGGTATGGAATGTCAGAACGTAATGTAGAGATTCTCATTATAGGGTCCGGCCCTGCAGGATTGGCGGCCGCTCTGTATGCTGGCCGCGCCCTTGTTAAACCTGTCGTTCTCGAGCGGATGAGCGTGGGCGGCCTGGTGCTCTCGACAGATTGGATTGACAACTATCCTGGCTTTCCTGAGGGAATAGGCGGACCAGAGCTGATGGAGCGCATGCATCAGCAGGCACAGCGGTTCGGCGCCGAGTTTGTCGCCGACGAGGCTCTTTCGCTTGCCAAAACAGACAACGGATTCGACGTCTCCACTGCCGGCGGAAGCACGTTCCATGCTGCAGCAGTCATCGTAGCGACCGGGGCGGTGCCGAAAGTCCTTCCTGTCAAGGAAGAAGCGAAGTTCCGCGGCAAGGGGATAAGCTACTGTGCCACCTGCGACGCGGCTTTTTTCCGGGACAAGCCCGTCGCAGTCATAGGGGGAGGGGGTTCCGCCGTCGAGGAGGGGCTCGTCCTGGCCAGGGGCTCGAGCAAAGTCACCATGGTGTTTCCAACCGAGGCACTGCAGGCTGAACCCGTGCTGGTCCAGCAGCTGGTTTCCTTGCCGAACGTGGAGTTGTTGCCTGGTGCTGCACCTTCTGCCGTGGAGGGTGGAGAGGCGGTAGAACGATTGCGCGTACGGCTGGCAGGAGGTGGGGAGACCTCTCTTGACGTCGCGGGCATCTTCGTAGCCATGGACTTCGTGCCAACCGGAGAACTCCTCAAGGGTCTGGTGGATGTCGATGCGCACGGCTACATCGTGGCGCCTGAGTCGACCGAAACGGGTGTGCCTGGACTCTACGTTGCGGGTGACGTACGGAGAAAGTCGCTGAAGCAGATTGTCACTGCTGTGGCCGACGGCGCGGTAGCAGCCCAGAAGGCCGGAACGTTTGTTCGCAGCCGGAAAGGAAAAGGGGCCTCGCAGACCGCCGAGTCCTGACAGTTTCGCTGCATGTGTGCCGGGCTGCCGCGGACCTCGACAGATACGGCAAGGAATAAATCAGGGGCTGGAGCATTGCTCCAGCCCCTGATGCGCTTTGCCTGATTTGCTGCGTTATCCCAGCAGCAAAGCAAGAACTGCTTTCTGAATGTGGAGTCTATTCTCAGCCTGGTCAAAAACAGCGCTTTGAGGGCCGTCCATCACCTCATCGGTGATTTCCTCGCCACGGTGCGCCGGCAGGCAGTGGAGGACAATGGCGTCCTTCTTGGCATGCTTGAGGAGCTCCGGGGTAAGGGAGAACGGACGCATGATGGCCACACGGTCGTCGTGTTCCGCCTCTTGTCCCATCGAGGCCCAGACGTCAGTGTATACGGCATCCACGTCCTGAACCGAGACAAGCGGGTCGTTGGTAATCAGGACCGTGCTTCCGCTCTGCTTGGCGATGTCGGTGGCCTGCCGCACGATGTCGTCCTTGGGCTCGAAGCCCTTGGGCGACGCGACGGCGATGTTCAACCCGACAGTTGCACAGCCCAGCAGCAGGGAGTTGGCGACGTTATTGCCATCGCCAACATAGGCCAGGCGCAGACCCTTGAGCGTGCCCTTCTTCTC
>DAONFE010000003.1:0-5954 GCA_035403525.1 Candidatus Cryosericum sp.
GAGACTGCTCCCGACCCCACCAGCGACGTAGGTATCGCTGGAGCGCAGCAGTTCATGCTCGAGAAGACTCCGGCATGGGTCCAGAAGTATGGCAAGGACACTGCGTTCTTCTGCACCAACGATGCTGAGACAGAACCACTGCTGAAACAGCTCATGAAGTATGGCGGACTGTTCGTCGAGGCGGACCTTCCGTCGCCTTTGATGGGCTATCCGGGTGCGCTTGGCATTGACCTCAGTGCTGAACAGGGCGACTGGCCCGCGATTCTCAAGAAGGTTGAGCAGGCGGTCATCGACGCCGGCGGTTCAGGGCGTTTCGGCACCTGGGCGTATTCGTACGGCTATACTACGACTGCAGGACTGGGTGAGTACGCCAAGCGGTGCATCGACGGAACAGCGAAAATGGGAAATACCCAGGACCTGTTCGATGCGTTTAACAAGTACACACCTGGCGCCACGTGGAACGGGTCGAACTACAAGGACCTCAACACTGGAACAACCTCCCCGAACCACGTTCTGATGTATCAGGACACCTACGTCTTTGGCAAGGGCTACCTCGGAACAACCAAACAGGTCGTCCCGGAGAAGTACCTGACCCTCAAGGCGCCATCCAGCTAGTCAAGAACTGGCTACTCTGCTGGCACATGGTGCCAGCAGAGGGACCTGAACGGTACGCCGGAAACCACTGTACAAGTGGCGTCTGCTTCAGGTCTGTCAGAGCAACGGAGTCCGGGGAGTGCTCCACGCACCGGACTCCGTTGCCTTACTTAGTACAGAATACTGGCTGCTCCGACAGAAGCGGTTTCCGGCAGGAGCATTACACAACTTCCTGCGGCGCGAAGGCCAGTGTTGAAAGGTGGTACAGATGAGTGAGCAAGAGCCCTTGCTCGAAATGAAGGGCATCACGAAAGAGTATTACGGAAACAGGGTGCTGACCGATGTGTGTTTCAATCTGAGGCGTGGCGAAATACTGGGGCTTGTGGGCGAAAACGGAGCCGGAAAATCAACCCTCATGAACATCCTGTTCGGCATGAGTGTCATCTCGGAGACAGGCGGGTACAATGGCGAAGTCTGTCTCGAGGGAACAACGGTCAACTTCCAGAGCCCGTTCGATGCGCTTGCGGCGGGCATTGGCATGGTACACCAGGAGTTCTCCCTCATCCCCGGCTTTACCGCGACCGAGAACATCCTTCTCAATGGTGAGGTCCTCCACGACAACATTGTGACCAAGGTGTTCGGCCCCCGCATGAAGACTCTGGATTTTCCAGCCATGCGGGCGATTGCCAAGGATTCCATCGACCTGCTGGGGGTCAACATCGACCCGGATACACTGGTCGCCGAAATGCCGGTCGGACACAAGCAGTTCACCGAGCTTGCACGTGAGATTCATCGCCCCGGGATGAAGGTGCTGGTTCTCGACGAGCCAACAGCAGTCCTGACCGAGTCAGAGGCCCAGGTCCTGCTTGCCTCGTTGCGTCGTCTGGCAGACACCGGAATCGCTATCATCTTCATCACTCACCGGCTTCAGGAGATCTTCGACGTCTGCAACCGCATCGTCATCCTCCGCGACGGCAAAGTGGTGAAGGAAGTTGCGACGACGGATACAACCATGACACAGGTCGCAGAACTGATGGTGGGACGCGACCTCTCCGGACATGCCATCGCCAACAGGGAATACGATGCGGCTACGGAGACAATCCTCTCGGTCGAGCACCTATGGGTGGACATGCCCGGCGAAACAGTCCGCGACGTTTCCTTTGACGTGCACAAGGGTGAGATCTTTGGCATTGGGGGCCTCGCAGGCCAAGGGAAGCTGGGTATTCCGAATGGCATCATGGGGCTCTACGCGGCGGGAGGGAAGGTACGTCTTCACGACAAGGAGGTGCCCCTGAACGACCCCGCAGCGCCTCTTGCAGCCGGCATGGCCTTTGTATCGGAGGACCGGCGGGGCGTCGGGCTCCTGCTCGAGGAAGCACTCGACTGGAACATCGCATTCACTGCCATGCAGGCGCAGAACAAGTTCATGCGTCCCCTGCTTGGAGGCCTGATCAAGTGGCGCGATGACAAGGCAATCCGAGACCTGGCCCAGAAATATGTGAAAGCGCTGGACATCAAGTGCACCGACACCAATCAGCCGGCACAGGAGCTCTCTGGCGGCAACCAGCAAAAAGTATGTCTGGCCAAGGCATTTGCAGTGGAACCAGACGTCCTCTTCGTGTCCGAGCCCACTCGCGGCATCGACGTCGGTGCCAAGGCACTTGTTCTCGACGCGTTGCGTTCCTACAACCGCGACAAGGGCACCACGATTGTCATGATCTCATCAGAGCTTGAGGAGCTGCGGTCTATCTGCGACCGCATTGCCATCGTCGATGAGGGACGCATTGCGGGCATCCTGCCTCCAACCGCGAGTGCCAGGGATTTCGGCCTGCTCATGATCGGGCGCAGAACTCACGATGAAGAGGCGGTGAACAACCATGACTAGTATCCGGACGCTGATTGACAAGGCGGGTTGGCCCCGCATTATTATTGCTCTCCTGCTGCTATCACTGTTCGTTGCCGCACCGGCTGTCGGGGTGAGAGTCGACCAGTCGCTTACCGACACCATTGTCCGCTTTGGCATGAACGGCGTACTTGTCCTTGGCATGATTCCCATGGTACAGACAGGCTGCGGTCTCAACTTCGGTCTGCCGCTCGGTATTATCGCTGGCCTGCTGGGAGCAACGCTGAGCATCGAGTTTGGCCTGACCGGCGCAGCAGGATTCTTTGGTGCAATAGGTCTTGCTCTGCCGTTCGCAGTGCTTCTCGGCTGGGGCTATGGCCTGCTGCTGAACCGCGTCAAGGGCGATGAGATGATGATAGCCACGTATGTCGGGTTCTCGTCTGTCTCGTTCATGTGCATGATGTGGATGCTCCTGCCCTACCACAGCCCGACCATGGTTTGGGGCTATGGGGGAACCGGCCTCCGTACGACAATCTCATTGGAAGGATTCTGGGTGCACATCCTGGACGATTTCCTCGCCATTCGCATCGGACAGAACTTCAAGTTCCCGACAGGCATGATCCTGTTCTTTGCGTTGATGGCGTTCATCATGTGGGCGTTCTTCCATACCAAAACGGGCACTGCTATGACAGCGGTCGGCTCAAATCCCGACTACGCCCGCGCATCCGGCGTAAACGTCGACCGGATGAGAACGATCTCGGTCATCATGTCAACGGTGTATGGAGCTATAGGGATCCTCGTTTATCAGCAGAGCTTCGGGTTCGTTCAACTGTACAACGGACCGTTCTTCATGGCACTTCCTGCTGTCGCGGCCATCCTCATCGGCGGAGCGAGTGTCAACAAGGCCAACATTACCAATGCTGTTATCGGGACCGTCCTCTTCCAGGGCATTCTCACGATGACGCCCTCCGTTATCAACAGTGCCATCCAGTCAGACCTGTCGGAGGTCGTCCGCATCATCGTTTCGGATGGAATGATCGTGTATGCACTGACACGGTCAACACGAAAGTCCAGGTGAAACCATGACCAGAAAAACATTCAAACAAGGCCTCTCCCGTTTCTGGGTGGCCAATGCCGTTCCTGTCATGTTTGTCGTGCTCATCGCGTTCGCAATTCCCTTGTCCCATTTCTCTGCCAACTACCTCATAGGAGAGGTTATTACTCGGTTGGGACGCGACTCCTTCCTGGTGTTGTCCCTTCTGATTCCCATCATGGCGGGCATGGGCCTCAACTTCGGCATGGTCCTTGGTGCCATGGCCGGGCAGATTGGCATCATTCTGGTTACCAACTGGGGAATGACAGGTGTCGGAGGATTGTTTGTGGCAATGGCTGTGGGCACGCCGCTGGCCATTGTGCTGGGCTGGGCGGCGGGTATTGTCATGAACCACGCCAAGGGGCGCGAAATGGTGACGTCGCTCATACTTGGCTACTTCATCAACGGCGTCTATCAGCTGGTTGTGCTTTACATCATGGGTAAGATCATTCCCATCAGCAACTCCGCCATTGTGTTGTCCCGTGGATATGGCATCCGCAACGCCATCGACCTCAAGACAATGCGCCAGAGCCTTGACAAGCTTATCCCTCTCAAGATTGACGGGATCCAGATTCCCGTCGCCACGTTCCTCGTCATAGCGCTCCTCTGCCTGTTCATCTGGTGGTTTGGCAAGACGAAACTCGGCCACGACATGCGGGCTGTCGGGCAGGACATGAAGGTGGCAGAAGAAGCTGGCATCAAGGTCGAGAGGACACGTATCATCGCGATTATCATCTCTACAGTACTCGCCTGCTACGGTCAGATCATCTTCCTCCAGAACATCGGAACACTCAACACCTACAACAGCCACGACCAGACTGCCACCTTTGCAGTTGCTGCGCTTCTCATCGGCGGCGCAAGTGTCGCGCGGGCGTCGATTCCCAACGTGTTCATTGGAGTCATTCTGTTTCATACCATGTTTGTAGTCTCGCCGACAGCCGGCAAAACGCTTATGGGGTCGGCAATGATCGGGGAGTACTTCCGTGTCTTTGTGTCCTACGGTGTCATAGCACTCTCTATCGTGCTCTACGCGTGGAAGCGTGTCAAGGAACGGGAGCAGTCGCGAAGTTCGCTCCGAGGTGACCAAGACACCTGAGTCCTTGCATCAGCCAAGCACTCAAAGGGCCTGCCGGATAGCTCCGGCGGGCCCTTTCCACAAGGCTGTGGAACCTCTGTCGGTTGCTCAGTACCAGCCAGCAGCTACAATGCTCATGAACCTAGGAGGTGTGCGGTGACAAACAACCTGCATCTTGACGATAGTTGGGCTTTCCAAAATATCAGCCCCGAGCGTGTGGATCTCGCCCGCCGTGAGGCAGCGTCGCGGCTCCAAATGCTGATGACCAGGACCGGCCGAGGCGCCGAGTACACCGGCTGGGTTGACCTGCCCGTGGCAACGGCCCCGGACATGATTGCCCATATCGAAGAAACGGCTGCTGAGTTGCGGAACCGTTCGGAGATTGTGGTTGTGTGTGGCATCGGGGGATCCTACCTGGGAGCACGCGCTGGCATTGAGTTCCTGAACAGCACACGCACTGCTGCTGCAACCCCGGAGATACTGTTCCTGGGAAACAGCCTGAGTCCGTGGCACTTGTCACGAACTCTCGAGAAGCTGGTCGACAGGCCGTTCTCAGTTATTGTCATCTCCAAGTCGGGGACAACGCTCGAGACAGCCCTGGCGTTCCATGTCCTCAGAGAGGAACTCCGACGCAGGTACGGCCCGGAGGGGGCAAGAGAGCGCATGGTCGCCATCACCGAGCGAGAACGGGGAACCCTCCGGTCACTCGCCGACGAAGACGGCATTGCGGCGTTCGACATGCCTGTCGATGTCGGAGGCAGATACTCAGTCCTGACCGCTGTGGGGCTCTTACCATTCGCTGTGGCAGGGTTCGACATCCGCGCCATGCTGGAAGGCGCTGCCAGGCAGCGTTCTGCGGTGATTGAAACAGGGGTCGAGGACAACGATGCGCTCCGCTATGCGGCAGCTCGTCGGCTGCTGAACGCAGAGGGCAGACAGGTCGAGCTTTTCGCGGACTTCGAGCCGTTCCTGCATACGCTTGGCGAGTGGTGGAAACAATTGTTCGGCGAGAGCGAGGGCAAAGAACACAGGGGCCTGTTCCCTGCCTCGGTGGACTACACGACAGACCTGCACTCTCTGGGCCAGTTTGTTCAGGAGGGAACGCCGTGCCACTTCGAAACCGTTGTCGATGTACCGGCTCCCGTCGACTTTACCTTCTCATGCGACGCTTCCTCGCCTGACGGCCTGGCCTATCTGGACGGGCACACCGTGGGCGCAATGAACAGACAGGCCATGCGCGGAACCATCATGGCTCACCATGATGGCGGTGTCCCAGTGCTTCGGATATCTCTTCCAGACGTCACCGAAAGCACGTTCGGAGCTGCGGTGTACTTCTTCGAGGCAGCCTG
>DAONFE010000003.1:6054-69531 GCA_035403525.1 Candidatus Cryosericum sp.
GTGAGCAAACTCAGCAATGCGTCTGGCCGACGCAGCGTCCTCCGTGGTCATCGCGCTCTTCACCCCGCGGGCCAGCGCACCGTTCACATACCGGGCAATGCCGGTACCCGAGGAGATCGTTTCCAGACAGCCCGTACGGCCACACCCGCACCGAAGGCCGTTGTCAATCATGTGCATGTGCCCGAGCTCTCCGGCATAGCCGTGCTTGCCAACATACAGGTGCCCGTCCACAATCAGGGCGCCGCCAATGCCGGTCCCGACAGTAAACAGGACGACGTCACGCTTGCCCCGCGCGATTCCGGCGACCCACTCGGCAATGAGGGCGCAGTTGGCATCGTTCTCAAGAAATGTTGGAATCCCCGTTGCAGAACGCACGATCTTGGCCAGCGGCACGTCGCGCACCCCAGGCATGTTGGGAGGAAAGAGGAACATGCCTCGCTGCTGGTCGACCATACCTGCACACCCGATGCCGACGCCCTCGATCTGGCGCCCTTGCGCAGCCGCGTTCGCCTGAAGGTCCCGCACCCCCTTGAGAACCAGTTCGGAAAACTCTCCGCTCGACCTGGCTGTATAGGGCAGGACCTCCCGGTAGAGGACGCCACCAGCCCACAAGGCAAACGTAATCTTGGTACCCCCGACATCGACCCCTGCAACTGTGTGCGCGGCCATCCTCAGTACCTCCCCCGGTCACCTGCATGGCAATTTTTACAGAATGTTACTATTGCCTCATTCTACCGACCGGAGGCTGACTGTCAAGCGCCAGTGTTCGGTGCGGTGGAACGCCGACCCGCGCGGGAAGGCAGGAAGTCATACGGAGTCTCCAGAAAGTCATCGAGCACCACTGTCATCGCACCCAGCAGCGAACTGTTCACTGACAGTGAGGAGACAGTGACGGAGACCTCATCGGCCACACGGTAGAAGCATCGCTGAGCCATCACGCGCTTCATTGGTTCAAGGATGGGCGCGCCCAGCGCTGCTACCTGACCAGTGAAGATGATCCTCTGGGGTGCCAGTGTGTTGACGAGGTTCACCATGATGTATCCGACCAGTTCGCCCTTTTCCTTAAGAACCGCAAGAATACCGGCATCGCCCTGGCCTGCGAGGTCTTCGATTTCCGCGAACGACAGCTGGCGACCCGCTTGAGCCGAGCAGTCCTCGATGATGGCCCTCAGGCCCGCGTACAGTTCGAGACAGCCACGGTTGCCGCAGTCGCACCACTTGCCGTGTCGACGGTCCACCGACGTGTGGCCGATTTCACCGGAGACCCCGAAATTCCCGGTGTAGAGGTGCCCTCCGACGATGATGCCTGCCCCGATTCCGTAGCCAAGGTGAACCAGCACGAAGTCGGATGTGTCGCGACCCTGCCCGAAGAATTTCTCTGCCACTGCCTCGGCATTCGCGTCATTGGCGACAAAGGTCGGAAACCCAAAGCGGGACTGCAGCAGTTGACGCACCTGAAGGTTCCTGATAGAAGGAAAGTTGGGAACGCTGATGACAACGCCCGCCTCTGAATTGATCAGGCCAGGCGCCGAGAACCCCATCCCGATGATGCGGATACCCCTGTGTCTGTTCAGCAGCTCCTGCACTGATTCGAAAACCTTCTCGAACTCAGTCTTGATAGGGCCATGCGCATCGACGATGCGCTCGGTGTGGTCCAGGATGCCTCCTCCCAGGTCCATGAGCGCAACCCTGACATGTGCCCATGAGAAGTCAATGGCCACAATGTAGCGAGACCTCCCGTTGAATCGCAGCACAACCGGCTTCCGCCCAACACCGGAACTGGTTCCTGGCGACTCGGTCACGACCCCCTGTTCGACAAGAAAGGAAACAATGCGCGAAATCGTCGGGGCGGTAAGACCCGTCAGGCGAACCAGGTCTGCACGAGACAAATCGCTCGTCTCGTAGATGGTCCGCAGGATCGTGGACGTATTCTCGGATTTGATGCTTGTCTGATTCTTGCCGACCCGCCTTCCGCTCCTGTTCCTGGTCATGCGTGCCTCTCTCGTTTACGACGTTCGGCTTCACAACTCCCACAGATGCCAGTATAGAGTCCTCTTGTGATTCGCAAGGGACCAGAAGAGGCGACGTACCCATCCGCACAGGTCCACAAGCCTCTCCCGTGAATCGGTGCGCGGCTTGTAAACCATCTGAATCGCCATACAATCTAACCTGAATCTGTCCACGCGGTACACGATGAGGAGCAGCGCATGTCAAGCAGCATTGATGAAATCCGGACCAGTCTGACAGCCCAGTTGAAAGCAGCGCGCAACGTTCACGACATCCAGGACGTCCAGGTTGCATTTCTGGGCAAGAAAGGCCTGATTACTTCACTCCTCAGGCAGATTTCCACTGTCCCCGAAGCACAGCGGCGCGAATTCGGCGAAGAGGTCAACTTGCTCAAACAGTGGGCTGCCGGACAGGTTCAGGCCAGAATGGCAGAACTGGCGCAAGATACGACACGGCATGACCTGGACTTCTCGCTTCCGGGACGACGCCTGCCCCTCGGAAAGAAGCACATCCTTGCTCAGGTAGAGGAGGAAGTGGAGTCCGTCTTTCTCTCGATGGGGTTTGACATTGAGGAGGGCCCCGAGATTGAGGAGGAGTACTACAACTTCGAAGCGCTCAACATACCTGCAGACCACCCCGCGCGGGACATGCAGGACACCTTCTATCTTGCGCCGGGGATTCTTCTGCGCACGCACACCTCCCCCATTCAGGTGCGCACGATGAAACGAGAGCAGCCCCCGATACGCATGGTCGCCACGGGAAGGTGCTACAGGAGAGACGCCGTCGACGCAAGCCATTCGCCAGTGTTCACGCAGGTGGAAGGCCTTGTGGTGGACAAGGGCATCACGTTTGCCGACCTCAAGGGTGTTCTCCAGGAGTTCGTGACCGGCGTGTTCGGCTCGTCGGCCTCCGTCAGGCTCCTGCCCTCGTATTTTCCCTTTGTGGAACCCGGTGCAGAGACGGCGATTTCGTGCCCCATCTGCGGGGGACAAGGGTGCCCGACGTGCAAGAACTCAGGGTGGATTGAGATGGGAGGCTCCGGCATGGTACACCAGAACGTCCTGCGCGAAGTAGGCTACGACACCGATGTCTACCAGGGTTTTGCGTTTGGTTGGGGCATTGAGCGCATTGCCATGATCAAGTACGGCATCCGTGACATCCGGCTGTTCTACGAAAATGACCTCGATTTTCTGGGCCAGTTCTGAGGTGAAGGGTTGAAACTCAAACTGTCAGCCCTGCGTGGCGCAATCGATTTCCCGTATACGCTCGATGACCTTGTCCGGCGACTTGGCGATGTGGGTATAGAAGTCGAGAGCACATTCACGAGCATGGTTGGCTTCCAGGACGTGGTCGTGGCCAGAGTCGCAACCAGCACACCGCATCCGACGCATCACAGGTTGCAGGTTATCGAGCTCGACCTGGGGCCTCACGGTTCGACGACGGTCTGTACAGCTGCAACCAACGTCAACGCCGGTGACATTGTCCCCGTGGTACTGCCGGGAGGCAGCACTGCAGATGGAGCAGCGATCGAGCCGCGCACGTTTGGCGCCATTGAATCCAGGGGCATGCTGTGCTCGTGGAAGGAGCTGGGCCTGGATGCGGACCTGCTCACTTCCGAAGAGAAGGAAGGCATACTGCACCTGGAGCCGGGAGCTGTTCCCGGCATGTTGTTTGAGGAAGCCTGGCCTGTAGCGGACACAACCCTGGACATCAGCGTGACCCCTGACCGGGGGGACGCCCTGTCGGTGCTCGGCATTGCCCGGTGGATTGAAGTCCTGAAGGCACATGACGAGAACCGTGCGTTCGACACGAGCGACATCAAGTTGCCACTGCCCAGTGCGCTGCCACGAGCAAAGAACGATGGAGACCTTGTCGTCGATATAGACGACCATGCTCTTTGCTCATCCTACATCGGCATGCTTGTGCGCGACGTATCATCGGGAAGGTCAAGCTATGAGTTCAGGACCCAATTGTACCAGCTGTGCATCCGGCCAGTGAGCCGTGTCGTCGATATGACGAACCTTTGTCTGAAGCAGTATGGACAACCGACGCATTCCTTCGACTATGACACCATTGAGGACCATCACATCACGGTTCGTGCGTCGAGGGAGCATGAGACAATTGTTACCCTGGACGGCGTTCTGCGGCGCCTGGAACCGGGCACGCTGATCATTGCCGATGCCCGCAGACCAATCGCAGTCGCCGGCGTCATGGGTGGTCTGGATTCCAGCGTGACAGCACAGACAACCAATGTCGTATTTGAGATTGCCCACTTCGACCCAAGAGCAGTGGCCCGCTCCAGCAGGCATCTGGGGCTCAAGACAGACGCGGCGTACCTGTTCGAGCGCGGAACAGACCCATCGTCGACGCTCATGGCTGTCCCCTCCGTACTTTCAGCCCTGGTCCGCGAGCAATGTGTCGGCTGCTACGTCTCACGGGTTGCTTCCGCCGGCCTGCCGGCCCCGGCAAGAACTCCCGTCGCCCTTGACCTGCAACGCGTGAACGGCTATCTGGGAACGGACCTTGGCGCAGCGGAGATACAGAAGCTGCTGGCCCATGAGGGCATCCGGTCCGTGCAGAAGCAGAGCGGCCTGGTGGCAACGCCGCCATCCTTCCGCGGTGACCTGACGACGTGGCCCGAATTCGTTGAGGAAATCGTCCGCATGGAGGGGTACGACCAGTTTCCATCACACGTGCCCAGCCAGGTACTGCGGCGTGGCAGGCAGTCGGCGCTCAAGTTGCTTACAAAGAGAATCCGCGCTTCGCTCACCGGGCTCGGCCTGACAGAATCCCGGACCATATCGTTTGTCAGGCAAAGTACGATTGCCTCCCTCGGCCTGGCACCAGCCCCCGCACTTCTGAATCCTCTGTCGGGAGACTGGGATGCTCTGCGTCCCACGCTGGCCGTGGGACTTGCAGCGGCTGCCAGCCACAATCTGTCCCGCGGCAAGAGCGGCTTCGCCTCGTTCGAACTTGGCAAGACCTTCAGTATCACCGGCCGAACTTTTGGCGAGGATACCTCGCTTGGCGTACTTCTGGCAGGAAGGTGGCAGGAGAGCAACTGGACGACTCCGCCTCTGGATGCCGACGTCTTTGTCCTGAAGGGCCTTGTCGAGTCACTCCTCGATGACCTGCACGTCCCCTATACCTTGACGCCGTCAGGCAGCGCCCTGTTTGATGCCGGGGGCGGCGTGCTCATCACGTCAGGAGACGTCCCGCTGGGGTCGCTGGGCATCCTCGGGCAACGGGCACGAAGCACACTTGAAGTCGAGCAGACCATGTTCTATGCGGAACTCTCGGTCGAAGCCCTGCTCGCACGCATTCCCGCCCTTTCGTTCAGGGAATATTCAAGGTTTCCCGGCGTGCGTCGCGACATCTCCGTCCTCGTGGACCAGCAAGTGCCTGCAGGACAACTGCAGGACATCATCAGCGATAACGCAGGGCCTCTCTTGAAATCGGTTACCATTTTCGACTGTTTCCAAGGTGGCAGTCTGCCACCGGGAAAGAAAAGCGTCGGCTTCTCACTGGAATTCGTATCGCCTGACAGGACACTAACGAGTGACGAAGTCGACAGGCTCGTCGGCTCTGTCGAATCCGCCCTCGCAACACGCGCAGGAGGGACACTACGAAGAACCCGGATGTAGAGAGTGGGCAGGCAGTACGCGAGTACACGTATGGCAAAGTCGGGTTCGACCGCGTTCGAGACGACCTGGCAAGGCAGGCAGAGTCTGCACTGGGGGCCGAGGAGGCGCGGACACTGGCTCCGCTGGAAACGGTCGATGCTGTGAGGGCCGCACAGGTTGAGACCGATGAGGCGCAGTCGTACCTCGAGCGCTTCGGCGACCTGAGCCTTGCTGGTTTGCTGGACATCCGTCCCGAGCTGGACAAGGCAAAGGTGCGCCTGCAGTTGTCCGGGGAAGAAGCCTGGAAGGTGTGCACGGTTCTCAATGAGCTGACACACGTTCGCAAGGCCTTCGTCACCGTCAAGGACCTGTATCCTTCACTGTTCAGCATTTCTCAGGACGTGAAGTCCTTCGCGTCACTTGCCCAGGAGATCCAGCGGTGCGTGAACCAGGACGGCGAGGTGCTGGACGACGCGTCCATCAACATTGCCGCGATCCGACGCGAGAAAGTCGAACTCCAGAAGACCATCAACAAGGTGCTGCAGGACATTCTTTCCAGCGACACATACGCGCGTGCCGTTCAGGACCGTATCGTGACGATGCGCAACGACCGATATGTCATTCCGGTCAAGAGGGAATTCAAGGATACCATACAGTCGGTCGTTCACGACCAGTCGGACAGCGGAATGACACTGTTCGTTGAGCCTACAAGGGTCATTGACCTCAACAACAGGCTCCAGATCCTTCAATCCGACGAGAAGAAGGAGGTAGCACGCATTCTGCTGTACCTCACCGACCTTATCGCCAAGGCGGCGCCCGACATCGAACGCTCCCTCCAGGTTGCAGGCCATCTGGACTTCAGCCTCGCAAAGGGCCGCCTCGCGCGGGTGTGGCATGGCACGCTTCCCGTCCTGAATCCGAATATGGAGACGAACCTGCGCAACGTGCGCAATCCCTTTGTCGAAAACTGTGTTCCCATATCGTTCTCGATCGGCAAGGACTACTTTGTTGTGGTTATCACAGGGCCGAACACAGGCGGCAAGACCGTCGCCCTCAAGACGCTTGGGCTCACCGTTCTCATGAGCAAATGCGGATTGTTCATCCCGGCTTCCGAGGGATGCAGCGTCGGTCTGTATGACAACGTCTTCGTTGACATTGGTGACGAGCAGAGCATCGAGCAGAGTCTGTCAACATTCTCCGCTCACATGTCGAACATCGTGCGCATCCTCAATCAGGCCACGCGGTACTCGCTGGTTCTTCTGGACGAACTCGGTGTCGGCACAGACCCTGAGGAGGGTTCCGCCATCGCCACAGGCATCGTCGACTTTCTGTACCAGAAGCGCATTACGACAGTCATCACGACACACTACAGCAGCCTCAAACTGCTGGCCTACCGATACGAGCAGATACGCAATGCCTCGGTCGGGTTCGATGTTGAGACGCTGCAACCAACCTACGAGCTGCTGCTCGGTTCCCCCGGCGAAAGCCACGCCTTTACGATATGCAAGCGTCTGGGTCTGCCGGAGGGCATCCTCGCACTTGCTCACGACGAGCTCAGCAACGAACACAAGACAACGACTGAGGTCATGAGCCGTATTGTAACCGACTCTGAGGAAATCAGCCACACGAAGGACAGCCTCAACGAGAGCCAGCAGGAACTCGAGAAACTGCGCCAGGACTACGAGGACAAACTCAAGCGGCTAGAAACAAGTGAGAAGCAGGAACTGAAGGCAGCGCATGCCGAAGCCCAGCGTATCGTCGACGACGTGAGCAGGCGCATGGACGAGCTCATGAAACAGTACCAGGACAACCTCAAGACAGGACCTCAGGCAGCCAGGGAAGTCAAGCGGGAAGTCGAGGTTACGCGCGAAGAACTCATCCAGCAGGCCGAGCCGCTGGAAGAGAAGACCCCGTTCACGCCCGTCGAGGAGATACTGCCCGGAGACCTTGTCATCATTACGTCTATCAACAAGCAGGCCATCGTCATCGATGTCATGAAGGACAAGCGCAAGCTGGTCCTGCAGGCAGGTTCGATGCGCACAACCGTACCAGAGGCGCAGGTTCGCAAGCTCACCGAGGAAGAACTCAACTCATATCAGACCCGCGCCATGCAGTTCAGCGGCACGCGTGAACCCGCCCTGCCCTTTGTCCCCATGAAAATCGACCTGCATGGCAACCGAGTCGACGAGGCCCTCGAGAAACTGGACAAGTACATCGACGTAGCCTATCTCTCGGGTCTGTCGTTTGTCTACATCGTCCATGGCAAGGGTTCGGGCGTCCTGCGCAAGCAGATCCATGAATTCCTCAAGACGCTTCCGAGCATCGATCACTTCAGTTTCTCCAGTCCGGAAGAAGGCGGTGACGGTGTTACGATTGCCTATTTCAAGTAGAAAGGAATCAATTGAAAAACGAACAGGAACTGGTGTTTTTTGACCTTGAAACAACGGGACTGGACCACAGCACAGATCAGATCATCGAAATCGGGGCCGTCAAGGTCCGCGGCGGCAAGGAGGTTGGCCGCTTCGAGCAGTTCTGCCGGTTGAATGAGGGAGCTCACCTTTCGTCATTCATCTCCGCCCTGACCGGGATTACAGCGCTTGATCTTGAACCGGCCGGCTCTGTCGACCAGGTCGTCCATGACTTCATGCGGTTTGCGGGAACGAGCCCGCTCCTCGCCCATAATTCGACGTTTGACGAGGCTTTTCTCAGGAAGGCTCTGCATGGACAGCTGCAGAATGAAGTATTTGATACCCTTCAGCTGGCCCGCATCTTCTTTCCGGATTTGCAGAGCCACAGCCTGCTGGCCCTGATCGACTCGCTTGCCATCAAGAAGGAAGAGGCTCACAGGGCCCTGGGAGATAGTCTTTCGCTCTTCCGGTTCTACCGGAAACTCAAGGACAAGATCGCGCAGTCGCAGTTTCCTGACGCCGTGGTTCGGCGCATTGCATTCCTGTATCCGGCGGTCGTCCGACTGGGGCTTGTGGATACCATTGAGCAGACTGACACGATGAGTGGCGTGCCCGGACTGGAGAGCGTTCTTTTCCCGCTGGACAGCTCGCGATTGCCACATCCCAAGGTGCTCCGCAAGAATCTCGCCACCTGTGCACAACCGGCCGAGGCATCTCCCCTCGAGCAGGAAGGCAACATCCTCGTGCAGTATGACGCAGCGTCTCTGCAGCAACGGTACCTTTCCGCCATCGAGAAGAACCAGGCTCCGGCGGCCGTCCTCCTGAGGTCGCCAGCTGCGCTCGACACACTGCTTGTGGACGCCCCGCCGGACACGGCAGCCCCCACGTGGATTGCACAGGAGAGCCCTGACAACCTCATCTGTCTCGCATTGCTGGACCAGGCCACACGCAGCCCGACCATGCAGCGTGAGTTCGGCTTCGAGCTGGCGGCGCTGACCATCTACGAATGGGAAACGCGTTCAGTGTTCATCCCTGCGATGCCGCTCTTCCTCAAGAGGTCGGCGCTCATGTATGAGGTTGCGGGCACGTATTGTGAAGGTGGGAGCACCTGTCCGTTCGCTGCAGTCTGCCCACGGCCGCACCTGCTGGAGCTTGCCCGCTGTGCGCGCATTCACGTGACAGACCTGTCCGAGGCGCCCAGAGTACTGACAGAACTCGCCGGAACGCCGGACCTGCTGGTGACGTCTCCCGAAACTGAAAAACTCATGACCGACGTGCTGGAAGTACCCGAAACAGAAGTCCCGTCGAGCGTGCTTCGCATCATTGCGGGCATGGCGGGAGAACTTGGTCAGAGCCCCGCGCTGTTGTCCGTCGCCTCATCCGCTGGCCAGGCGGCTCAGCTGCTGCAACAACTGCAGGCAGTGCTGGGCAGACAGGAGGGCGAAATCGCACGAGGCCGTGTCACGGTCAGCGAAAGCCTGCTGTCAGCCAGCCAGTTCACCGACCTCAGGATGGCGGCGGAAACGCTCGCCGGGTCCATTGTGCAGGCTCGCAACGACCTGCCTCCAACCATCTACGCAACATGGCTTGCGCAGTCCAGGGAACTTGCTGCCATTCTCGCAAC
This sequence comes from Candidatus Cryosericum sp., assembly GCA_035403525.1. Taxonomy (GTDB): domain Bacteria; phylum Caldisericota; class Caldisericia; order Cryosericales; family Cryosericaceae; genus Cryosericum. The sequence continues at coordinate 15,717 of DAONFE010000003.1, forward strand.
CGTGGACGACCCATCGTATGCAGTCTGGATGGAACGTCAGGGAAAAGACACGGCCATCGCGCGGGCGCGCACCCTCCTTGCTCCCCGGCTGCGTGCATACAGTCCCGACGCCAGATTCTATCTCGCGGGGACCAGCGTCTTTCCGGCAGACGACCGCACATTTCTCCCACAGCTGTTCGGACTCGATGGTCCTTCGGTGACCTGTCTCGACGAAACGCGACCAGCGCACCGCGCCAGGCGGACAGCAGCATTTGTCCCGCTGTATCTCCCCAAACCGAGTGAGTCGGGTTTCGAGAAGGAGAGCGCTCACCTTGTTGCGGAGACAATGCAACGTTTCCCCGGCAAGGCAATGGTCGCCTCCAACTCGCTCGAAACACTGCGCCGCATGCAGTCCTTTCTCGCCAGGGACCCCGGACTCGCCGAGTATGGTCTCCTGCTTCCCAAGAACGGCCACACCCGCGAGCAGCTCCTTGCAGACTTCGCAAGTCAGGACAAGTGCATCCTGCTGGTTCCCTTCGACTTCCTGAGCTTCGGTGACATCGTTGCGGCGCCGTTCCTGTTCGTCACGAAGCTGCAGTTTCCAAACTCGTTCCTTCCGACAGTGTCGCGGCTGAAGCAGTACCTCAAGGAACAAAGAGCCGACGTGTTCAGGCGCATGGACCTTCCATACGCGCTCACCCTTCTGCAGTACACGCTGCACCAGATGGATGACCAGGTGCTGAAGTCGGTGTTCCTCCTGGACAGCAGGAGTTTCAGCGCAGCCTACGCCGACCGCATCCGGGCTGTCCTCCCGACGCCCGGGCTGTTTCTGCCGATGGAAACGCAGGAGAGCCTTCTTGAACACCTCGACCGCTGGACGCGGAAGGAGACCCTGTAGTCCCCGAGGGGTCCATCATTCTTCGGGCTCGGCGAATGCCTCGACTGTGTAGGTGAAGATGGCGAGTTCCGGCCGTCGCAGGCTGTCTGTGGGCAGCCCCGCCTTGTGACACAGCGCTTCAAGAAAATCCGATGCGTCTGGCAGCTCATCCCAGACCTGCGGAAGGAATGTCGCCTGCCGCATGCCCAGCTGAAGAATGACCCCTGGATGGCTTTCGGCCAGTTTGGCTTCGAGGTCAGGCCTTCCTGTGAAGCTCAGCTGCTCGGGGACTGAGAGCAGCGAAATCTCGATGCGCAGGTCCGCGAACTCGGTCTCATCAACCGGCTCAAAGCGGGGATCCTCAAACGCAGCGGCCCGGGCATTTGCTGCGACTGCTTCCACCAGCGGTGAAACAGGAAGAATCGTACCAATGCAGCCGCGGAGCTCGCCTCGTTCCGTGAGGGTCACGAAGACTCCCTGATTCTGCCAGAACTTGTCGTCCGGAAACTGCTCCCGCGTTGGCCTCAAGTCGCGACCATCCAGCAGCCTCAGGCGAATTGCCTCACGTGCCAGCGTGAGAAGTTCCCGCCGCTCTCTCTCATTCATTGCCATCGCGGCCTCCACGAAATGCTATCGAAGCGTACCCCACGACTGCGGACTTATCGCCCGCTGTGTCGCCCGAGTTCCTGTAGTCGACAAGTTCTGGTTTCCACCCAGACCGCTGCGCCAGCGCGAGCAACGTACGGATGGCCAGGAAGCCACAGGCGTCGTCGCCCTCCAGCAGGTCCCCGCGCCCATCCAGAATGTGCTGAATCGTCGTGTGGTCGTGTACTACAGCGTCGTCGTACGGCTCATAATGGCTCAAGTCGCTCGAGGCAACAACAAGCATGTTCTGCAACCCAAGGGCGAGAATGGCATCTGCCAGCTCGTCAGTGTCGACATCGCCGAGGACCAGCGGAAGAATGGTAAACGAACTGAAGCATACCTGAAGAAAAGGAAGCTGAACCTCAACGGCGTGCTCAAGCGCATGAGCCTGGCTCGAGACGAATACCGGCGGACTTGCCGCCAGGACCGAGGCAGCTGGTGAAATCCCCACGTCGCCCAGGGGAGTGCGAAACGTGTCGGCTTCCGGGAGCGCGGCGCCACGAAACCACACATGGTGGCTCGGAGCAAGGATGACAACGGTCGGGTTCCCTGGGGAATCCGAGCAACCAAGGCAGGCATATCCGGCTCCTGCAACCGGCCCCGAATAGATGTAGCCGGCATGGGGAACGACCAGCCCACGCACCCCGCCACTCGCTGGCCGGCCAGTCACACAAGGTTCAAGGTACTGATGCACGACTTCCCGCAGTTCGCGAGAATCGGCTGGATAGAACTGCCCAGCCACTACCGCATGCCGAATCATGAGTCCACCCCCTTGACACGCGTGCCACAATGAGGACATTTCAACCCGTTTCTGGCATCCACACTGTACCCGTGTCGCTCGACAATTGTTGTTCCGCAGGCGGGACACAGCGTATTGCCTGACGACTCCCTGTCCGCAACATTACCAGGATAGACGTGCAGCAGCCCCTCCTCATGACCCAGCTCGACGGCCCGCTCTATGGCAATAGCGGGCGTCACCGGACGGTCAGTCATGCGATAGGTTGGAAAGAACCGTGAAACGTGCCACGGCATGGCTCTGTCCAGCGATGCGATAAAGGAGGCTATCTGACGCAACTCGTGCTCGCTGTCATTGAGCCCCGGAATGACGAGGGTGGTAATCTCCTCCCAGGCGCCCGCGTCATGGATAGCAGCTATGGCATCCAGCACCGGCTGCAACCGTCCTCCGCACACCTTCCGGTAGAAGTCGTCAGAGAACGACTTGAGGTCGATGTTGTACGCATCGACAAGGGGCAGAGCCTCGTCCAGAAGGTCCCGGGAATAGAAGCCATTCGACACAAAGACGGTGCGAAGGCCGCTGCCGCGCGCCGCCTTCGCGATATCGAGGGCATATTCCGCCCATACGGCCGGCTCATTGTAGGTGCAGGCGATTGACGCTGCTCCCTGGCGTCGTGCGAGCCGGACGACGTCATCCGGCGCCATGTACGGAATATCCGACAGCATCCTGTCCACGTCCCGCTCCTGGGACAGCTCGTAGTTCTGGCAGAATGCACACTTAAAGTTGCAGCCAAAGGTCCCCAGCGACAGGGCAGTAGAACCCGGCAGGAAGTGATACAGGGGCTTCTTTTCGATAGGATCGAGAGCAACCGATGCCGGCAAGCCGTAGACGAGTGACTGAAGCGTCCCCCCGACGTTCCGCCGGACACCGCAGATGCCCTCCCTGCCTTCCGCGATGACGCAGCCATGAGCACATGCCAGGCACTTCACTGCCTTCTGCGCGGCGGTGGCACTCAATCGCGCCGCTTCCATAGGCCTTACCTCCTCTCTGAATATCCCTCCCCAACAACGCGGATGGCCAGTTCAAGAGCCTCCCGAGTCGCGCCTCGGCGCACCGCCTCGCGGTCGCCGGTGAGCCTCAGGGACACCACTGCCTCGGCCTGAGGCGTCGAACACGCTACAAAGACTGTCCCCACGGGAGTCCCCCTCGAGTCCGAGGCGGGGCCTGCAACGCCCGTCGTTGCGATGCCCACGTCCGCGCCAAGGCCCGCCCGGCAACCGCCCGCCATGGCCGTGGCAACCTCTGGGCTGACAGCGCCAAACTCATCCAGCGCATCTTCGCTGACGCCCAGGAGACGGATTTTCTGCTCATCCGTGTAGGTCACAACTCCTCCCACGTACGCCCGGGACGCTCCCGGAACAGCCGTGATGACGGCACCCACCATGCCTCCCGTCAGCGACTCTGCTGTAGCAAGGTGCCAGCTCCTCGCCTCGACAAGGTCCAGCAACTGCCGTGCCAGCCGTACCAGATGAGTCTCCTCCGCTCGCGTCATGTCTGTGCAAGGCGGCGCGCACGCGTTGCCACCTCGAATCGCACCCTGTCCAGATCAATCCCCGTCAGCTCTCTGTGCTCCATGACCCATGAACCCGCCACCATGACCGAGTCCGCCGCGCGACTGTTGGCAGACCATACCAGGTGCGACAACGTGTTGTTGTCGGGACAGAACGACTCGTCATCGAGGTTCCACAGAACCAGGTCTGCGGCTGCACCCTCATCCAGCACGCCAACCCCGTCGAACCCCAGCGCGGCGGCGCCGTGGCTCGTCGCCATTGCCAGCAACTCTGCGTTGCTGACGCCAGACGGGTCCATGCCAGAGCCCTTCATAAGCAGACCAAGGACCCGAACTTCCTCCAGCATGTCACAGTTGTCATTGCTGGCGGCTCCATCCGTCCCGACGCACAGATTGACGCCGCTGTCAAGCAGCAGCCGGTAGTCGGGAATGCCTGAGCCCAGCTTCAAATTGCTCTGTGCGTTCAGCGAGATGCTCGCTCCGGCGTCGTGGAGGATGGCCACGTCACGGGGTGTCATGTGGACGCAGTGTGCCGCAAGCAGACGGGGAGGAGCATCGAATATCCCCTGGTCAGCGTAGTAGGTAATCGGCGATGCGCCGTACTGTTCGGCAAACTGTTCCAGTTCGTGCTGTGTTTCGTGCAGATGAAACTGCACGACCACGCCGAGGTCTCTGGCGCGTTCAAAGTTCTCCCGGACGAAGGAGGGGGTCGTCGTGTAGGGAGCATGGGGTCCAAACCCGGCCTGTATTCTGCCGCCCTCCTTCCCGTTCCAGCGCAGGACAAAGTCCTCGCATGATCTCATCTTCTCCGCGTCGTCAGGCGAGGAGGAGGCGCCAATGCACAGGTTTGCGCGAACGCCCGCCTCGGTCACCGCACGAGCAACATCATCCTCATGGAAGTACATCTCGGCAAATGCCGTCGTCCCGGACATGATACCTTCGGCAAGAGCAAGCAGGGTGCCATAGTACACATCATCTCCGTTCATACGCGCCTCGCGAGGGAACATGTACCGGGTGAGCCACGCCTCCAGCGGCACCTCATCAGCCAGGCCGCGCAGCAGGGTCATCGCAAGGTGCCCGTGGGCATTGACCAGTCCTGGAGTCACCAGGAAGCGCGACGCGTCGATGACGGTCGCCCCATCCGGAACGTCGACATGTTCCGCAATACGCTTGATATATCCACCCTCCACGAGAATGTCGGTCGGGCGAGCTCCGTCCTCCATCCCACCCTTCCAATCCAAAACCTTGGCCGACTTGAGCACCTGGGTCATCGCACACTCCTTTTCGAACATGATACCAGAAACCAGCGACAAGAAAGCCCGCCCCTTGCGGGACGGGCCGATGCAACCTTCAGCGTTCCTTGAAAAGCCTATTCGCCCTTGGCGGGGATACCAAACGGGGTGGTATCCTCAAGCGGTTCCCCGGGTTCGGACAGCAGCCCGCGGATGTCCTTGGGAAGCCGGAAAATGCGCTCGTGGGTGATTCCGTCATAGAACCGGAGTCCACTGACATCCCCCACCCGCTCGGCAAGAATCCGGTCCACCGCCGCAGCGTCCAGTGCAAGCGGATCCGTCTTCTTCGACGCAAGGATGTAGGACCATGGCACATCATAAGCCCCCACATACGAGTACAACGAACGGGCTACCGGGAACACAGCCCGGATGCTGTCAAGGATCCTCTTGTGCACAGCAACGTTCGTTGGCTTCAGATACGATGCCGTCACACACAGTGTCCCATCGTCGTCGAGAACGCGAAAGGCCTGCTCATAGAACTGCTTCGTGAACAGCACGAGCGAGGGTCCTCCCTCGAACAGGTCCGTCAGGTCCTCGATGATCACGCTGTATGAATGGTCCTGCTGGCGTTCGATGTATCCTCGCGCGTCCTCAAAGTGAAGGCTGACCCTGGGGTCATGGAAAGCTCCCTGATGATACTCGGGAAGATACTGCTCGTACAGCTGATTGGCCTCTTCGTCGATGTCACACATGTCGATGTGCTCGACCGACTTGAACCGAAGCAATTCCCGCAGTGAAGCGCCTTCTCCTCCGCCGACCACCAGAATCCTGCGAGGGTCCGGATGGCAGACCATGGCCGGTTCATTCAGGCACTCGTGATAGATGTACTCGTCCTTGACAGAACTCTGACAGTCGCCATCCAGAATGAGCATCTTGCCATAATGCTCCGACTCGACAATTTCGACGGTCTGATACCTGGTCTTCCTTGTGGCGATGATACCGGTGAGCGCGTGGAGATGAATCTCCCCGGGCTCAAACGTGTCATGATACCACTGCCACGCCATCGCTCATTACCTCGGACTCGACGATCGTATGCCCGTACACTCCCGGGCGTCCCTCGATCTCCTGGCCACGAGCAATCTCTGTCTTGACGATTGTCGTTGCCCCAAACTTCTCAGCGGCGTACTCCATGGCCCGCCATGGATCAGTCTTTTCTCCACAGGTATAAACGTCTAGGGCAGCGTATCCGTACTCAGGCCATGTGTGAATGGACAGATGTGACTCGGAAATCACTACTACCCCACTAACCCCCTGAGGAGTAAAATGGTGAAACGCCAATTCCAGGATCTCTGCATTCGCCTGCAGAGCAGACTCGCGCAAGATCTCCTTTACTCTGTCCAGATCGTTGAGAACATCTGGATTACACCCGGAGACCTCGACTACCATGTGTCTACCTTCGGTGCGCATTTCGACCACCACCCCCTTTCAAAGATTAGTAAAGTAACAATGAACACATTACTTTAACGTGTAGCATGATAGCAGGAATCAGGCTGATTGCAACAAGAACGGCCGTCACCGTCCCCGGTCGGGAACCCGCCGGGGCGACTGCCGTTTGCAACGGAAGTGGCAGTGAAAAGGTCAATCCGAGGGTATGTCAGGCCTCTCGTCCAGCTCCGAGGGCACGTCCTCCGCGTCAAGCACCTCGTGAGCAGCGGCTGCATTGTCTTCGTCAACCAGCACATCAAATGAGCCGTATGGACCTTGATACACAGTGCCGTATCCGTCCTTTGACGAGCGCTTTGCCATGGCTGGAATCCCCGCAGAATTGAGAAGACCCACAATCATGTCCGCTTCCAGTTCATCTGCTGCCGTCGTGACAACAACCAGTCTTGTGTCCATGTCTGCAGTATACCAGGCTGCGGTGAATTGACCAGCACCAGCCGTACACCGCCTTCATCATTGCATTTTGACGGCCTGACCGTAGAATAGCTACCATACTGAAGCGGAGGTAACAATGGTCAGAGTTCGCTACGCACCCAGTCCAACGGGGCACATTCATGTCGGCAATGCTCGCACAGCCATCTTCAACTACCTGTTCGCCCGGCATGAAGGCGGCAACTTCATCATGCGCCTCGATGACACCGACCTGGAGCGTTCAACCGAAGAGAACATAGAATCAATGCTGGCAGACATCCGGTGGCTCGGACTTGACTGGGACGAGGGATTTTTGAAGGGTGGCGCATTCGGCCCCTACCGTGAAACCGAGCGGAAGCCTCTGTACGACCGCTATATTGCTCAGCTGCTGGACGAGGACAAGGCCTACCGCTGCTTCTGCACAAAAGACGAGCTCGAGGAAGAGCGTCACAAGGCGGAGGCAGAGCATCGCATCTACCGATACGGCGGCAAGTGTGCTCACCTGCCACCGGACGTCATTGCACAGAATCTGGCCGAGGGCAAGCCGTATGCCGTGCGCCTGCGTATTCCAGAGGAAGATGTCGTCATTCATGACCTGATTCGCGGCGAGGTGCATTTCAAAGCAGAGGAGTTCGACGACTTTGTCATTGCACGTCAGAACGGCATTCCCATCTACAACTTCGCGACCGTCATCGATGATGCTCTCATGCAAATCTCCCACGTCATACGTGCAGAGGAGCATTTGTCGAATACCCCCCGCCAGGTCTTCATCTACCGCGCCCTGGGATTCGACGTCCCCCAGTTCGCACACGTTTCGTTGATTCTTGCGCCAGACCACAGCAAACTGTCTAAACGGTTTGGTGCAGTTTCCGTCGGAGACTACCGCATGGAAGGCTATCTTCCTGAGGCACTGGTAAACTACCTCGTGCTGCTGGGATGGTCTCCAAAGGACGACCGTGAGTTCTTCACGATGGACGAGCTGGTGAAGGAGTTTACCCTCGAGGGTGTCAGCAAGTCAGGAGCAGTCTTTGACAAGAAGAAGCTCACCTGGATGAATCACATGTACCTCGGCCGGAAGCCTGCGCCGGATCTGCTCAAGATTCTTCGCGAGGACTTCGCCGACCAGTACGCGGATTCGTTCAATGGCGTCGACGAAAGCCTCATTCTCAACGCCATCGAGCTTACCAAGGGCAACGCACAGGTCATGCCCGACCTGTTCAGGCTCACGGCCAACATCGTCCACTCGGATGTCACAATTGCAGACGAAGCCTCGCGTGCGATTGCAGTGTCGCCCGAAGCGCAACTCGTTCTCAGTTACCTTGTTGAACACGCCGGACAGATTCCCTTCGGTCAGGACGAAGCGACGGTCAGCGCGTGGGTGGAGGATCTGCGCAACCACATCCCGCTAGCTCCGCGCAAGCTGTACGCTCCCATCCGTGTGGCACTCTTCGGTGCCAAGGATGGACCGGAAATCGTCAAGCTCTTCATGGCCCTCGACCCCGACGTCATCCGCACGAGGCTCAGACAGGCGCTTGCAGTGGCGAGCCAGTAGTCACGGGCCGGAGAGTCCTGACCGTTTTCGCCCGCGAACTGCTGTCACGTGTGCCGCTGTTCTCCTGAGGGAATGTCCGCAGGCTGCCTCCGCAGCAGCACGAAGAAGAAGGCCGCACCCGTGATGGTCGGGATGTAGTAGGTCCAAGCACGCCAGACCAGTGTCACGGCGGCCGTCTGTTCCTGTGCAAATGGCCCGAAGAACAGAGCGAACGCTCCGTCAATGATGCCAATGCCGCCCGGCGTCACCCCGACGCTGTTTGTGAACTGTACGCCAGCCTGAGTCAGCAGAAGCTGCCACGCCGGCGTATCGCTGATGCCAAGGACCCGGAAGGCTAGTGGCGCGTACATGAGCGACAGCACCTGCGACAGCAGGGAAAGCAGGAGTACCCGGACGACGAGGGCAGGCCCGGACTTCGCGAACAGACGGAATCCATCGTAGAAGTCATCGAGACCGGAAACGACCCGTTCGACAGCCGCAGGGCGAGTGCGAAGCGCTCTGCGCACGGCACGCTCCACCCCGGCGCGGAAGCGAACGGCGAGCACAGCCACGACAGTTACCAGGAACATCACAAGTGCCGTGCCCACGAGGGCGGAGCTGCGCCTGGTTGCCGTCACCAGTGACGGCGAGCCAAGAATCGCCAGTGAGAACAGGGCATTGACCACCAGATTGAGCAGGGCGTAGATGGAACCGATGGCAGCGGACCTTCCTGCGCCCAGTGCAAACTCACTCAGAAAGTAGACCTGCGTGGCGATACCGCCAACGTAGAGGGGCGTAATATTGGAGCCAAAGATGCTCGCAAGAAAGATCTCAAGCCCTCGCCAGAATGAAACGCCGCCCCCGCACACCCGAACGATCTCGCGAAAGCGCGAGGCGTCCACCAGCCATTTGACTCCCGTGAGCCCGACCAGTCCCGCCACGGCCGGCCAAACTAGCGAGTTCCAGGTGGCACGCACACCGGACACTCGAACAGTCAGGACGACGCCTGCCACCAGGGTCGGCACCAGAAACAACAGCGCATTTCTGATTCTCCGGCCAAGGGCTGGCAGTGGTTCATGTACACCAGCCATATCCTGTCGCGACTGCGTTTCTGTGAGAGCCTGATCCGGCTGGCCCTGGCCGGTCACACGGCCGGCTGGGCCCGTCCACCCAGCAGAGACTCCTGCAGCACAGACACGGCAATCTTCTTGTCCTGAGCTGTGGCATGCTGCAGGGCGCTAAAGAACATGCGCCCACACTCCGCGAACTGGTCGAGCAGGTCAGTACTCAGACCAAGATTGGCCATGACCCACTGTTCATCCCGCATCAGGGAAAACATGACCTCACCCAGCACTCCCAGCACGACATCCGAGGACAGTTCTCCAGTCAGCAGTCCCCTGACATCGAGGACACGGCCCACGTCGACACTGAACACTTCGGCGAACACAAGCACCAGTACTGTGGTGTAGAGGATGATCTGCAGAGGATTGCGTTCGCGCTCGAGGCGTCTCACCACGACGTTGATGGAACGGGCAATGCCGTACCGAGCGTACTGTTTGACTCTGTCGGTGACCCACTGCCTGATGGCTGTGCCGTCTTCACCCTGCGCATGCTCCTGTCTGTCACCTGCCAGCCTCGGGGCAGGCGCAAACAGAAGTCGCGCCCTTCCCCGGGTCGTGCGTACCTCATGCTCCATCTCAACCAGACCGGAATCATACAGTTTTCGAAGAATGTCATAGGCAGTCCACTTGCTGACCCCCATGTCTGCCGCAACATCCTCGTACGATACGGGACCACCCGCAGACGAGCACAACTGCTCCAGCGAAGCAATAAACTCCTTCTGACGGGCTGTAGCGCTGCCTTTCACAGAGAATTCTGCCGATGTACTCATGTCACCTCACCACCTCGAACAATAGGCCGCGTCTCATTTGCTGTGTGGTATGCAGATTGGCTACTTCTCAGCTGCGGGGTCCCTGTAGAATGCCCGCATGTCTCCGCCATGGCTTGCGATATTCTCGTCCTTACGCTGCTTGAACTCTCTGGCCTTCTGCGCAACCTGCGGAAAGTCCCGCTCAAACACAGGACGCGATACTTCCTCCCACTCCCGTGACAACCGGTCCAGATGCTCTCCGACTTGTCCGCTCATGTTCTCGACAGTGCCGTCGGTGCCCTTCACACCAGGCATCGCTGCTATCTTGCGGAAGTAGTCAGGATGGTCGATGAGCAGGCAGGGGCGCAGCAGATTGTCAGAATACGGCTGGGATTTCTGAATCTCCGAAAGGAACGGCAGCTGCAGAGCCTCCTTGAGCGACATGTCATTGATGTTGCCCTGCGAGAGATGGATGAACGCGCATGGCTCGACGTTGCCGTCCGCCGTGACATGAAAGTACCTGCGCGCGCCGGCGATGCACCCACCCGTGTACGGTCCGTCATTCCAGAAATCGGCGGGGAAGAGTGCCTTGCTCGCCCGAATGGCATGGATGCGCTCGTAGGACTGCAGGCGCTGCCCAGCACTCAGCATCAGGCTCGTGTCAGGCTCGCGGCCGACGGGTACATACTGGAAGTACCAGCCGATCTTCGCCCCCTTGTCGACCATATGGTCTACGAAGGCATCGCTCGTTACCTCGTCCAGGTTCGCGCTGGTTTCACAGACTGAGTAGCCATAGAGAAGCCCTGCAGACCGGCACCGGTCCATGGCCTGCATCACCCGGTCCCATGCTCCATCGCCGCGGCGAGCGTCCGTTTTCTCCCTGAAGCCTTCGACGCTGAAGCACGGCACGGCATTGCCACACGCACGCAGCTGCTCCACAAATTTCTCGGAAAACAGCGATCCGTTCGTGTAGAACATGAACGCTGTGTCCTTATGTTGCTGGAAGATGTCGATGAGGTGCGGATAGCACGTCGGCTCTCCGCCAGAAACGACCACGAAGTGAATTCCAAGACCCGCCGCCTCGGTCAGGACGCGGTCAAACGTCTCGAAAGACATTTCCTTGGCCTGCTGGTATGAACCGGCCCAGCAGCCAGTGCAATGATAGTTGCAACGTTCGGTCGGGTCTATCAGCATGAACCACGGAACGTTGAACCCTTCCTCCTCCGTGACAGACCGCTGTGTGCGTACCCCAAACCAGCTCGCGTCGATGACAAATGCCCCCGCGAGTGTCTTGAGTACTTCTGCGTCGGTATCCCGCAACAGATTGACAAGCAGTTGCTTACCAGGGCGATCACTGTTCACGAGCTCCTTCACACCGTGCAACTGATCCTTGAATACCGGCTGCAGTGGAAGTTTCTCAGCGACGCCTGCGACCCTGTCGACGAACCCCGAGAGATTGTGTTCCGGGTCCTTCTTCAATTCATCAATGGCCTTGTTGATCGCTGCCTGCGAAACTGTTCGTTCGACACTCTCTTTGATACCCATTGTGCACCTCCATCCGTACAAGCTACGGAACCCCCTGGTTACAGAATGCTGAACGCCGCGGAATCACCCCGCAGTTGCCACGATAATACCAGAGACACCAAAAAAATCAACATGAAAAACACAAGAAATTGTAAAGGCAGGGGTATCAGAGTTTATTTGCCTCGCTGATGAGAGTATCGATGAACTCCGCGGGAGCAACATTGCGGACAGGCTTCCCGCGTACAAAGAGGACGCCGGCATCGCGGCCGCAGGCAATACCTACGTCCGCCACCTTGCCCTCGCCGATGCCGTTGACCACGCATCCCATCAGTGCCACGGTCACTGGTTTTTGAATCTCCCCCAGGCGGCGTTCCAGTTCATTCACGAGGCCCAGCATGTCAGCAACTTCGCAGCGACCGCAGGTCGGACACGATACAATCCGGGCGCCGCGAACGCGCAGGTCGAGCTGCGTCAGGAGCGTCCATGCAGCGTCGACCTCCCATACGGGACTTCCGCTGATGGAGTACCGGATAGTATCGCCAATACCGTCCAGAAGAAGGGTGCCCATGCCCGCGCTGCTCTTGATGAGCGACTGGCGGAGAGGCCCTGCCTCGGTGACGCCCAGATGGAGCGGGTAGTCCGTTTTCGAAGCCACAATGCGCACAGCTTCCACCATTTCACGCACGTTGCTGCTCTTCACAGACACGACGATATCGTGAAAGTCAGCCTCCTCGAGAAGCGCGGCCTCATGCAGCGCCTCGTCGGCAAGTGCCGCCGCCCGTGCCGATGGCTCGAGGTTTGCATCCATGGATCCAAGGTTCGCCCCCACGCGGATAGGAATGCCCGCTGCCTTCGCCGCCGCAGCAACGTCGCGGACAGCGGCAGGGTCCCGGATGTTGGAGGGATTGAGCCGAATCTTGTTCACGCCAGCAGCAATCGACGCCAGAGCGAGACGCGGGTCAAAGTGAATGTCAGCGACAAGTGGAAGAGCCACCTCGGCGTGGATGGACTTCAACGCAGCTGCCGCAGTCAGGTCCTTGACTGCAAGGCGCACCATTTCACATCCGTGGCCCTCGAGGTCACGAATCTGGGCGACCGTTGCGGCAACATCCCGCGTGTCCGTCTTGGTCATGGTCTGCACGACCACAGGACCACCGCCGCCAATTGATACGGGTCCCGCATGCACGACACGCGATAGTCGACGCGCCATTGTCAGTGGACGAACCAGCCTGCTGCGTCCTTGATTGAAATGAGGACCATGATGGCAAGAAGGACCACCAGCCCGACGCTCTGGATGGCCCCCTGGCGCTCGGGCGGAATACGGCGCCGCGCAATCGCTTCGACAAGCAGGAACAGGACCCATCCTCCATCCAGTGCCGGAATCGGAAGCAGCTGTGTGAGTCCGATGGCCACGGAGATTATTCCGGTCAGCCACAGCAGGCTCATGAATCCACCCATGGCCGCCTCGCCGGTCATCCGCGCGATGCCGATGGGTCCGGTGAGCGACTGCACTCCCGCTCGGGTGAACAGCATGGGCAGAGCCTTGATGTAAGTGACCACATACTCGCCGGTAAACAGCAGCGCACGCCACACAGCCAGGAGAGGACTGTACCGTACAAAACCTGGACTGTAGCCGATAGCCACATAGCCAAGCTCTGCATCCATCTTCGGGGTAACAAGCACGTGCACCTGCGTGCCCTGCCGGTCGACAAGAATGTCCAACTGACGGTTCTCGCTGGCCCGGACCACCGATGAGATCTGGTCGAAGTCCTTCATGGGGACGCCATCGATCGAGAGGATATTGTCGCCCCCGCGGAGTCCCGCGGCCTCAGCGATGGAACCCGGCGTCACTTTGCCAACCTTTGTCGAGGCACGGGGGTCTCCGAGGGTCGCAAAAACGATGCTGAAAATGAGGAAGGCAAGCACGAGGTTTCCAAGCATTCCACCGACCATGGTGAACAGACGTGCCCACCATCCCTTGCGGTAGAAGCCGTCCGGAGCGTCATAGTCGGACTCCATGCCCTTGATCTTGACATATGCCAGGATGGGAAGCGCGTTGATCTTGAACACGGTTCCACCGCGTGTTCGGGACCAGATGGTTCTGCCGAATCCGAGACCAAACTCCTCTGTCTGGGTGTGCGAGGCACGCGCGGCAAGCATGTGCCCGCCTTCATGAAAGAGCGTGGCCAGCGTAAAACTGAAGGCAAAAGCAATGATTGTCACAACAATCTGCACGGATTCATGCTCCTTCCGGGTCGTCCGGACTTCCGGGATACTGCTCCCGGTACCACTCCTCTGCCAGACGCCGCCCGTCGTCAACAGCAGCGACGCGCGCCTCAACCGTTGGTGGCAGGCTCGCATCAGACGTTGCGTCAAGCACCGACCTCAGAACACTTACTATATCCCCGAACGTTCCGCGGGCAACCAGAAAGCGTGAAACCGCGACCTCGTCCGCACCCAGCAGAGCCAGCATGGCCCTCGGCGAGCGGCGCCCCGCTTCATCTCCCAGACGGAAAGCCTGAAACTTGGGATCAACAGGTGAGAAACTCAGGTTTCCAAGTTCGTCCGCGTGCAGACGCGCCACCTGTGTGCACTGGGGCCTGTCCGGTGCGGCAAGCGCGTAGGCAATGGCAACACGCATGTCGGGGTGGTACAGGATGGCGCGCGTCGTGCCGTCCTGAAACTCGACAAGCCCGTGGACAATGGACTGCGGATGCTGGACCGCCTGAATGCGCGAGCGGTCCACACCGAAGAGAACATGCGCCTCGGCGAGTTCAAGCGCCTTGTTGAACAGCGTGGCAGAGTCGATCGTCACCTTGGGGCCCATATGCCACGACGGGTGCTGAAGGGCCTGCGCTGCAGTCACGCTGTCCAGTTCGTCGGGGGCCAGTTCTCGCAGCGGGCCGCCCGAGGCTGTCAGAATGACCCGTTCGACAGTTTCCGGGTTCTCACCCGCCAGGCACTGCCAGATAGCTGACAATTCACTGTCTATGGGACGCAGCTGTGCTCGGAAAGGTACCAGCAGGTCGCCCAGCGTTATCAGCAGTTCCTTGCTGGCGATGGCCATTGGAAGGCCTGAGCGCAGCAGGTCATAGACCACTCCCGCCAGACTGACAGAAGCAGCTGCCACGACAGTCATGTCATACGAGACCGTGCCGAGCATCGACGGCAGCTCCTCGTCGGTCACCACCGGAACCTGCAGGCCCTTGCGCTCCAGGAGGACCTGAAGTCGTTCCCGTCCGCCCTGGTCGGACAGCCCAACAAAGCGAGGTCTGAATTCAGACACCTGGTCTGCCAGCAGCTCGGCGTTTCTGTGCGCTGTGAGTCCGACAACATGATACCTGCCGCATCCGCTTCGGACCACGTCAAGCGTCTGGGTCCCGATGGAGCCTGTCGATCCAAAGATAACCAATCCCTTGCTGCCCGTCATAATGCCCCGAACCTCCGATCTCTTGCGCGGAACTCACTGAGGACCGACGCGAGTGTGTCAGGCGTGAACTCTGGCCACAGCAGGTCCAGAAAGAACAGCTCCGAATATGCCATCTCCCACAGGAGAAAGTTGGATACCCGGCGTTCACCGCCTGTCCGAATGACAATGTCAGGCTCGGCGTCCGGCGCAAGCCACAGATACGAACTGAAGCGGTCTTCCGTCAGGTCGTGAGGAGACACAGTGCCAGCCGCGCAAGCTTCGGCAAACCTTCCAGCAGCCGCAACAATCTCGGCCCTGCCGCCATAGTTCAGAGCCACGTTGAGATGAAGACCGCTCCCCGAGGCTGTTTTCCCCTCGATACCATCGACCGCCGAGCGAACTGCGCCAGGCAGGGCGCCGCGGTCCCCGATGACGCGAACTTTGACGCCACGCTCTATCAGTTCCGGCAGCCACTTGGTGACTGTCGAAACAAAGAGCTGCATGATGAAGTCGACTTCTTCCTTGGGGCGCTTCCAGTTCTCCGTGGAGAATGCAAACACCGTCAAGGTGCTCACACCCAGGCCCGGCGCGGCAGCCACGACATCATGGACAACCTGTGCCCCCTGACGATGACCAGCAACGCGAGGAAGGCCATGCTGAACCGCCCATCTGCCGTTGCCATCCATGACGATGGCAACATGAAGCTTGCGTTCCCCTTCCACAACCGCTGTCGTCTCTATAGAGACAGGATCTCCTTCTCCTTGGCTTCGAATGCCTGGTTGATTTCGGCGATGTGCTTTTCCGTCAGCTTGTCGAGTTCGTCCTCAAGCCGGCGTTCCTCGTCCTCAGACAGCTCCTTGGCCTTTTCCTTTGCCTTGATATCGTCGCGCACTTCACGACGGATGGCACGGACTTCCTCGCGGAACTTCTCTGTCAGCTGGGAAATGCGGGCCACCATCTTCTTGCGCTCCTCCTCCGTAAGGTCGGGAAACACAAGCCGCACACGCTGGCCGTCGTTCGTGGGCGTGACGCCAATGTTCGCCTTGAGGATAGCGCGTTCGACTTCCTTCAGGAGATTCTTGTCCCACGGCTCTACCACCAGCACCTTTGCCTGCGGCGCGGAAATGGTGGCCACGTCCTTGAGGGGAGTCCTCTGCCCGTACGCCTCAACCACAACGCCATCGAGATACGCGGGGGTAATCCTGCCCGCCCGGATCTCGGCGTAGTCTTTCAGAAGGGCCTGATGAGCAGCCTGCATCCTTGCATCAATCGGTGTAAAGTACTTGTCCATCTACGCCTCCTTGATGAGAGTTCCAATGTCGCCTTGCATGGCTGCCCGGACAATGTTGCCGGGCCTGTTCATGTTGAACAGCAGAATCGGGAGGTGATTCTCCTGGCACAGGGAGATGGCCGTCGCATCCATGGCTTTGAGATGCCCTGCCAGGAACTGGTCATAGGTCAGTTGCTGGTACGGGGCGGCGGACTTGTCTGTCCTGGGATCGCCGGAATAGACTGCATCCACATTCGTCCCCTTCAACAGCACGTCGGCGCCCACTTCGACAGCTCGCAGGGCCGCCACTGTATCGGTCGTGAAATAAGGGAGTCCGGTCCCTCCCACGAAGATGACGATCCGGTCCCGGCGCAGATGTTCCAGCGCACGCTGCCGGATATATGGCTCGCAGATCTGGTCGAGCCGCAGGGCAGACATGGCCCGCGCCTCAAGCCCCAGCTGTTCGAAGGCCGACTGCAGGGCCAGGCCGTTCATCATGGTAGCCAGCATACCCATGTAGTCCGCCGTTGCCCGGTCCAGACCGGTGCCCTCGGCATTGGTGCCACGCCAGATATTGCCGCCCCCTATCACGAGTGCAGTCTGAACGCCCGCTGCCTGCAGCTGTGCTACCTCCCCCGCGATGTACTGAAGTACGGAGAAGTCAATACCAGAAGCGGCGTCGCCCTTCAGAGCCTCGCCACTCAGTTTCAGCAATACTCTTCTGTACGACGCCGCCATGGGTTTCACCCTTTCAGGAGCGTTA
This sequence comes from Candidatus Cryosericum sp., assembly GCA_035403525.1. Lineage (GTDB taxonomy): Bacteria > Caldisericota > Caldisericia > Cryosericales > Cryosericaceae > Cryosericum. The sequence goes on from DAONFE010000003.1 coordinate 33,037, forward strand.
TGAGCAGGACGGTGCGCCGGCAATGTTGAACCGCGCGAACCGTGCCACCACAATGTTCTCGCCGGTCTTGGCAATCACTCCCTTTATCAGTTCTTCAATCGTCTTTGTTTCGTCGCGGATGTAGGGCTGCTGCATGAGGCAGGTCTCTTTATAGTACGCAGCCAGCTTTCCCTCGATAATCTTGTCCCAGACCTGCTGAGGCTTCTTTTCCTGTTCCAGCTGTGCGCGATAGAGTTCCTTCTCGTGCTCGATCACATCCGCCGGAATGTCCTCAGGCCGCACATAGGACGGGTCCGACGCAGCCACCTGCATCGCAATCTCCTTGCCCAGGAGCTGAAAGTCCTCCGTGCGCGCAACAAAGTCCGTTTCGCAGTTGAGCTCCACGAGAACGCCAAGCTTGGCGCCGGCATGGATGTATGAGAAGACCATGCCGTCGGCAGCCTCGCGGCTTGCCTTCGAGACAGCCTTGGCCAGTCCCTTCTCACGAAGGACGTCAATAGCCTTGTCAATATCTCCGTCGCTGGCGACAAGAGCTTTCTTGCAGTCAAGAACGCCTGCTCCGGTTCGTTCCCGGAGAGTCTTGATCGTTTCCATGTCAATCTGTGCCATTACCTCACCTCATTTTCATCGTCGAGGCTGTCCTCAGCCTCCCCTGCCAGTTCCTCTTCCTTGCGGTTCTCATCGGCAAAATCAGCCATGCTGGCATGCTCCTCCGACGCCTCCGACTGCTGAACGCCCTCGCGTCCCTCGATGAGCGCATTGGCCATGAGCGAGGTGATGAGGCGCAGCGACCGGATTGCATCGTCGTTGGCAGGAATCTGGTAGTCAATCTCATCCGGATTGCAGTTTGTATCAACAATAGCAACGACAGGAATGCCCAGCGCATGCGCTTCCTGAATGGCGCTGTGCTCCTTGTGCGTGTCGATGACATAGATGGCCCGGGGCAGCACGTCCATTGTGCGGAGTCCGCCGAACAGCTTCTCAAGACGAGTCTTGGTCTTGAGTGTCTTCGTGCGCTCCTTGATGCCCATGGCCTCGATTGTTCCGTCCGCCTCTTCCCGGTCGATCTGCTTCAGCCGGTCGATGCTCTTGCGAACGGTAGCATAGTTCGTGAGAAGTCCGCCGACCCAGCGTTCGTTGACGTACCACGCACCGGCCCTTGTGGCCTCCTCGCGCACGATATCCTGCGCGGCCTTCTTCGTGCCGACAAAGATGACGTTCCCGCCGTCGTGCGACAACTTGGAAAGGAAGGCATACGCTTCATCGAGTTTGGCCACCGTCTGCTTGAGATCGAAGATGTGAATCCCGTTGCGCTGCGTAAAAATGTACTTCTTCATGCGCGGGTCCCACCTGCGGACCTGATGCCCGAAGTGAACGCCAGCTTCAAGTAGTGACTTCATTGTTACGACTGCCACAATAGTACCTCCTGTTGGTTTTTGGCCTCCGCCCGTTCCTCGTACAGGCAACCGCGCATAGCGGAACCGCCTCACATCCCGGGCGTGTGTAATAGTGCATGGCAATTGTACCAGAAAACGCTGCCTGTGGCAAGCGGACAGCTGTGATTGCGTTCCACTTCCGGCCGTTCCGGCGCGGAGTCCTCCCGCAGGCAGAACCAGTGTAAGCGTTGACAGATTGTATGATTGACTTCCATTTCATGACCTTTACAATGGACAGCGACACAGCACGTGTCCGCGGCGTAGCGGGCACGTAGGGCTGAGCCTGCAAGAGGAGGCATCATGGACGAGGTCTTGCGGAACCTGAACAAGGAAATGGGAGTCACAGGAAGTGCTATCGTCAGCAAAGATGGGCTGGTGATCGCCAGTGCCCTCGAGCAGGACGCGGAGTCCGTTGCCGGAATGGCAGCGAGTGTGTTTCAGAGTGCTGCGACGACCTCTACGATCATGGCCATCGGAACGGTAGGAATGATTACCCTCGAAAGTGACCAGGGCAAGGCATTCCTGGTAGACCTGCCCGACGCGTTTCTTGTGGTGCTCACCACGGCCGAGGTTAACCTGGGACGACTGCGTATTGAGATCCGCAAGGCAGCGGGTCAGCTCAAGACGCAGATGTAGGAAGGCAGCCGCCGTTTTCCGGTAGCCAGGCATGCGGGCGGCAGAGTATCAGTGCACGGAACAGAACTCAATGACAAGGAGGTAGCAATGGCAGACAGTTTCATGGACAAGCTCAAGAACGCCGCGGGTAAGGTTGCCGACGGAGCAAAAGACCTTGCAGCGAGCACCAAGCTGAAGATGGACATCAGCACCCTCGAGGGCAAGATCAAGGGGGCCAAGGAAGAGTTCGGCATAAACGTCTACGCAATGCTGGAGCAGGGTAAGACGATGGACGACATCACCGCCGCATTTACTGCCGTGCAGACAATTGTCAAAGGACTTGAGGAGCAGCTTGCTGCAAAGCAGGAAGAGCTCAAGAAGGTCGCTGAAGACTGACCTGCCGGCGACTGCAGGACTTGCTGGAACGGGCGTGCGCACGGTGCACGCCTTTTTTCTACCCGCAGGCCGTAGTACACTGTTGGCATGACGGAGCATGAACTGCAGTTTCTCGTGCGGGAACTGACCACCGCACAGGACTACGACGGCCAGATTGACGGGCGCCTGGAGTTTGCGGCACGAGAGGCAACGTTTGCTCCCCTGCCGGCCGACCTTCATCCAGACCTGACCTCTGACCTTGCGACCGTGGGGATTTCGCAGCTGTACACATTCCAGCGGGCAGTCTATGACCGGGTCGGCGAGGGCTACAACGTCACCGTGGTAAGCCCGACGGCGAGTGGCAAGAGCCTCGCCTTTCAACTGCCGGTGCTGGACTATCTGCTCAAGCACCCGGCAGCGACAGCACTGTTTCTCTATCCCACAAAGGCACTCATCGAAGACCAGCTGACCAAGGTGAGGGCATTGAACCACAGCTTCGGTCGCATCAACACGGCAGTCTACGACGGCGATACAAGTCAGGACGCCCGCTCGCAGCTGCGCAAGTTCGGCCGCCTTCTGCTGTCCAACCCTGATACGCTGCACTACAGCATGCTGCCCTACCATGAGAGCTGGTCCCGCTTCATGCGCGGGCTCGCCTTCGTCGTCGTGGACGAGGCACACTACTACCATGGCGTCCTCGGTTCCCACATGGCACTTCTGCTGCGACGTCTGCGGCGCATCGCGAACTTCTATGGCGCGCATCCGACGTTTATTGTCACATCGGCCACCATCGACGACCCCGGCCAGTTTGCGAGCGAGCTGACAGGCGAGTCTGTTCAGCAGGTGGATGCCAAGGGTGCACCGGAAGGGGAACGCACCCTGCTGCTGTTCAACCCCAAGCTTGTGGACAAGGAGAACAACATCCGCAAGAGCGTCATGAAGGAGACCTTGTGGCTGTTTCAGCGGGCAGTGCAGGAAGACGTTCGCACCATCGTCTTCACCAAGTCGCGCCAGCAGGCAGAGCTGCTCTACAAGTACGTCAGGGATGCCGGTGCCGGCAAGGGGCTGAGGCTTTCGGACCGGGTGGCGACATACCGGGCCGGATACCTGCCCACCGTGCGTCGGGACATCGAGCACAGGCTCTCCTCAGGTCAGCTCACAGGAGTGATTGCGACCAATGCCCTCGAACTGGGCGTCGACATTGGACATCTGGACGTCTCAATCACTGCCGGGTACCCTGGCTCGGTCACCAGCCTGTTTCAGCAGATGGGCCGCGCGGGCCGTGAGCGTGACCACGCGCTGTCCATTTTCGTCGCGTCCTCCAACCCGTTGGACCAGTACGTTGTTGAAACGCCCGCCTTCGTCTCGTCGGGGCACTTCGGGACACCGACCATCAACCCCGACAACGAGCACATCCTGAGGGGGCACTTGCGCTGTGCCGCCTATGAGCTGCCGCTCCGCTCCCACATCGACGATGAGTATTTCGGACCATCGTATGGCAGGCTGGTCAAGCAGCTCGAGGAACAGCAAAAGCTTCGGGAGCGGGGGAGCCTGCTGGTATCCACCGAAACCTATCCGGAGCGGTTTGTCAGCCTGAGGACGCTCTCAGACAAGCGCTACCACGTGGTGAACCAGAGTGACGGAACTGTCCTTGAGGAAGCGGACGCTTATAAAGTCATTGAGGAGTTCTATCCCGGCGCGGTGTTCCTCCACCAGGGCGATTCGTATCTGGTGAAAGACAATGACCACGAGCAGCAGGTGGTTCGCGCCGTGCCCACGACGCAGAACTACTACACGGACGCGCTCATCCGCAGCGACGTGGTTGTTCAGCAGGAGCAGCAGCACCATGATGTCAGCGACGTGGGCCTGTCGTTTGGCAAGGTTATCGTGTCGGAACAGACAGTCGGCTTCATCAAGAAGAGTTTCCACGTCGAAACGGAGATAGGGCGCGAGTACATCGATACTCCTGAGATCAGCTATGACACGATGGCCCTGTGGATGACGCTTCCCGACAGAATCCTGAACGTCCTCAAAGAGGCAGGCCGCGACGTGGCCGGAAGCCTCCACGCCACGGAGCATCTGCTCATCGCTCTCATGCCTGTCATCGTCCTGTGTGACCCGCGCGACCTTGGCGGCATATCAACCATTCTGCACAGGGATACCTTGAAACCCAGCATTTTTGTTTACGATGGACATATCGGTGGGGTTGGCCTGACCGAAATGGCGTACGGCCGATTCGGTGAGGTTCTGGAACTTGCGGCCGAGCGCGTCACGAACTGCCCGTGCAAAGACGGATGTCCAAGCTGCGTGTACTCGCCGCGCTGCGGCAACAACAACAAACCGATGGACAAGAACGGAGCCCGCATGCTGCTCGACATGCTGCTGGACACGTTTCATGAATCTGGAGGAGGTAACGCATGAGTCAGGAAGGAACTATCGCATTGCTGAAAGACGCATATCAACTTGAGGTAGAGGGTTGGCTGTTCTATCGGGGCCTGCTCGATTCCCTGCCGAAAGGAGAAGTGCGCGACGTGTTCGTGTATCTCGCGGAACAGGAACAGAAGCACCAGTCCTACATCGGCACTGAGATCTCACGGCTGCAGGAGGGCAAGAACCTGGACACCGCGGCACTGCAGGATATGAAAGAAACCGCCCACGACCAGATACTCGCCGACGCCGTGCGCAGTACGAAGGACCTGACCCAGCACGAGGCGTCAGCCATCCACACCGGCATGCTGCTTGAACGCAACTCTTGGGAGTTCTACCATGCTGCCGCGGAAAAGGCGGGAGAGCCGGACGAAGCCGCGATGTACCGCCAGCTGGAGGAGTGGGAGAAGCTCCACCTGCACCTGCTTGAGAACGCCTACGACCTGGTGAAGGAGCGCATCTGGGCAGAGAACCAGTTTGCGCCGTTCTAGAGATTTCCTCCCACACCTGGACCGAGGCAGCCGCCAGCCAGAATGTGCACATGAAGATGCTGGATGGTCTGGCCGCCGCGCGCCCCTGAGTTGATGATGATACGGTAGCCGTCCTGCAGCTGCAGCCTGCGCGCCACAAGCTGGACGACCTCCAGCAGGTGCAGCACCAAGTCTTTGTCCGTACCAGTCAAACTGTCGATGCGGTCGATGTGCTGCCGGGGAATCACCAGCAGGTGCACGGGCGCCTTGGGAAAACGGTCCCGGATGACGAAGACGGTGTCGTCCTCGTACACATACTCGGCCGGCGCCTCGTGGCGCCCGATGCGGCAGAAGAGACAGTCTTCGGAGCCGGCGGCCGCGGGCTTCATTCTACTGCCTCGCCGGTCAGGACCACGCGGTCGCCCTCGAAGTGGCAACCGTTCACCTGAACCTGCAGGAACCGGTCGCGCTCGATGAGCCGACCACCGGCGACGGATGCGTCCGTCCAGAGGTATGCGTCAGTGTACCCGCGCGCTGTCCCAGGACGTACGTCCTCGGTCACAATGCGGACAGTCCGCCCCACGAAATGCCCTCCGAATGCCAGCCCCGTGAGTTCAGCCGTCCGCAGCATCGTGTGCACGCGCTCAGCCTTGACCCGTGGAGATACGCTGTCGTCTTCGCGCGCCGCCGCGGTGAACGGTCGAGGCGAATACGGAAACACGTGCACCTTGGCAAACCCGACAGCCCGCACCATGTCCAGCGTTTCATCAAAGTCTTCGTCCGTCTCGCCCGGAAAGCCGGCGATGACATCGGTCGTGAAACTGAAAAGAGCGTCAACAGAGCGCAGCCGGTCGACACTCTCCATGAAGCCTGAAGCCGTGTAGGGACGCCGCATGCGCCCAAGGATGCGGTCGCTGCCGCTCTGCATTGGCAGATGCAACTGCCTGCACAGTGAGGAATGTCGAACAAACTGGCTGACAAGCAGCTCACTCACGGCATCGGGATTGAGCGAACTCAGCCGCACGCGCGTGGGAAGACCAGCCTCTTCAAGTGAGGTCAGCACGCAGTCCAGGAGCGGCGCCAGCTGGTCCGGCGCTTCACCGTACTTGCCCAACTCGGTCCCGGTGAGGATCACCTCCTTGACGCCTGCCCGCGCAAGACCAAGAATCTCCTCCGTGACCGTAGTCGCCTCTTTCGATACCAGGCGGGTTCCTCGCAAGAGAGGTACAATGCAGTACGTGCACATGTTGTCGCACCCTTCCTGAACGCGTACATCAACGCGGTTCCGGACGCTTGCCGACCGAAGCGTCTGCTCACGCCACAGTCCCGCATCCTTCGCGTCGCATCCTGACACTAGTCTGGCGACCTCGCCACGCTCCTGCATGCCAACCACCGTCACGCCCTCAGGAGCCTCGGTCCCCATCAGTTTGAGCAGTGCAGCGCCACAGCCGACGAGGTACACCCGGGCATCGGGGCGCTCCCTCCGCGCCCGCCGAACCAGCTGCAGGCTCTGGGCCTGCGCTTTGCTGGTGACGCTGCATGAGTTGACGATCACAGCGTCGGCCTCGGTCAGCGCGCGCGTGGTTTCCACCCCAAGCGCAGCCAGCTCCTGTGCATACAGTTCGGAATCGACTTCGTTGACCTTGCACCCGAGCGTCGCGATGAAGACCTTCATGAGAGCCCCTGCATCTCCCTGACGATCAGGAAGCCGGCGAACCCTGCCAGCTCGCTTCGCAGAACCCCGGTATTGAGGTGCGCGCGGTACACGCCCCTGGTGTCCAGTGTCTTTTCCTCGCCCTCTGAAAAACCACCCTCCGGACCCACGACCAGTCCGACACCCTCTGGCGACCCCAACCCTGCAGACCTGTGCAGACTCGACAGTGACCTGTCCCCGCGCGGGGACATGGCAACCAGCTGACCGGGCAGGTCCGAGCGCCCAAGCGCAGCAGCCAGACTATTCTCCAGGGATATCACGGGTACGATGCCGGTTTCTGACTGTTCTGCTGCTGCCTGCGCTACGTCCCTCAGTCTCCCCATGCGCCCCGCCACGTTCCACGGCTGACTGCGCTCGCCCGCGAACAGCACGATGCCACAGACACCGAGAGGGGTGACAAGCCGGATGACATCATCCAGAAGCGCGGGGCGAATGACTGCCTGCACAAGCACCATAGGTGTCGCTGCCAGTGGCGAAGGCCGCGCTGACCGCACCACAGCAGCCAGTCCCCCTCCGGGCAGCTCCTCGACGATGGTGTCGTACAGTTCGCCCTGGTGAAACAGCACCAGCGGCTCACCGCCGCGTACCCGCAAGGCTCCGGTCAGATGATGGCCTGCAGGCAGTTCCGCCAGAAGCACGCGGTCGCCGGCCGACAGGAATCGGCCGCTCTCAAAGGCCGGCATATGTCAGGCGTTGCCCGAAACGCGGCCCAGATAACCAGCAAAGCTCTCGAGTACGGTGATAGCCCTGATGTAGTTCATGCGAATCGGTCCCACGACGCCAAGGAGCCCCCGCTGGTTGTGGTCAAGCGAGTACGTAACAGACACAAGGCTGAAGTTCTTCAGCTCTTCGCGCGGGTTCTCATCGCCGATGAACAGGCTGATTTCGCCCCGATGGCTCAACGAATCCAGGTAGGGAGCGACGACTTCCTCGCGCTTGAGAAACGTGCTCAGCGAGGAGAAGGCTCCCACCTGGTCATCAGGCAGTTCACTGAGCATCTGCTCGATGCCGCGCACGAATATCTGCCGCTCTCCCTTGCGAAGTTCGGTCTCCATGAGCTCCGCAACGGAGTCTACCACGTCCCCGTACCGCAGAGCCAGGTCTTGCGGCAGGATGTTCCCATACCGCAGTTTACGGATGCCCTCTTCCAGTGTCTTGCCCCGCAGCTCCCTGCAAAAGATCGCATTGATGCCCGCAAGTTCCTCTTCCGAACTTCCCGCAGGCATCATCAGCTTGTATCCTTCCACGTTCTCCCGATCCGTAATCAGGACCAGCATCAGAGCAGTGTCGCTGAAGGGGACGAGGCTCACGTGGCGAAGGGTCACCGAATCCGACGCAGGAGACAGGACAAAGCTCACCTTCTTGGTTCTGCTGGATACCGCGCCGGCTACACTGTCAAGCAGCCGGGGCAGGCTCTCATACTGGAGAGGCAGGTCAATAGGTCCCGTAAACATGCGACGGTGCGTTGCCTCGACCAGAAATGCCGAGATGTACGCGTGATAGGCGAGAACGGTGGGCACGCGGCCTGCCGAAACGTGCGGCTGCTGCAGATACCCCATCTCGCCAAGCCCAGCCATCTCGTTGCGTACAGTCGCAGACGAAACCTCGGTTCCAAGCTGACCCGCCACATATCCGGAGCTCACGGGTTCTCCGTCGTCCATGTATTTCCGGACGACTATCTCCAGGATGCGCTTCTGTCGTTCAGTCAGTATCATCATTCTCACCTCCTTTATTCTACCGTAACATCGGACCGTGACAAGCAGGAAGCGGGCAGCCGCAGTGCTCGCAGCTACCCGCTTCCCACACAATTGTGAAAACGCCCTAGTTCTTGGCCAGCAGGGCGTCTATCTTCGTTGTAATAGTGCGCTTTGGAACGGCACCGATGACCTGGTCCACAATGACGCCATTCTTGAACAGTGCCAGCGTGGGAATGCTCATCACTCGGTACCGCGCGGCAATCTCCTGGTTGTCGTCGACGTTCAGGCGGGCGACCTTGATCTTCCCCGCGTATTCATTCGCAATCTCGGTGACGACGGGCGCAATCATCCTGCAGGGCCCGCACCAGCTGGCCCAGAAGTCCACGAGCACCGGAAGCTGGGACGACAGAACCTCGTCCTGAAAATTCGCCGTCGTTGCAGTGATCTCATTCTCTTCCATGAATCCTCCTCATATGGTTGAAGTACGTCTTCCAACACGCATACTACTTGAGCCCGCTGTACCTGACGAGCAGCTTTTCGAGCCGGCCCAGTTCCTTCTCCGCTTCCGCCTTTTCGCCCATGCTGCACCCGACTTCATTCATGAGAACATCGGTGCCGATGCGGCCAATGGCAGCATGAGCCGCCACCAGCTGTGCCAAAACCTCGTCGCACGGCCGGCCTTCCTCGACCATCTTCTGGATGCCGCGCAACTGTCCTTCGACACGTCGAAGGCTATGCAGTACCTCTGTCTTCATTGTCATATACCCTGGTGGGTATACTACCGTATTGCTTGCCCATGTCAAGAATGAACATATCATAGTCTCGTCGACAACGGAGGTGCCAATGAAGCGAAAACTGATTAACCTGCTGATCCTCATCGTGGTGTTTGTCATCTTTGCGCTGGTTGTGGGCCAGTTCCGTGACCAGACCGTCGAACTGACACTGCCGTTCTTTGTAACCAGCAAGGTGTCAGTTGAGGGCGTAGCCTACGTTTCCTTCTTTACCGGCCTCCTGCTGGCGGCAGGAATTGCTGTGAGCCGCGAGCGTGCGCTGCGCCGGAACCACCGGAAGTCAGTTGAGAAGGCACAGGCCGACGCACAGAAGGCGCAAGAGTCCTCCACGCCGGCAAGCGGTCCTGGCGGCCCGAATCAGAACGCTGGATGAAACCGCGTACCACGGCCCAGTTGAGCCGTGCGGCACTCATAGCAGCCCTGTACATGGTCCTCACGCTTGTGCCCCCGTTCAATGCGCTCAGCTTCGGAGCAGTGCAGTTTCGCCTTGGCGAGGCTCTGGTTCTGCTGCCGTTCCTTCTCGATGAGGCGGTGCCAGGCGTCGTGGCAGGTTGCCTGGTAGCCAACTTCTTCTCTCCCTTCGGTCTTGCCGACGTCGTCATCGGGACAGGTGTCACTCTCGCAGCAGCACTGCTTACCAGGAGCCTGCGCCGCACCCGGCGGGCCTGGCTTGCCGCCATGCCACCCATCGTCCTCAACGCTGCAGTCGTTCCCCTGTATGTATCGACGCTGACGCTCCCTGCGGCCACCGCCGACCCCCGTGCGACCGGCATCGGGCAGGTTCTCGAGTATATCTGGTCACACCTGTCCTGGAGCGTCTACATTCCTGTTGCTGCAACCATTCTCGCCGGAGAGTCTGCAGTCGTGCTCCTGCTGGGACTTCCGTTGCTTGGACTGGTGCGCAGATATGTTGGCCCATCACGGGAGGTACCATGACGTACACTGTTGCACTCGCGCAAATCAATCCCCTCTGCGGTGACATCGCCGCCAACGTAGCCATCCACAGGACTTGCATCGAGCAGGCCCTCGACGCACATGCCGACCTCATCGTATTCCCGGAGCTGTCCCTCACCGGGTATGCTCTCAGGGACCAGACATTCGCTGTCATGCGACGCCCGGGAGCAGCAGAGTTTGCTCCGCTCATCGAGTGTTCGCGCAATGTCGCCATCTGCGCGGGCTTCGTCGAGGAAGGTGAGGACGGGATTCCCTACAACAGCGCGTTCTTCGCGGACGGCGGCGCTCTTGTCCACGTTCATCGCAAGATGTATCCGCCGACGCATGGCATGTTCGAGGAGCTGCGGTTCTTCGGACGCGGCAGAAATCTGTCGGTGTTTGACACGCGGTTCGGGCGCACGGGTATTGTGATCTGTCGCGACCTGTTCCACATGTTCGAGGTTTCCACGATGGCCGCGCTTGGCGTGCAGCTCCTCCTGGCGCCCAGCGCCATGCCGGCTCGCGGATTTCAGGGCGACGAGCTCTCCATCGAGCACACGGTCCAGCTGGCCGTCGGGTCGGCAAGTACGCTGCTGGGCATGTACGTCGCCTATGTGAACCGTGTCGGCTTCGACGATGGCCTCGGCTTCTATGGCGGGTCGATGCTCAGTGACCCGGACCTTGGCGTCATTGCGTCTGCGCCACGGTTTGAGACTGCTCAGGTGCTGGGAACCGTTGACAGGACGCACGTCGCGCGCCATGCGTATCAGTTTCCCATCCACCGCGAGGAGGACCTGACAATCGTCCGCCATGCGCTGGACGAAAGGAGGACCCAGTGACGTCCGTTGTCCCTGTGCTCAACGATTCCATGGTTGCAGAGTACCTGGAGCGGTTTATTGCTGAGGAGCTCCGCTCCAGTGGTTTCACGGAGGCCAGCATCGCCGTGTCCGGCGGACTGGACTCAGCTGTCGTGCTGAAGCTCGCGTGCGACGCCCTGGGGGCCGCGCACGTGCACCCTGTGTTCCTTCCCTACAAGGCATCCTCGGAAGAAAGCCGCAGGGACGCCCGCGCCATCGTTTCCCTGTGCGGTCTGCCATGGACCGAACTGGACATCACAGCGATGGCCGATGCCTATGTCGCCCTTGAACCTGGCATCGACCGGCTGCGAACCGGCAACCTGCTTGCCCGGCTCCGCATGGCGGTCATCTTCGACCAGTCCAAGAAAGAGCGCTCCCTGGTCATTGGCACCAGCAACAAGAGTGAACTGCTCGTTGGCTATTCGACCTGGTATGGCGACATGGCCTGTGCCATGATGCCGATCGGTGACCTCTACAAGACACAGGTGCGGTCCCTGGCCACCTTCCTGGGCATACCGCGCCAGATTGTCGAGAAGCCTCCCTCGGCCGACCTGTGGACCGGACAGACCGACGAGGGAGAGATTGGCGTCACCTACGACACGCTGGACCAGGTCCTGTTTCTCCTCATCGACCAGAGGCTGTCTCCAGAGGAGGTTGCACAGCAGGGCTTTGAAGTCGGGCTCGTCCAGACGGTAGAGCGCAAGATTGTCGGCTCGCAGTTCAAGCGCGTCCTTCCACCCATCGCCAAAGTATCCCAGCGAACGGTAGCCACCGATTTCCTCTATCCGCGCGACTGGCACGCCTGACCCGCAGTCAATGCATATCGCCCCCGGCGCACGCGCCGGGGGCGATATGCTTCCACACTCAGAGCCTGCTCTCTAGTAGAACGTCTTGGCCTGCAGAACGACGTCGGCAGGAATGACATGAGGCTGGCTTGTCGCTTCCTTGAGTTCTGTAAAGGTAATGCGCTGACCCACCTCGCCGACAAGAATGCCGGTCTTGCCCTCGCGAACGGCGTTCACCGCCGCAAGGCCCAGACGCGTCGCAAGCAGGCGGTCGGAGACCGTGGGCGAACCGCCACGTTGAAGGTACCCGAGTACCGTGACGCGCATCGAGAGGTTGGTCATCTGACCGAGTGCCTCGGCAAGACCATACCCCGCAACTGGCCTGCCGGAAACCACTGCCTCATGTGGCGCGACCGGATAGCCTTCGGCAACGACGACGATGGAAAAGTCCTTGCCCTCTTCCTTGCGCTGCCGGAGATGCGTGGCAAGGGTCTCTATGGGCACGGGCTGTTCCGGAATCGCGATGAAGTCCGCCCCGCCGGCCAGTCCGCCATACAGGGCAAGCCACCCCGTTTCACGACCCATCACCTCGACAATCATGACACGGTGGTGCGAGGAGGCAGTCGTATGCAGCTTGTCCAGCGCGTCGCTGATGGTCGTGATGGCGCTGTCGAATCCGATGCTGAAGTCTGTGCCGTAGATGTCATTGTCGATTGTGTTCGGCACGACGACGCACGGTATGCCATTGGCATGAAACAGCGCGCCAACCGCCACGGCGCTGCGGTCGCCGATAATGACGCTCGTCGTGATGTTGTTCGTTTCAAGAGCGTCTTTCACCTTGCCAAGGTTCTGCTGGACAAAGTCGACCGACGCCCGGGAACATCCAAGGATGCTGCCTCCGAGCGGCAGAATCCCTGAAACGGTCTTCTTGTTCATGATCTCGACGTCTCCGCGGGCGAGGCCCTCGAAGCCATCCCGTACCATCAGCACGTCATAACCGAGCTCGAACGAACGCCTTGCCACCGAACGGATGGCTGCGTTCATTCCAGGCGCATCCGCTCCCGCCGTCATGATTGCGACACGTCTCATGCGTCTTCCTCCTCTTGTCTCGATGCTGCCAGGCTGCCCCCAAACCTGTCCAGCTCACTTCGAGACTAAGTATAGGGGGGCGTCTCGCAAAAGCAATGCAACGGCAGGTCCGAGGAAGTCTTCTTTGCCAAACGGCACGTTCGGCATAGAATTGACCCGGTGATACGATGAAGAAAAGGTCGCGGTCGCAGCGCGTCAGCGGCTGGCTGGTGCGCAACTGGCGCTGGCTGACGGTTGTCATACTGGTCGTTGTCGGAGTCGCGGCGGCCACTGTCTGGACTGTCCGAGGAAGTCGTTCCTCCCTGCACGTAGCTGGTCAGTTCAAGACGAACGAGTACCCGGTGGCAGTGACCGGGACGGCCGACGAGGGCTACGCCCTGACGGCGGACGGCCAGGCGTTCACGCTGACGGGATGGACACAGCAGAGCGAGGGCGTGGAACTGGCGGACAACGCGACCTCCATGGTGCTCAGCACCTCCGGCCGATACCTGCTTGTGCTGGGAGACCGCGTGACCCTCCTTGACAATGCGCTGCAGCAGAAGTGGTCACGCAAGACTACTGCCCCGAGTGTCGTTGAGCGCGGCATATTCACCACCCGAGGGCAGGTGACCGTCGTCTACTCGTTCCTCGCCGATCAGTCACGCCAATGCGTCACCTATGACATCGCGGGAAAGTACCTGACCGGGTACAAGGTTCCCGACTTCGGCCGGGACGCCCAGATAGACCTGGCGCCGACAGGTACCCTGGTTATCACACTGGCCGGAGGGGACCTCTACACAGTATCGCCCGAAGGGAAGGTCATCGCCAGGTTCACGGTGCCCAACCCCGAGGTCAGGCTGGCTGGCCTGGTGTCCGCCGTTGACGCGACGGGGACACGGATTCTGGCGGGTTACAGCAGAGCCGTTTCCGGGGCAGCAGAGACGCTGCCACGGTATCTGTTCGACCAGACGGGCAAGCAGGTCGCCGAGTTCACGGTCGCGGCCGAAAATCCGGCCGTGCGCGCGGTCGGCAATTCGTTCCTGTTGTTCGGGCGCTCAGCGCAGCTCGTGGACAACAGCGGGAAGCTGCTGTGGTCGGCTTCCAAGCTCAACTTCGGCGTCATTGATGCCGCGTCGGCGGGCGGCGTCTGTTCGCTGCTGTTCCAGGAGGAGACCACGTCTCAGACAGCTGTCTACTATCTTGGTGTTTATGACAGCTCCACAGGAACACTCCTGCACCAGTGGAGTACCGCCGAATCAGAAGCCCCTCGGCTGTTCCAGCTGCCTGGGGATCGGTCGGTTCTGGCGCTGGGAACCGGCTTCCTCGTATTGGAACCATAAGGTGACCCAGATGGACAGAACGGCAGCACAGCAGCGTATCCAGCAGCTCAAGGCAGACATCGAGCGCTACACCTACGAGTACTACGTCCTGGACAGTCCCACCGTATCGGACGCTGTCTTCGACAGTCTGATGCAGGAACTCAGGAACCTGGAAACGGAGTTTCCCGACCTGGTGACCCCCGACAGTCCCACGCAGCGTGTGGGCGGCGCTCCGCTCGCCGGTTTCAAGACAGTTCGGCACCGTGTGCCGATGCTCAGTCTGAGCAACATGTTCACGCCGGAGGACATTGCGGCATTCGACAGCCGCGTGCGCCGTGCGCTGGGAAGGACTGAACCGGTCGAGTACCTGACCGAGGTCAAGATGGACGGACTGGCAGTATCGCTGCGCTATGAGGACGGCCTCTTTGTGCAGGGCTCGACCCGCGGTGATGGCGAGACAGGCGAGGATGTCACGGCCAACATTCGCACGGTGCGCTCGATTCCCATGAATCTCAAGAGCTTCGGCCCGCGTGTTCCCCGTCTGGTGGAAATCCGAGGGGAGATGGTCATGTTCAAGCGCGACTTCGAGGCGCTGAACGCTGCCCGGGCTGCATCGGGCGAGCCACTCTTTGCAAACCCTCGCAATGCCGCTGCGGGAAGCCTGCGCCAGCTTGACCCCAGGGTGACTGCGACGCGCCCGCTCCATATGGTTGCCTACGCACTTGGCGAGACGTCGGACGACCTCTCAGTCTCGACACAGAAGGAACTGCTGGACTGGATATCAAGCGTGGGTTTCAGGGTTTCACCCTTCATCCGCCTGGTCCGCACGCCGGACGAAATGTGGGCGGCCACGCAGGAAATTGCAGAAGCCCGCCGCTCACTGCCCTTCGCCGCAGACGGCGTCGTATTCAAGGTCAATGACATTGCACTGCAGCGGATGCTTGGCCAGACGGCCAAGGAACCACGGTGGGCATCTGCCTGGAAGTTCCCACCCGAGGAAAAAGAGACCCGTCTTGAGGACATCATCGTGTCCATCGGGCGTACCGGGGTCGCCACCCCCGTCGCCGTCCTGACCCCCGTGGAGGTGGACGGCTCGGTCGTGTCTCGCGCAACCCTGCACAACGAAGACGAGGTCAAACGCCTCGGTATCCTTGTGGGCGACACGGTCCTGGTTCACAAGGCCGGCTCGGTCATTCCGGAAATCCTGGGCCCCGTGGTCGCCAGACGTACCGGCGCCGAACGTCCCTTTGCCATGCCCGCGACCTGCCCGGTCTGTGGCTCGAGGCTGGTCCGCATTGAAGGCGAGGCCGCCACACGGTGTGTCAACGCCTCGTGTGGAGCGCAGGTGCGCGAGCGTCTGCTGCACTGGTGCTCCAAGGACGCAATGGATATCCAGGGCTTTGGCGAGGCAGTCATCGACCAGCTGGTCAGCAGGGAACTGGCACGCGATGCGGCAGACCTCTACAGCCTCTCGGAAGAACAGTTGACCACGCTCGACCACGTAGGGCCTCTCGTGGCGCGCAAGCTGCTTGCCCACCTGGAAGAAAGCAAGCAGCGCGACTTCGCCCGTGTCCTGTTTGCCCTGGGCATACCCCAGGTCGGTCAGGTCGCTGCGCGGGACCTGGCAGCAGCCTTCAGCTCGATGGACCAGTTGGCAGCCGCATCCCCGGATGACCTCATGCAGGTGTATGGCATTGGTGAGAAGACTGCGGAGAACATCGCTGCCTTCTTTGAGGAAGAACACAACCGGCAGCTCATTGCCCGTCTGAAGAGGGCGGGCGTCCGCATGGAACGCGCGGGCACGTCTGCGGCGGCAGGGCCGCTGCACGGCAAGGTGATTGTATTCACAGGAGAACTGGCATCGATGCCGCGGAGTGCCGCGGAAGACCTGGTGCGCTCACTGGGCGGGGAAACCTCGGACACGCTGTCACGCAAGGTAACCACGCTGGTCGTCGGCAAAGCGCCGGGAAGCAAGCTGGCCAAAGCGCAGGCGCTGGGCACCGAAATCCTTACCGAGGAACAGTTCCTCGCGCTGGTGGAGCACAAAGCCTGACGACAACTCACGGGAGGAATCATGGCAACCATCATTGACAGGCAGACGCTGGAGCATGTCGCGTCGCTCGCACGCCTCGAAGTAACCGACGATCAGGAAGCCGGCCTGCTGAACGACCTTGAGCATATCCTTGCATACGTCGCTCACCTGGGCTCCGTTGATACCAGTGCTGTGGTAAGCCGGAGGCCCGCGATGAGCGCGCTGCGGGAAGATACGCCGACCACAGGACTGACACGCGAGGAGGGCCTGGGTGGCGCACCCGCGCTGCGGGACGGATTCGTTGTCGTGCACAACGTCATGGGAGGCGATGATGAGTAGCGCAGCGCCTCGTACTATCGACGAGTACCGGCGGGGCATCCGGTCCGGCATGTTCTCCGCCGCCGAGTTCCTGGAGGAAACGGCGAACCATATCCAGGGGGAGGATGAAAGCATCCATGCATTCCTCCACCTGCGCTTGGACGCAGCGCGCGCCGAGGCACGCCGGAGTGAGCCCGTCCTCGCGCTCGCAGGAGCGCCAGTCGCCGTGAAAGACAACATCATGATGGCTGGCGAGCGCTGTACCTGCGCGTCGCGCATCCTGGCCGATTATGTCGCTCCCTACTCCGCGACTGCGGTGGACAAGCTTCTGTCGGCTGGAGCCATCGTGCCCGGCAAGACGAACCTGGACGAGTTCGCAATGGGTTCATCGACCGAGAACTCCGCATTCTTCGCCACCCACAATCCACGGGACCTCAGCCGCGTGCCTGGCGGCTCCAGCGGCGGTTCGACCGCAGCAGTCGCAGCCGGATTTGCACTGGCCGCAATAGGTTCCGACACCGGAGGGTCCGTGCGTCAGCCCGCCGCCTTCTGCGGCGTGGTCGGCTTCAAGCCTTCCTACGGCCTCGTGTCACGCTACGGCCTGGTTGCCTTTGCCTCCAGCCTCGACTGCATCGGCCCCGTCACGCGCTCCGTCAAGGATACCGCCATCATGATGAATATCCTGGCAGGTCATGATGCGCGCGATGCCACAAGCGTGGACGAGCCTTCGGTTGACTTCGAGGCTGCCCTCCAGCCTGACCTCGCCGGCAAGCGCATCGGCCTCATTCGTGAACTCGCCGACCTCAGCGTCCAGCCGGACATCGAGGCTGCGCTCGAGGAAGCGCGACGTGTGGCGGAACAGCGCGGGGCTACGATTGTCGAGGTCAGCGTGCCGCACATCCTTGCCGCCCTGCCCGCGTACTACGTCATCGCGCCCGCGGAATGCTCCGCCAATCTCGGACGCTATGACGGTGTTCGCTACGGACTGCGCGTCGAGGGACGCGACATGACCGAGACGTACAGCCGGACCCGCAACGCCGGATTTGGCACTGAGGTCAAGCGCCGCATTCTTATTGGCACGTTTGTCCTGTCGGCCGGGTACTACGACGCGTACTACCGCAAGGCCACCGAGGTGCGCCAGCTCATCAGCGATGAGATGGACGCTGCCTTCTCCGAGGCCGACGCACTGCTCACACCGACCACGCCCACGACGGCATTCAAGCTGGGGGCCATCACGGACCCGCTTGAGATGTACAAGGCCGACGTCTTTACCATTCCTGCCAACCTGGCGGGCATTCCGGCGATTTCGATACCGGCGGGCACAGACAGCCAGGGGCTTCCCATCGGCCTTCAGCTCATGGGGCCGCGCTTCGGCGACGCCGGCCTGGTGTCTACCGCTGGCGTACTCTTTGAGGCGCTGGGAGGTCAGGCATGACGACCACGATAGGGTTGGAAATCCATGTTCAGCTGGCAACGCAGACCAAGATGTTCTGCGGCTGCAGCACCGCCTTCGGAGACGAGCCCAACACGCACATCTGCCCCGTCTGCCTGGGCCTGCCCGGGGCACTGCCGACGCTCAACGCTCAGGCCGTTGTTCTTGCCACCAGGCTGGCGCTGGCGCTCGGGTGCACCGTGCATGAGGTTTCGGAGTTCTCGCGCAAGAACTACTTCTATCCGGACCTGCCCAAGTCATATCAGATTACCCAGTTTGACCGTCCCATCGCGACCGGTGGCTCGTTGCCGATTGCAACCTCCGCAGGCAGGCGGGACATTCGCCTTACACGGGCGCACATCGAGGAGGACGCGGGAAAGTCCATGCACGCGGCAGACATCACGTTGGGCGGCGAGACGCTGGTTGATTTCAACCGCTGTGGCATGCCGCTCATCGAGATTGTGACAGAACCGGATATGTCAAGCGGCGACGAGGCATACGAGTTTCTGCGCGGCCTCCGCCGGCTGGTGCGATGGCTGGGCGTCTCGTCCGGCGACATGGAGAAGGGCGCCCTGCGCTGTGATGTCAACATCTCCGTGAGTGACGACCCCATGAGACGTGGAACAAAAGTCGAAATCAAAAATCTCAACAGTTTTCGCAGCGTCAAGCGGGCCATCGACTACGAGGCCCAGCGCCAGGCAGACTGCTGCGCACGCGGCGTCAGGATAGACACCGAGACCAGGCACTTTGACGAGGTGCAGGGGACCACGTCCCCGATGCGCAGCAAGGAAGCCAGCAATGACTATCGCTACTTCCCGGAACCAGACCTGCCGCTCCTGAGACTGGACCCGGAGGGTGTGGAGTCGCAGCGGAGGGAAATGCCCGAGCTGCCCTGGCAGATGCAGGAGAGGCTGGAACGCGAACTCGGTCTGTCCTCCTACGACGCTGCTCTGCTCACAGAGGAGCGCGAGACCGCCTCGTTCTTCGAGGCGACTCTGGCTCTGTTCAACAACCCCAAGAAGGTGGCAAGCTACATGGGCACGGAGGTAGCAAAGCTTCTGAATGAACGCGGGGCCAGCCTTGGCCAAACGAGGCTGACGCCCGACGGACTTGCCGGACTCCTTGCCATGGTGGAGAACAACACCATCAGCAATACTGCATCCAAGGAAGTCCTGCCGCTCCTGGTCGATACAGGAGTCACACCCGAGGAGGCCGTGCGGTCCCTGGGGCTGGAACAGGTGTCGGACACATCCGCGCTCGAAGCGCTGGCACGCGAGGTCATCGCAGAGAATCCCGCACAAGTCGGGCAGTTCAAGGCCGGAAAGGAGGCCGTCCTCGGCTTCCTGGTCGGCCAGCTCATGAAGAAGAGCAAGGGAAAGGCCAACCCTCAACTGGCCGGAGAGGTTCTGCGGAAGCTGCTTGCCTGAAACGTCTTGCGGAGGCGCCAGACGGCGCCTCCGCAAGGTTCTGCATTCAGTGACCTCGGTATTCCTCTAGGCCCCGAGGACCTCCTCGATTGCCTGAAGCGTGTCCGCGGAAAGTACGACGTCCGCAGCCTTGACATTCTCCTCAACCTGCTCCGGCCGGGAAGCTCCGATGATGACACTGCTGATCTCCTGATGGTGCAGAATCCACGCCAGTGCCATCTGAGCCATGGTGATGCCGGCCTGAGCGGCGACTGCTGACAGCCGTTCGACCTTGTCCAGGTTCTCGTCCGTCAGGTACCTGCTGACAGAGCCCCCCACCTTCGGGTCTGCCGCCCTGCTTCCTTTGGGTGGCTCCTGACCCTTCTTGTACTTCCCGCTCAGGACACCCTGGGCAAGCGGGCTGAACACGGCAAGCCCCATGCCTTCGCGCGCACACAGGCGCATGACATCCTTCTCGATGTACCTGTTGAGCATGTTGTAGGCGGGCTGATTGATCGCGACCGGGAAGAGGCCCAGCGCGCGGGCTGTCGTCTGCGCATCCAGAATTTGCAGCGCGCTCCACTCGCTGACTCCAGCGTACAGCACTTTGCCCTGGTGCACCAGGTCGTCAAGGGCGCGCATGACTTCGTCGACCGGTGTTTCCGGGTCATACCGGTGACAGTACAAGATGTCGACATAGTCCGTTCCAAGCCGCTTCAGGCTTGCATTGCACTGCTCCATGATGTGCTTCCGCGAGAGGCCCCGGTCGTTGGGCCCTTCTCCGACCGGCCAGAACGTTTTAGTGGCCAGCACGTAGGACGAACGCGGCAGTCCCGCGAGAGAACGTGCCAGCACCTCCTCAGCGGCCCCGGCATGAGTCTGTCCGTTTCCGTAGACGTCTGCCGTGTCAAAGTAGTTGATGCCAAGCTCATATGCCTTGTGCACACAGACATCCGCCTCGTCCTGGCCGTACATGCCCCCGTAGGTCAACCAGCTGCCCAGCGCCACCTCGCTGACCTTGATGCCATATCGCCCTATCCTGCGATAATTCATGCATACCTCCCACTCATCGAACTTACGCTGTTCACCATACCACAGGCACGCTGGCGAACATGAAGCGGCGACTCGGGCTATTCCTGGTCCGCAGGGACCTCCATACTGTCGAGGCGCAGCGAAACCACCTTGGACACACCGCTCTCCTGCATGGTCACGCCGTACAGCACATCGGCGGCGAGCATCGTCTCACGGTTGTGGGTCACGACAATGAACTGAGAGCCCTCCTGCTCCCTCAGCAGCCGTGCGAATCGATGCACGTTGTTCTCGTCCAGGGCACTGTCGACCTCGTCCAGCAGGTAGAACAGGCTCGGCCGCGCCCGGAAGAGAGCGAACTGCAGTGCTGCCGCCGTCAGGACCTTCTCGCCTCCTGAGAGCAGCTCCAGCGGTTGACGCCGCTTTCCCGGCAGCACCACGTCGATGTCAATGCCTGTCAACTCGCCGTTCTCCTGCCGCACAAGCCGTGCCTCTCCCCCGTCGAACATCTTGACGAAGTTCTCCTGAAAGGCCTTCTCGATGACCGCATACGTCTGCTCAAACTGTTCCGAAGCCCTGCGGTCGAGGTCATCAATCAGCGACAGCAGTTTCTGCCGCGACTGTGTCAGGTCGTCGTCCTGCGCCTGCAGGCGCTCAATGCGGGCAGCCAGCTCCTCCGACTCGCGGATGCTCGCCATGTTGACCGGTTCCAGGTTTGTCATGGCCTGACGCGCTTCATCGAGGGCCGCCTGCATCTGTTCGACCGACTCTGTGCGGTCCGGCCGCGCCATGAGCTCGCCGGCATCATCCCGGGACGTAAACTGCTCCAGCTTCCCTTTGTCTTCCGCGAGCAGAACCTCCAGCTCGCGCACGCGTCCCTCCAGCCTGGTGCGGCTTGCCCCCACGTTCTCCATCTCGGCCGCAAGCAGGGTCAACTGCTCATCACCCCGGCGCTTCTGCAGTTCAAGCTGGTCAATAGTGGCCTGAACAGCCGCCAGAGCATTGGAACGGTCCCTGAACTGCGTTTCCAGCCCAGCGATGCGGTCCTGCAACGTTGTCCGCTCAGCGCGCACGCGGGCCAGACCTTCCTGAGACGCCTTGATTTCGGTTGCCAGGCTGGCCAGCTGGTCCTCGTATGCCAGCTTCTTCTCGAGCAGCGTCTGAACTCGCCCGGAAAGCGAACTGTGCCGTATCTCGAGCGCTTGCACGGCATCCTTGCCTGCAAGCAGAGCGGCCTCGTCCTTCTGTCTGTCCTTCTCTGCCCGCTCCTGCGCCTCGTGTGCCCTGGCCAGCGAGCCTCTGCGCTCGGTAAGGGTCGCCCGCAACGGCTCGAGCTCCTGTTTCAGCTCGGCAATCCTGGCGCGTGCAGCGTCGAGCCGTGCCTCCCGTTCCCGCGCGACGGCGGCTGTGCGCTCATGCTCCAGCGTTACGGCCTGCAGCTGAGACCGGGTATCCTTCAGCTCCTTCTCCAAGGCTGCGACAGCTGCCACGAGCGCACTTCGGCTGTCCCGCGCAGCGCTGCACTCATTCCGGGCGCTCTGCGCCACCTCTGCGGCGTCGCGCGCCGCCTGCTCCAGTCGGGCCAGTTCTGTGGAATCGCCCCCTCCAAAGGAGCGCTCTATCTGTCCGCTCATGCGCCGTACGACACCGGCGGAGTCGATGACCAGCCCGTCTTCGCAGTAGATGCGATAGAACCTGCCGCCCCGCGCGCTGGCAAGCGCCAGTCCCTCACTCAGGGAGGGGACGACGAACAGACGGCGCACAAGTTCCACAACAGCGGGCGGAGCGTCCTCGGCAACGCGCACCCAGCCAGCCACGCACAGGTGGGTGCCGTCCTCGGCTGCTGTGCCTGGCTCCGATGGTGGCGCAGCACGCTGGCTGAGAACCGGCTCTCCCGTGCCCCGCACTGCGCGGGCCAGTGCCTCGTCCAGGTCGTCGCTCAGCCTGTATCCCAGTTCCTCACGCAGAACCTGCAGGAGCAGGGCCTTGCGTTCGCCAAGGTCCACCACGTCCAGGACGCGCCGGTCGGCGCTGCCATTCCGAATCCCCTGCTCCAGGCGCGCCACAAACGCCGCACTGTTCTTCAGCAGTTCACGATACGAGGACGCCGCTGCCGCTGCCTCCCTGCTGGAAGCCTCACAGACCGCCAGGTTCTGCTCCCGGGTCGCGACATCGCCCGAAGCAGTCTCCAGCTGGCCCCTGCGTTCCAGGATAGCGGCCTCCAGGCTGTCAGCGCGCCGGTTCAGTTCCTCTGCCCGCGCCCCGTCCGTGCCGTCCGGCGATGCCTTGCCCACGGACTCCGCAGCAGTCACGGTCTTCTGCTTCTCGTCCAGTTCAAACTGCAGCGGGTTGAAGCGCGCAAAGAGCTGCCGGACCTCCGATTCAAGCTGAACCACCTGGCCCTGCGCCTGCGCCAGGGCCTTGCGCCTTTCCTCAACCGTCCTCACAAGCTGCGCATACCTCTCCTGCTCGCCGGCAAGGGCTGCCGCCGCCTGCTCTTCCTCAGTGCGGAGGCTGACAAGGGATGCCTCTGTTTCTGCGGCGAGCCGCGTCGTCTGGGTTCTGCTCGCCTCCCAGTCCTGACCCTGCCGAACCAGCCGCTCTTCCTCGGCAGCCAGATACCTGGCTTTTTCGCGCAGCGAGACAAGCTCCTTTTCCAGACGATAGGTTTCCTCCCGCGCCTCGTTGATGGCCGACGACTGTTCGCGAAGGGACGCAAGGGTGCGGTGCTGGGCAGTCTGTGCGTCGTCATGGGCGGCCTGCTTTGCGCTCAGGCTCGTCAGCACCTCTGCCATCTTCTCCTGTGCCTCCGCGAGCCGGGCCGTTGCCCGCTCCTGGTCCCGCAGCAGCGCCAGGTACCGAGCCCGCGCGATGTCCATCTCGAGCTCCCGGACCTGCTTCTGGTACCCGGCATACTGACGTGCCGCAGCAGCCTGACCGCTCAGGTGGTCCAGACTGCCGTGGAGCTCTGTCAGCAGATCCTCCACCCGGGCGATGTTGACTCTCGTTTCCTCCAGCTTGACCAGCGTATCCCGCTTGCGCTGCTTGTACTCCGCGATGCCGGCGACCTCTTCGAAGAGGCCCTTGCGCTCCTCGGGCTTCATCGTGAACACCCGGCTCATCTCGCCCTGGCCGATAAAGGGGTAGTGACGGAACCCGAGCCCGGTGGAGGTGAGCAGGTCCTCGACGTCGCGCAGCTGCACGTCGCTGCCGTCGATGAGAAAGTCCGATTCCTTGGAGCGGAAGACGCGCCGAGCGATGGAGACCATGTCAGAACCCGTCCCGAACACATCGCCCTCGTTGTTGAACACGACCTCGGCTTCTGCATAGTTGACGGGGTGACGCGTCGCGCTGCCGGCAAAGATAAGGTCAAGCATGCTGCGCGCCCGCAGGGTTCGCAAGTTCTGCTCGCACAGCACCCAGCGCAGAGCGTCGACCAGGTTGCTCTTGCCGGAGCCGTTGGGCCCGACGATGGCGGTCAACGGGTACGACAGTTCAAGGGTCGTGCTCAGCTCGAACGTCTTGAATCCCTGGACATGAAGCGACTTCAGATACATGCCATGCACTTCCTCCGGCCTCGGATGACTCGAGCAAAGTATACCTGCCTTCGCATGGCTGGCAATCCGGTCCCCTGTGCCACCCTGGGGACGGTTCCGTTCAGACGCCGATGTTACAGCCCGGCCATGCCCCGACCGCGGCCTGGGAACGCGCCGGCGAGCCTCAGTTCGATTGACAATGGGTCCTCCGGGCCTATACTTTTTGTCGATATTTTCGCGGAGGTCCGGGTTATGAGCTCGATTGAACTGGAACCATTGTACGACGCCAGGAAGCACGAAGAGGAAATCTATTCCCTGTGGCTCAGCAAGCGCGCGTTCCACTCGGAGCCCAACCCGGACAGGACCCCCTTTGTCGTCATGATGCCACCTCCCAACGTCACAGGGTATCTCCATATCGGTCACGCCCTGAACATGACCCTCCAGGACATCGCGGTACGCTACAAGCGCATGAAGGGCTTTGAGACCCTTTGGCTGCCGGGCATGGACCACGCCGGCATCGCCACGCAGGCCGTCGTCGAGCGGCAGATTCAGGAGGAAGGCCTGACGCGGGAGGGGCTGGGACGCGAGGAGTTCATCCGCCGGATCTGGGAATGGAAGGACAAGTACGGGGGCATCATTCTGTCGCAGCTCAAGAAGCTTGGCGTTTCCGCTGACTGGGACCGGCTGCGCTTCACCCTCGACGAACCGTACGAACGCGCCGTCAAGACTGCGTTCGTCCATTACTATGAAAAAGGCCTTCTCTACAAGGGCAAGCGCA
Source organism: Candidatus Cryosericum sp. (assembly GCA_035403525.1). Taxonomy (GTDB): domain Bacteria; phylum Caldisericota; class Caldisericia; order Cryosericales; family Cryosericaceae; genus Cryosericum. The sequence goes on from DAONFE010000003.1 coordinate 58,055, forward strand.
TCACCAACTGGTGCCCGCATTGCCATACCGCCATCTCCGACATCGAGGTCACCTACGCCAACGAGAAGGGGCACCTGTGGTACGTCCGCTATCCGTTTACGGACGGCTCAGGCTTCGTGACCATTGCGACGACCAGACCGGAGACTATCCTTGCGGACGCAGCGGTAGCGGTCAATCCAGAGGACAGCAGGTACACCGGCATTGTGGGCAGGCAGGTCATCGTGCCCATTGTGAACCGCCCGGTTCCCGTCATTGCGGACGAGGCGGTACTCACTGACTTCGGTACCGGCGCCCTCAAGATCACGCCCGGTCACGACCCGACAGACTTCGAGGTGGGCCGGCGGCACGACCTGCCCAGCATGGCCGTCATCGGGCTGGACGGACGCATGAACGAGAACGCAGGGGAGTACGCCGGCATGACTGCCGTACAGGCTCGCGAAAAGGTTGTCGCCGAGCTCGAGGCTCAGGGACTGCTGGAGAAGGTCGAGGACTACGAGCACAGCGTGGGCCACTGCTCACGCTGCAACACCATCATCGAGCCGATTGTCACGGACCAGTGGTATCTGCGCATGAAGGAACTGGCAGCCCGCGCACTCGAGGCAGAGGCACAGGGCAGGGTCGACATCCTGCCGGTCAAGTGGCGCAAGGTCTACGAAAGCTGGCTGGCCAACATCGATGACTGGTGCGTTTCGCGCCAGCTGTGGTGGGGACATCGCATTCCCGTCTACACGTGCGCTGACTGCGGCGAGGTCATCGTTGCCGTAGACGCGCCGTCGGCCTGCCCGCGCTGCGGCGGCAGCCACCTGACGCAGGATGAGGATGTGCTGGACACCTGGTTCAGCTCTGCGCTGTGGCCCTTTGCCACACTGGGCTGGCCAGAGAAGACGCCCGAACTGGCGTATTACTATCCAACGTCGCTGCTCATCACCGGCTACGACATCATCTTCTTCTGGGTCGCGCGCATGGTGGTGTCAGGGCTTGAGTTCATGGACGAGGTCCCCTTCCAAACGGTTTTCATTACAGGGCTCGTCCGCGACGAGCAGGGCCGCAAGATGAGCAAGTCGCTCAAGAACCAGGTGGACCCGCTCGACCTCATCAGCACCTATGGGACGGACGCGCTCAGGTTCACGATGGCATCGCTCTCGACCTACGGCGGTCAGGATATTCTCCTGTCCGACCAGAAGCTGCTCTCGTCGCGCAACTTCATCAACAAACTGTGGAATGCCGCGCGCTTCGTCGTCTCCAATGTCGACGTGGCCGAAGCACTCGGTGGCGCGCGGCCGGATGACAGCCAGCTGGGTCTCTTCGACCGCTGGATTCTGACGCGCCTCGCCGAAACGACGCGCGAGGTCACCGCCAGGATGGACGCCTACGACTTCGGCGAAGCGTCGCATCGGCTGTATGAGTTCGTCTGGGGCGACTTCTGCGACTGGTACATCGAGCTTGCCAAGATTCCTCTGCGGGATGAAGGGACAGCCCCGGTCACGCGCTGGGTGCTGGCGTGGGTGCTGGACAACATCCTGCGGCTGCTGCACCCCTTCGTTCCGTTTGTCACCGAGACCATCGTTCAGCAGCTGTACGGGGGCGACCGGCTCATCATGACCGCCCCGTACCCGGAAGCCGAAACCCTTGCCACCTTCCCGGAGGACGCCGCGCGTGGCGAGTTCCTCATCGGATTCATCAAGTCCGTGCGCAACCTCAAGGCCGTGTTCCGTCTGCCGCCCACCGAGAAGCAGAGCGTTGTCGCCGTCGGGTCGGAGGCAGACATCCAGCCCATCATCGAGAACGCCGAAGCAGTCAAGTTCGTCGGGCGCCTCGCTGACCTGACGACCCGGCCCGAGCCGGGGCAGCGGTACATCAAGGGAGCCTACGGGGCCATGCAGGTGATGATTCGTGCGAAGCCTGACTTCGACGCCGAGGGCGAGCTCAAGGTCCTCCAGTCGCGACTTGAAGCCCTGAAGGCGGACATCGCCAAGGTCCAGGGCCGGCTGGACAACCCTGACTTCGTTGCCCGGGCACCTGCCGAAGTGGTCGAGAAAGACACGCAGAAGGCCGAGGACCTGACCGCCGAGGCGCAGCTCATCGATTCCTTCCTGAAGGGACAAGGCAGCATCTGACGGACATGAAGCAGGGCGTGCAGCAATGACATATGCGGAAGCGCTTGACAAGGTCTTTTCCCTGTCCAAGTTCGGTTCCAAGCTGGGGCTCGAGAGAATACAGCGCATCATGGACCGGCTGGGCAACCCCGAGCGGAGCCTGCGTTTCATTCACGTCGCCGGTACCAAGGGCAAGGGCTCTGTGTGTGCCCTGACTGCCCGCATGCTGGAAGAGGCAGGCTTGAATGTCGGTCTGTATATCAGTCCGTCCCTGGTGAATGTCAGCGAGCGGATCTCGATCAATGGCGAGATGATATCGCCCGCGGATTTCCTCGAGGCGTTCGCTGCGGTGTGGGATGCCGTCGGCACGGTGTCTGAGGACGACCCGGTGACGGTGTTCGAGGTGTTCACTGCCATCGCCATCATGCACTTTGCCCGCAGAAAGGTGGACGTGGTCGTGTGGGAAGTTGGCCTTGGCGGCAAGTACGACGCAACCAATGTGATCCCGGTACCCGAAGTTGCCGTCATCACCAATATCGGCCTGGAGCACACGGACAGGCTTGGCAAGACGGTCGAGGCCATCGCCGGTCAGAAGGCTGGCATCATCAAGCCGGGTGGGGTGACGGTCATCGGCCACCAGGATTATCCGGGCGCTCAGGACACACTGGTCGCTCAGGCGGCCGCCATGGCAAATGCCACCTTTGTCGAGGGACGCGACTACACATATGGACGGCAGCGGTACACGCCGGACGACGTCACGTTCGACTACGAGGGCACTATTCTCGGCCAGCACCTTTCCCTGCCAGACGTCAAGCTCTCCCTGCGGGGCGTTCACCAGGTGCAGAACGCTGCAAGCGCGATCAGTGCGGTTGCGGCATACACGGTCAAGGACGGGGTAACCGTGTCCGAGACCGCCATGCGGCAGGGATTGGAGCATACCTTCTGGCCGGGACGCATGGAACTGGTCCCCGGAACGCCGCCGGTCCTGCTCGACGGCGCGCACACCAGGACAGCCGCCCGGTACCTCGTCGAATCCCTGCACGCTCACTTTCCGGGCAGAAAGTTCACCATGCTGTTCGGCGTGCTGACAGACAAGGATATGGACGGCATCGCCGAGACGCTCGCACCCGAGATGCAGGCAATTGTACTGACGGCGGTTCCGGACACGACACGGACGGCAGAGCCAGGGGAACTGCGTGGTACATTTCTGCGGCATGCTCCCGCTGGACCTGTTGTCGTCGAAGAGAACCTGGAGAGCGCGCTGGCACGCGCCCGGGAACTGACGGCGGACGATTCGTGGCTGCTGGTCACGGGCTCGCTGTATCTGGTCGGGGCGGTGCGCAAGCTCATGGGTCTGTACACATTCGTGCGGCAGTGAACATGTGGAGGTGATACGATCAATTCATTGATGCAGTTCTGGCAGAACACAGTCGTTCCCAATCTGAGTTCATACATCGCAGGCACGGTGGTGCTCATCGCAGTCATCCTCGTGTGGATTATCAAGGACACGTCGCGAAGAGGCGCAAACACACTGGTCTGGTCGGTTTTCACGGTCATCGGCCTCGGAGTGCTGCCCCTCATCGTCTATCTCCTGGTACGGGATCCACTGACGCTGGAGGACCGCATGACCGACAAGCTCAACAGCGACGTGCTGAAGCTTGAGCGCAGCTACTACGCGTTCCTCATGGACGAGCACGACAAGAAGTGTCCCGTCTGCGGCCACGAGGTGAAGCCGCACTACCGCTTCTGCCCGGCCTGCGGGAACGAACTGCGCACAGTGTGTCCCGCATGCGGCGAACTCATGGAAACAAACTGGAAGTCGTGCCCCCACTGCGGGCACAAGGTCGAGCAGGCAGAGTCGAAAGGAGAACTGGTGTAGATGAACGCACGAACATTCAGGGGGGGCATCCATCCTCCGGAGAACAAGGAGTGGACGAAGGACATACCCATCGAACGGATACCAACGCCGGCATCCGTCGTGATTCCATTGACTCAGGCCATCGGTGCGCAGAACCAGCCGCTGGTCAAAGTCGGAGACCATGTCCTCAAGGGCCAGCTCATCGGCGACGTCCAAGCCTGTCCAGCAGCATCGGTCCACGCTTCCGTGACTGGCAAGGTCAAGAAGATCGAGCCCGTGCTGCAGAGCACGCTTCGGGAGGCACCCGCCGTCTTCATCGAAGCAGACGGCACGGACGAGACCGCGTACATGGAGCCCATGGATGTGTTCTCGCACGCTCCGGCCGAGGGCATTCAGCGCCTGCGGGATGCCGGCGTCGTCGGCATGGGCGGGGCGTCCTTCCCAACGGATGTCAAGCTTGCACCTCCGCCTGACAAGCCTATCGAAACGATTATCGCCAACGGGTCCGAGTGCGAGCCGTACCTGACAATTGACTACCGCACCATGCTGGAGTCGCCTGCGGATGTGGTCGAGGGTCTGGCCATCGCGGCGTACCTTGTCGGCGCGAAGCGGGCGGTCGTGGCCATCGAGGAGAACAAGGCGGATGCGCTGCCTGTCATCGAGCACGAGTTCGCTGCCCACGGCCACGGCGTCGCCATGGAGGCCATGCTGGTTGCCACGAAGTATCCCGAGGGTGGCGAGAAGATGCTCATCCAGGTCGTGACGGGCCGGGAAATTCCATCAAAGGGATTGCCCTTCGACGTGGGCGCCATCTGCCAGAACATCGGCACCCTCAAGGCTATCAAGGAAGCATGCGTCGATGGAAAGCCGCTCATCGAACGAGGCTTCACGGCGGCCGGGGGAGCCTGCCTGACCCCCAAGAACCTGCTGGCGCCAATCGGAACTCTGGTTTCCGACCTCGTGCCGAACGTCATCCAGCTCAAGGACGACGTTCGCAAGGTCATCTTCGGTGGGCCCATGATGGGAGTTGCTGTGCCGTCCATGCAGATACCCATCGTCAAGGGGACCAGCGGGGTTCTGTTCTTCACCACCGCCGAGACGCGGCTCTATGCCGAACGCCACTGCATTCGCTGCGGACGCTGCGCCGATGCGTGCCCCGCGCGCCTGATGCCCATGCTGATGAACGCATCTCTGGACGTCGACGACCTGGACCACGCAGACGCAATCGGCCTCATGGACTGCTTCGAGTGCGGCGCCTGCAGCTACAACTGCCCCGCGCGCATTCCTCTCACCCAGCACTTCAAGGTAGGAAAGGATCTTCTGCGCAACAAGCGTGCCAAGGAGGCCCGCGATGGAAAATAAGTCACCCCGGCTGGTGCTCTCTCCCGCACCGCACTTTGTTACCAGCATGGATATCCAGAAGACGATGGGCATGGTTGTGATTGCTCTGCTGCCCGCCCTGGCGGGGGGTGTTGTCTTCTTTGGCGCTCATGTGCTGCTGGTCACCCTTGTTTCTGTGTTGAGCGCTGTGCTCGCTGAGTATCTGTTCCGCAAGGCGCTGCACCGCGAACCGCACGTTCAGGACCTCTCGGCAGTGGTCACAGGACTGCTCCTGGCACTCGTCCTGCCCCCCTCGTCCCCGCTGTGGATGGCAGCCGTGGGCTCAGCCTTCTCCATCATCGTCGCCAAGGAGCTCTTCGGCGGTCTTGGAGGCAACTTTGCCAACCCTGCGCTGGTGGGACGGGCAGTCCTGCTCATGAGCTGGCCCGCCTATATGACACGGTGGTCTCCTTCTCTGCGCTCCGCGGTCGACGCGACGACCAGCGCTACCCCGCTCGGCATCCTCAAGATGGGCGGAACGGTGGCCGATGTCATGAAGAGCGTCGGCGCCAGCAGCAGGGCACAGCTGTACTGGCAGATGTTCCTCGGCAACCACGGCGGCTCCATCGGTGAGACGTCCGCCCTGCTCCTGCTTATCGGGGCAGCGTTTCTCGTGGCGACACGGACAATTGACCTGCGTGCCCCCGTGGGCATGATCATAACAACGTTCGTCGTCTCCTGGCTGTTCGGGCAGGACCCGGTGCTGGCAGTTCTCGCCGGCGGCGTTCTGCTTGGCGCCTTCTTCATGGCCACCGATTACGTCACGACGCCCGTCACTCCAATGGGCAAGTGGGTATTCGGCATCGGGGCAGGCCTCATGACGGTCCTCATCCGGAGACTTGGCAACTTCCCCGAGGGCGTGACGTATGGCATTCTGTTCATGAACGTCATCTCCCCGTACCTGGACAAGCTGATTCCACGGAAGTACGGGTACGTGAAGCCGGTCAAGAAGGTGACAGCATGAAACGGACACAGATGTTCAAGCTGGGCCTTATCCTGGCGGCGTACTGTATTGTCGGCTGCGTGGGCCTTGCCTTCGTGTACAACGGCACCAGCAGGACGATAGCGCAGCGCCAGCAGGCGGACCTGCAGGCCGGCCTCAAGGAGGTTTTTCCCAAGGCTGCCTCATTCAAGCTCACAGACAAGGTGAAGTCCACCAACCCCAAGATCGTCGTCGACGAGGCTTACCTGGCCATCGGGCCCACCGGAACCATGGGCGCGGCCGTCAAGGCACACGGCCCCAGCTACGGAGGGGATACGACCCTCATCGTGGGGGTCTCGATGGATGGTACGATCACGGGGGTCAAGATACTCGAGAACAAGGACACGCCAGGGCTGGGCGCCAACGCGGCCAACCCCTCCTACTATGTGAACAAGGCGACAAAGACGACCTTCGCCGGGCAGTTTGCCGGCAAGAAGCTGACAGATGAGTTCGTCGTCAAGAAGGACGTCGCCGCAATCACGAGCGCAACGATAACCAGCCGCTCCATCACCAACATCATCCAGGTTGTGGCAAAGGCATCGGCGGACGCACTTGGCATCGGCGGCGCGGCGCAGGACCCTAAAGCGGTGCTTCCTGAGGCTGACACCATCCGGCCGGCCGTGACGCCCGTAACGGCCCCAGCCGGCGTGTCCATCTCGGACACCTCGGTCGGCACGAAAGCGGGAACTATCGTCGGCGCAGTCGCCACGGCGAAGGCCAAGAGCTATGACGGCGACGTCACAGTCATGGTAGGCGTCTCGACGGACGGCACGATTACAGGCATCAAGGTGGTCGCATGCACAGACAGCCTGGGCAGCTCCATCCTTACAGCAGACTTTGCAAAGCAGTTCGTGGGCAGGAAGGCCGGAACGCCGCTCACGGTAGGCTCCAATGTCGACGCCGTCACCGGCGCGACGTTCAGCAGCAAGGGGGCAACCGCACTGATTCAGCAGGTTGCCGATGCCCTTGCAAAGGCTCTGGCGGGAGGTGGACTGTGAAGCGTCTGTTTGGAATCTTCCTCAACGGGCTCGTCGTCGAAAATCCGTTGTTTGTCATCATGATCGGCCTGTGCTCCTCGATGGCCGTCACCACCACGGTGGCCAACGGCATCGGCATGGGCATTGCTCTCACGTTCGTGCTGGTCATGTCCGAAGTTATCATCTCCGCATTCCGGAAGCTCATACCGGACAGCATCCGCATGCCTGTCTTCCTCATCGTCATCGCCGCGTTCACGACCATCATGGACCTGGAGATGAAGGCATACTTCCCGGCGCTGTCCAAGTCCATGGGTGTCTACATCCCGCTGGTCGTCGTCAACTGCATCGTCATGGGACGTGTTGAAGCATATTCTTCCAAGCAGCCGGTGCTGGACTCCCTGTTCGACGGTCTTGGCATGGGTCTCGGCTACACCTGGGTCCTCCTGGCACTCTCCATCGTGCGCGAGCTGCTGGGCAACGGCACTCTGCTGGGCTTCCAGATCATGCCCTCGTCCTTCGAGCCCATGATCTTCTTCATCCTGCCTCCGGGCGGGTTTCTCGTGTTCTCGCTCTGGATGGCGGCAAGCAACAGCTTGAGGCGCCGCATCCTGACGTCCCGGAAAGACGACGCAGCGCAGCAGTCCTGCTGCACCCTGCCTGCCGACGGCACGGCTGAAAAGGCATAGGAGGAAGCCATGACAGACCTCGTCAAGATTTTCGTTGCCGCGTTCCTCATCAACAACATCATCCTCATGCGCTTCATCGCGCTGTGCTCGTACATCGGCATGACTTCCGATGTGGGGCAGTCGGTCGGCATGGGGCTTGCAGTTACGTTTGTCACCGTCATGGCCTCCGCCGTCACGTGGCCCATCTACTACTGGGTCCTGAAGCCGAACGGCCTGGAGTTCCTTGAGATTCTCGTGTTCATCGTCGTGATTGCAGCACTGGTCCAGCTGGTGGAGTTCTACCTCAAGAAGAGCGTGCCCGCGCTGTACCACGCGATGGGCATCTACCTTCCCCTCATCACGACCAACTGCGCCATTCTCGCAGTCACCTTCGACCAGATCACCTACGGCTACAACTTCGTCCAGTCCATTGTCTTCGCGGTGGCCGTTTCTCTGGGCTACCTGCTGGCCATGCTGCTGCTGGCTGGCGTGCGGCAGCGGCTCAAGAACTCTCCCATTCCATCGTTCATGCTCGACACGCCTGTTCTCTTCCTGACCACCAGCATCATTGCAGTGGCCTTTATGGGCTTTGCGGGCCTGATCAAGTGAGGCGGCGATGAACATCATCCTTGAAACCGCGCTTCTTTCAGCTGTTCTGGGCCTGCTCATAGGAGTTGCCCTGGGGTTCTTCCACGAGCGCTTTGCCGTCCCCAGCGACCCCCTGGTAGACAAGGTCCGCGCCATCCTTCCCGGAGCCAACTGCGGCGCCTGCGGCTTTGCAGGCTGCGATGCCTACGCCGTCGCCGTTGCACATCAGAAGACGACTCCCGACCGCTGCACGACGGGCGGCAAGAAGGCGGGCGACCAGATAGCGGCGCTGCTGGGCGTGAACTCGACCGCCGTCGACCAGATAGCCGTGCTCGTCTGCCAGGGCTCCAATACCAAGGCTGTCTTCAAGGGCGAGTACGCAGGCACTCAGACATGCCGCGCCGCAAAAATCACCGCCGGCGGGACCAAACTGTGTCAGTGGTCCTGCATCGGTCTCGGCGACTGTACCCGCGTCTGTCCCTTCGATGCTCTGCACATGGGCGAAGACGGCCTGCCGCACGTGGACGTCGTCAAATGCACCGGCTGCGGCAAGTGCGTGGACATCTGCCCACAGAGTGTGCTTATTAAGGTCCCGCGCGCTGCCAGAGGAGCAATTCCTCTTTGCTCCAACAGAAACCCGGTGAAGTCGAAGGTCATTGGGACCTGCAAGACCGGGTGCATCAAGTGCGAAATCTGCGTCAAGGAGTGCCCCGAACATGCCATCCGCATGGAACGGGGACTTCCCGTCGTGGACCAGAGCCTCTGCACATCCTGCGGCATCTGCGTCGACAAGTGCCCCACGAAAGTCTTCAAGCTCATCGAAAAGGACATCACGGTGTCCTGAGCACGCTAACATCCACTCTCTATGCAAACCCCCGGCCTCAGCCGGGGGTTTGCTGCTATATGGGACCTCTACGGAGCGGGCGTGACCTCAACTTCTTCTCCATCCCTGACCCCGCACAACCGACATGCGGGAGCCGACAGAACGATGCGTCCGGCCATGCTTTCCCTGGCAACGACAGCAAGGACCTGGCCGCGCAGGCTGACGCGTCCGTTGAAGACACCGGCGTTCCTCCACTGCGTGACCAGAGCCTGGTCGACCTCGACGGCTTCTTCCTCCCGCGTGTAGCCACGTACAACGAGGAGCCGGACGGAGCCGGCGCCGGCAGCGACGTTCTCGCCCGTTCCCCGCACGAGTCCGCGCTGCACAAGGTCCATGACCGCCCGCTGCACGACCTCGGAAGTCCTGCCCTGACTCAGGTGCCGCAGGGTGGACTTCCGCGGTATCTCCGCCAGGAGCAGCCACTCGAACGGAGGAAGGGCCGGAGGATCCTCAAAGGACACCTGAATATCAAGCTTCTCATCCAGCCCGGGCAGAACCGGTACAGCGCTGGGCGGCGCTGAGCGGGCCTGCTGCGCCAGCTCCGGCAGATGAGCGGCGTCGACATGCATGGATGGCATGACGCTGGAGTTTTCCTCGTGGAATACAAAGGTTCCGGAAGACCCTGCCCGGAGTACGCTCGCAAGAGCTGCGCTGCCCTGCAGGATGCCGCTGGCAGCCTCGACGATGGCGCCCTGGTCGAAGTACACGATGCTGTCGCTCGACCCGTCTGTCAGAACGAGCCTGCCAGACTTTCCGCCCTGCATGATGAACGACAGGACTTCATCAAGACTGAACCCAGACAAGTCGCCGGTCAGTGGCATCGCAACCTCCCGTTCGGAGCGCCCGACACCAGCCGGGCGCTGCTTCCGCCATTATAGCGGCTGGGTCGGCACGTTCAAGCCAGACTGGATGGGCTGAGACGATTTGACACCAGTGTTGCAAAATGCCGAATGACTTGTAACATTCTTTCTACAAGGAAGGTGCACATGGCATGAAGAAGCGTGCGAGAAACATTCTGTCGGCACTCCTGGTCTGCTGTTGTTCATTGGCACATGCGTTTCTGGCGGGGACTCTCCGCGCCACAGCCGCGAGCGCGCAGGTGGTGCACACCACGCCGAGTCCGGGCCACCTTGTGGCCATGTCTTCCACCGGAGGGTCGTGGCAGGCAGTGAAGATCTGGATAGAGGGAGCGGCACAGACAGTCGGCTCCTCGGTCGGCGATGCGTGGACAACTGTCCGCGAGTTCTTCACGTCGGGCAAAGCTGTGGCAGTCGTCCAGAGTGTCACACAGTCCATTGATGACACTGTAGTCCGCCTGTTCCTGCCGTTTGCCCAGCTCCTGGTCCCCGTGCTGGCACGAATGGGATTGTCGGCCACCCCGGAGCTGGTCGCCGTCTGGACCTTCTGGATTGTTGTCGTTCTCCTGCTGATTATCCTGCTCCTTGCCCTTCGGCCACGGCGCGCTGCCCCCAGGAAATTGCCCAAGGTCACGTCCCGCACTGCCGACCAGGGCCAGAACGCCATCGAGTTCGGTGTGGTGGAACAGGGCCCAGCACCTACCGCCATGCCTGAGCAGCTTGAACCCGCAAGACGAGAGCATGCTGCCGCTCCTGTCCAGGAGCATGCGGCGGTGCCTGCCGAGGAGACCCCGCACGGTCCCTCGGTTCCGGAGATTTCCCTCGAGCCGTTGGGTTTCTTTACCGGCAACCATGTCGGGGCCCCGCAGCCCGCTGCAGAAGCCGAGACCCCTGCCATGGCAACTTCGGAGCCTGCACCCACTGAGCTGATTTCACTCATCGTCCCACCGCAAGAGCCGGCAGAGGTCGTGCCTGAGATAGAAGTCCCGCCTGTCCAGGAAGCACAGGAGCTCCCTCCACAGGAGGTGCTCCAGCCAGCCCCTGAACCTGAGCTGCGCCCAATGGGCCAGGAAGCACCGGAGGTGCCGGAGGTGCCCGCGGAGCCTGCTGAGATACCGCTGCTCGAGCAGACACAGCCATCGGCCACCCCTGAACCTGCAGCACAGGCGGAGACGACCATGGCCGAACCTG
>DAONFE010000003.1:69631-77785 GCA_035403525.1 Candidatus Cryosericum sp.
TCCAGCCAGCCGCCCCCTCAGGGGCCGACCTGCTCTCGCGGCTCCTCGAAGCTGAGGAGTCCTTCGACCAGACCGTCGCTTCCCCGCCTGTCGCGCCGCGTCCCGTCCCCACCGCTCCCGCTGAACCGGCTGCCACTGAACCCCAGCAGGAAGGCTCGATGTTTGGAGGCGACGTCGACCTCGACACTCTTCTACGCGACGGCGTCGTTGCGGACGCAGCCGCCTTGACGCAGCTTTTCAAGGGTGGATACCGAAGCCAGATCTCCAAGCTGGCGGTGTCTGCCAAGGACCTGCAGAACGTACCAACAGACGTGAGGAACGTCATGAAGCTCACCGTCGTGGCACTGTCCCCGATTGAGTTGTCGATAGCACGCGACCTGGCTATGCGGCTCGAGGCGCCAGGGTTCGTGGGCGAGGCCCTGCTTGTGGCCCGCAAGATGGGCTATGAGAACTACCTGACGACGTACCGCAACATCTCCAGAAACTACAAGGACGTCAACATCGTCGAAACCAGCAGCCTCAAAGTTCCGGCTGCGTTTCATCAGCCGGAAGACCTTATCTCCTTCAGCTAGCCGGGAAGCGGACGGCTAGCCCGGGGTGCCTGTTCTACAGCGGCTGGCCCTGCTGGGGCGATGTCGTGGCCTCCGCATACTGCTTCAGGCACCAGCCGCAGAGAACGCAGGAGTGTCGCCGCACGACCGGGATGCCGTCTGTGCCCTCCTCGATGGCGCCTGTTGGACAGACAAGGGTGTCAAAGTCCGCTGGACGCCCAGTGAAGCGGACTACGGGGGCTGCGCCCAGGAACCTGCGCGCAGGCGGGCGCTCGGCGAACCTGGGTGGCATGCGCTCACGGATGTCCTCGAGCGGAATGTTGGTCACAATCCCGCTGCGCGCATCCCTGCGACTTCCGGTTCCCGTACGACTGGAACCGGAAGCGGTGAAGGGCGACCATGACACGCGGCCGCCAGAGGCGATAAGGGCAGTTCCGTCCAGCTCAGCGGGGTCAAGCCCGCCAAGGAGAATCCCCAGTTCGGCCTCCTTGCCAAATGTCTCCTCACGCACCTGCTGTCCATCGAGGACACCAAACAGGAAGTCTCCCTCGATAGCTGACCAGACGTCCAGCAGCGCCTGACCCATGAGACTGTAGCCCTGGTACCCCAGCACTTCGGCGCGTGTCTTTGTCGCCAGAAAATCCAGCACGGTAGCAAACATCCCGTGCACGCCCGAGAATCTGTTCAGCTCGAGGTTGCGGACGACCGCGAAGCTGTCCGCATCCGCGAGGCAGCGGGCAACGTAGGCATCCTTGATGAGCCGGCGCTCGGCAGTCTGCATGCCGTGCACGTCGCGCATCGACGAGCGAAGCGGCACCCGGAGGGCCTCGTACTGCCCCGCGCTGATGTCGATGAGCTGACCGCGCGTTCCGAGCAAGCCTCCCAGGTGCTCCCTGAGGGCCGTATCGTACCGCGCCAGCGTCGGTGCTGCAAGGTCGACGCGTCCAGCCTCGGAAAGCGAGCCCAAGGTGGCCTCCAGAAGGTCCGAACCAGGGGGGTATTCTCCAAGCAGGACCACGACGCTCTTTCCCCGGACGTCCACGCCAGGGTTCACCCAGCGCATGACATGCTCGATGGCCTGCGCTCGCGCCCCAGGACCCTGCCCCATTGCCTCCAGCATCACTGTCTCACTCATGCGTCGTACCTCCTCGACGCTATCAGTATACATGCGTTGGCCGCCGGCCTTTTTGACAAAGGCTTCCACAGTGGCTACAATAGCTGGCACGGACACTATGAACAAGCTGCTGATCAGGAACGGGACGTTGCTTACCATGGAAGGTGACCGCCAACCTCGCAGGGCGGACCTTCTGGTCGAGGGCGGAACCATCAAGCGCATCGACACTGCCATAGACCGCAGCGAGCACCCTGACATTGTTATCGATGCCTCGGGGATGATTGTTCTGCCGGGCCTGATTGCCGCTCATTCCCGCCTGGCGTTCAGCCTCCTGCGTGGTCAGACTGATCAGATCCTCGACGACGCGGAGCGCGAGCGGCTCGCTCTCAAGCTCATCGCAGGCTTTTCACCGGACCAGGTGCTCTGTTCTGCCTCGCTGGGCATCTGCCAGGCTATCCGCAGCGGCGTCACGACGCTCTTCGATGGAGGCGCCGTCCAATCAGCCGACCAGATCTTCGCGGCTGCCCGTTCCATGGGATTCCGGCTCATCGGAGGCCGCATGCTGGCCGATGCCACGCCGGAGTGGCCCGAGAATCTGCGCATGCCTCTGCGCGAGCAGCTGGCTGAGGCTCAGTCACTGGTCAGGGCAGTCGCCGCCGATGACGCGGGAGGCCTGCTGCGCCCCGCGGTCATGACGACCAACGCGCTGTTGTGCACGGATCAGTGCCTCACGCAGGCAAAGACCATGGCAGAGGCCGCCGGCCTTCCACTCAAGATTGTCCTGACGACAGACCGAAACCAGGTGGGGGGCAGCCGCAGCGAGGGAGGGTCCCAGGAGCTGGCTACGCTCGATGCGCTGGGCATCCTCGGCGAGCGGACCTTCCTGGTGAACCCGTCTTTTGTGTCCGAGCTCGAGCGCAACGTCATCCGCAAGGCCGGTGCCCGCGTTGTGGTCAACCTGTCCGCCGACCTCAAGCTGGGCCGTCCGCTGCCGCGCGTTCCGGAGTTCCTCCGCAAGGGAACGCCAGTGCTGGCAGGCTTCGACAGCCCCGTGTACGGCGGAAGAATGGACGCCATGCGCGAGTTGTTCATCATGGCGACCGCGTTTCGACCGACATCCGGCCCCCAGGCGATGACCCCTGAGCAGGTACTGTCCATGGTGACGGTCGATGCAGCCCGCAGCCTTGGCATCGACGACATCGTCGGAACCCTTGAGCCTGGCAAGCGTGCTGACATCGTCATCGTGGACCCGGGGCACGACGTATTTGCACAGCCTTCTGCCCACACCAGCGCCATATGCCGTCTGGTGTACGAGTCCTCTGTCTGCAGCATTGCGTGCACCATCATCGACGGCAAGGTCGTCTACCGCGACGGGACCGTCACGGTCTGCGATGAGCAGGCGCTTGTCGAGCAGGCCAACGCCGAGCTGGTCCATGTCCTCGAGAATATCTGAGAGCCTCGCATGAACGCCAGCAACGACACGGCACGCGAACGCATCGCCCGCCTCATCGACGTCGCAAGCGGTCGCCGCCCCGCAGACCTGGTGATCCAGCACGTCAACCTCGTGAACGTGTTTGACGGCGGGATAGAGGAGGACGTCGACATTGCGTTCTCCGGCAGTCAGATTGCAGGCATCGGCCGCTACGACGGGGTCAGCGTGGTGGACGCCAAGGGCTGCTATGCCGCCCCCAGTTTCATCGACGGCCACATGCACATCGAGAGCACCATGGTCGTGCCGGCGGAGTTTGCCAAAGTGGCTCTGGCCTGCGGCACGGGCTGCGTCATAGCCGACCCTCATGAGATTGCCAACGTCGCCGGCGTGCGCGGCATCCGCTTCATGCTGGAGGCCACCCGGACGTCTCCACTGGACTTCTATTTCATGCTCCCCTCCTGCGTGCCCGCGACACACCTGGAAACCAACGGCGAAACGCTCGACGCGGACCGGCTGTCCGAGCTGCGGCGCAACCCCAGAGTCCTGGGGCTGGCCGAGTTCATGAACTATCCCGGAATCCTGTTCAAGGACCCCGATGTCCTGGACAAGCTGGCGGCCTTCGAGGGACAGCTCATCGACGGGCACGCCCCCTTCCTGTCCGGCCGGGACCTCGAGGCATACATCGCGGTGGGAATCTCGACCGACCATGAGTGCACGACGCCCGACGAGGCCCGTGAAAAGCTCTCGCGCGGCATGTGGATCATGATGCGCGAAGGCTCGGTCACGCGCGACGTCCAGGCGCTCCTTCCGCTGCTCACGCCCGAGAACATGCACCGCATCATGCTGGCGACGGACGACCGCCACCCATCCGACCTCGTGTCGGAAGGGCACATCAACTTTGCGGTGAATCTGCTCCTGCAGGCCGGCATTTCCCTGCCGACAGCGGTCCGGCTGGCGTCCCTGAACCCCGCGACGCACTTCCGCCTGGGAGGCAAGGGAGCCATTGCCCCAGGTTACTGGGCGGACCTCATCCTGTTCCCGGACCCGACCCGCGTCCAGCCCACGGCGACGTATGCCAAAGGCCAGCTGGTTGCGCAGGACGGCGTGT
The DNA here is from genome assembly GCA_035403525.1 of Candidatus Cryosericum sp. Lineage (GTDB taxonomy): Bacteria > Caldisericota > Caldisericia > Cryosericales > Cryosericaceae > Cryosericum. The sequence continues at coordinate 73,837 of DAONFE010000003.1, forward strand.
ACACGGGCCCTGAGAACAACGGGCACCTGACCCGCACCTACAGCATCAAGAACAGCATCAACATAGCCACGCCGACATACGAGAGCCTGCGCGTCAAGCCCGAGCCTGGCAAGCAGCTGCGTGTCCTGCAGCTCATTCCTCACCAGGTGGTGACGGGTGAGCGCCGCGTCGCTCCTCTTATAGGTTCGGACGGACTTGTCCAGTCCGATCCTGCCAACGACGTGCTGAAGATCGCCGTGTTCGAGCGGCACCATGCCACGGGGCGCGTGGGCGTGGCCTTCGTAAGCGGCTTCGCCATGAAGCAGGGAGCCATGGCCTCCTCGGTGGCGCACGATTCCCACAACATTGTGGCGTGCGGCGTCAGCGACCGCGACATTCTGCTTGCGGTCCAGCAGGTCGCCTTTATCGGCGGCGGCATCGCCGTCGCAAACGCAGGCCAGGTCGTCGGCTCGCTGGCGCTGCCCTATGGCGGGCTCATGTCCGAACTCTCTGTAGCCGAGGTTGCGCAGCGCCTGGACGCTCTGGGAACGGCAATGCGTGAGGTGACGGGCTGTCCCCTTGACGACCCGTTCATGACGCTGGCCTTCATGGCGCTTCCGGTTATTCCAAAGCTCAAGGTAACAGATTTCGGTCTTGTCGACGTCGAGAAGTTCAAGGTCGTGAGTTCGTTCATCTGAGGGAGGTCTGCCATGCAGCAGTTTTTCAGGAACGCTAGGGTAGCACAGCCAGACGGGACGCTTCTGCCTGTCGACATCCTGGTCACGGACGGAGTCATCCGGCGATTCGACCCGGCCGGTACCACGCCACCCCCCGCCGACGTCGTCCCCATCGACCTTCACGGGCTGTTCGTCATGCCCGGAGCGGTGGATGGGCATGTGCACTTCGACGACCCAGGCTTCACGGAACGCGAGGACTTCGCAACCGGCACGATGAGCGCAGCTGCGGGCGGCGTGACCACGATTGTCGACATGCCCTGCACCTCTCTTCCGCCGGTCACGACAACGGACAACTTCAACATGAAGATGCGCGCCATCGCGCCCAAGGCCTATGTGGATTACGCCCTGTGGGGAGGCACGACGCCCTCGTTCATCGACAGCGGGGCATACCGCCGCCTGCTTCCAGAGCTCCGTGAGCTGGGCGTCGTGGGCATCAAGGCCTACACCATCTCCGGCATGCAGACCTATCCCCGCCTCGATACGCGGCAGATGGTCATGCTGTTTGAGGCAGCACGCGACAGCAACATGCTGGTGGCCGTGCATGCGGAGGACTACTTCCTGGCGAGCTATTACAGTGAGAAAATCATCCGGGAAGGGCGGACCGACCCGCTCGCGTACAAGGACGGGCGCACCTACGACGCCGAGCCGCTTGCGGTATCCACGGTGCTGGCGCTTGCACGCCGCGAGGCAACGCGCGTTCACATCGTCCACCTGTCGACGTCGGCAGGCGTCGACCTCGTGCGGCAGGCCAAGGGCCAGGGTATCGACGCGACGGCCGAGACGTGTCCCCACTATCTGCTCCTCAACCGCGCCGACTTCGTGCGTCTGGGCAGCCTCGTGAAGGTCACGCCTCCTCTCCGGGAGGCATACGACAACGAGGTGCTGTGGGCCGGTCTGCTCGACGGCACCATCGACTACGTGGCCACGGACCATGCTGCCGGCGTGTATCCGCGCGAGAAGGTGGTGGACAACATCTGGAACGCCTACGCGGGCATCCCCGGGGTGCAGCTGCGCGTGCCGCTCATGCTGTACGAGGCGTGTACCCTGCGCGGCATGACGCTCTACCGGCTGGGCGAAATCCTCAGCACCAACCCGGCCAAGCGGCTCGGGCTGTTCCCGCGCAAGGGTACGCTCGCCGTTGGGTCAGATGCGGACTTCACGTGCATCGACCTCGACGCCCCTACTGTCATCCACGCGCAGGATCTTTACAGCAGAAACAAGTACACGCCCTTCGAGGGGCGCGAACTGCAGGGCGCAGTCCTGCAGACGTACGTTCGGGGCAACCAGGTGTACGACAGCACGACCGGGGCTTTCCCCGAGGGCCCTGGCTATGGCACCTACATCAAAGCACAGTGACACGGAGGTAGCAGCATCATGTTGACAACGTTGAAAGAGGTAACTCAGGACGCACTCAAGAACCACTACGCAGTCGGAGCCTACAACATCCACAACCTGGAATACGCACGAGCGGTCGTCGAGACCTCGTACGAACTCAAGGCTCCCGTCATCCTGCAGATTTCGCAAGGCAGTTCGGACTTTGCCGGCCTTGAGGAGCTGGCCATGATTGCCCGGCACTACGCAGCCAAATACCCCATCCCGGTTGTCGTGCACCTCGACCATGGCAAGGACTTCCTGCGCTGTGTCGAGGGACTGCGGGCCGGCTTCAGTTCAGTGATGTTCGACGGCTCATCGCTGCCCTACGACCAGAATGTCGCCGTTACGCGCCAGGTTGTCGAGGCTGCCCACCATGTCGGCGTCGCGGTCGAAGCCGAAATCGGCAAGGTCGGCAAGTCCGAGGACGGAGCCAGCACCGAGGCAGACGACATGCACTATACCGCCGTCGACGAGGCGGTGCGCTTCTGGAACGACACCCAGGTCGACGCGCTCGCCGTGTCCATCGGCACGGTGCATGCAATGGCCGTCCAGGCCGCCCACCTCGACGTGGACCTGTGCCGCCGCCTGCATGAGGCCATGCCTGCAGTTCCCCTTGTCATGCACGGAGCCTCCGGCGCCGTCGACGACGACGTACGTCAGGTCATTGGACTGGGCATCACCAAGATAAACATCGCAACGTACCTGCAGAAGAAGGCTATGCTGGCCGTCCGCGCGGCGCTTGACGCCCATCCCGAAGCCATCGGATTCCGTGACCTCGCGGCTCCCCAGCTCAAGGCTGTCCGGGACGGCGTGCGTGCCAAGATAGAACTCTTCGGTACGGCAAACCGGGCCTGACATCCTGACTCAGACTCAAACAGAAAACTCCCCGACCGGTCGGCCGGGGCGTTCGCATACAATAACTGCCGCTGGACTCAGGAAGCTGGCTGCACGCCGACGGAAGGACCCGCCTGTGGTGGTGCCGCGGCCGCGGGCAGTTCGCCCGACTCGCCGGTCTGGTCCTTTACAGGGCTCAGCGCCTCGTCGAGTTCGGCGCCCTGCAGGGTTTCCTTCTCCAGCAGCAGCGCCACCAGATGTTCAAGCGCCTGCCGATTGGCTTCGAGAACCTCAGTCGCACGCTGATACTGCTGTTCCACGAGGCGCCGCGCTTCCGCGTCGATCTCTTCGGCCGTTGCCTCGCTGTAGTTGCGTTCCTCGCTGAGTTCCTTGCCCAGGAACACAAGGTCGCTGCTCTTGCCATAGGTCAGCGGACCCAGCTTCTCGCTCATGCCATACGCTCGTATCATGCGGTGCACGATGTCCGTGGCCCGCTCCAGGTCATTCGACGGTCCGGTAGAGATGCTGCCCAGGAACAGTTTCTCCGAGGCACTGCCGCCCAGCAGGCCGGCAACCTCGCGCAACAGCTCGTCGCGCGTGCGCATGTAGCGGTCCTCGGTCGGCAGCTGCAGGGTAAAGCCCAGCGCCATGCCGCGTGACACAATGCTGATGCGGTGGACTTCTTCCTTTGAGGCCAGCGCCTTGCCGACCACGGCGTGTCCTGCTTCGTGGTACGCAATGCGGCGCCGCTCGTCCTCGCTGATGACGCGCGACTTCTTCTGAGGTCCGGCGATGACCTTGTCGATGGCTTCCTCGACCTCGTCCATCGTGATGTTCGTCTTGCCCCTGCGCACCGCCAGCAGGGCGCTCTCGTTGAGCAGGTTCTCCAGGTCTGCGCCTGTGAACCCGGCGGTCTCCTTGGCAATGGTATCGAAGCGGACCTCCGGTGCAAACGGCTTGCCAGCGGCGTGCACTTTGAGGATTTCCTCGCGCCCCTTGGCATCGGGCAGGTCGACGACAATGCG
>DAONFE010000003.1:77885-83099 GCA_035403525.1 Candidatus Cryosericum sp.
AACAGGTCACGCACACGGCTGGCACCAACGCCCACAAACATCTCCACGAACTCGGAGCCGGACACGTTGAAGAACGGCACCTTGGCCTCGCCGGAGATTGCTCTCGCCAGCAGGGTCTTGCCACAGCCAGGAGGACCGACCAGCAGAGCGCCTTTGGGAATCTTGGCTCCCATCGCGGTGAACTTCTTGGGGTTCTTGAGGTACTCGATAAGCTCGCCCGTTTCCTCCTTGGCCTCGTCCAGTCCTGCCACGTCCTTGAAGGTCACGCGCGGGCGGTTGTCCATGAACAGCTGTGCCCTGCTCTTGCCAAAGCCGAAGACCTGATTGTTCTGGCCTCCCTGCATGCGCTGCATCATGAACAGCCACAGGCCGATGATGATGACGTATGGCAGAATGTTCAGAAGCAGGGTCACCCATATGCTGGTCTGCACCTTGGAGAAGTCGCCCTGGACGCCCTTCTCCACGAGCAGCGGATACAGGCTGGCGTCGTACAGCGGCGCAATCGTGGTGAACTTGGTTCCGTCCTTGAGAGTGCCGGTACCGGTCTGCACGACATCCGCAATAGCGAAGCTCACTTCCTTGACCTCGCCCGCGCGCACCTTGGCCACGAACTCGGTGTAACTCAGCTGCGTCGCAGGCGCAGCAGGCTGCGTAAACAGGGAATACGCGCCCCATATGATGATAAAAAGGAGGACCCACCCGATGAGTTCCTTCATCAGGTTGCGGTTGGAACCTCCTGTCTTTCTCTGGTCAGCCACTATCCTTTCTCCTCTTTTCTCTTCTCATAGACCTCGGGCTTGAGGACGCCGACGAACGGCAGATTGCGGTAGTTCTCGTCGTAGTCGAGCCCGTAACCGATGACAAACTTGTTGGGCACCTCGAACCCGCAGTAGCGGATGTCCACATCCACCTTGCGGCGCTGAGGCTTGGAGAGGAACGTGCAGATTGCGATGCTGCTCGGTCCCCTCGTATTCAGAAGGTCGACCAGCGCCTTCATCGTGAGGCCCGTGTCGACGATGTCTTCAACAATGATGACGTCATGGTGCGCGATGTTGGTATCAACGTCCCGTGTTATCTTGATGACGCCGGAACTGTCCATGTTCGTCCCGCCATAGCTGCTGACGCCCATGAAGTCCACCATGACATGAACAGGAATCGAGCGCATGAGGTCTGACAGAAACACGACAGCACCGCGCAACACGCAGATCAGCAGCGGATTCCGGTCCCCGTAGTCACGGCCTATCTCTTCACCGAGCTCGGCCGTGCGCTTCTGGATTTCCTCAGCCGAGACCAGCACTTCCAATACGTCGTCTCTCATGTCCATGTATTCTACCCCGCTCCATGCGCCAGACAACTTAGCACTGTGAACTATAGTATACAATGCGCAAGAGGCGGTGCGACTCCGGGAGCACGGGCGCGCGAGCGCTCCGCGCAAGCGCGGGCACCCACAGGATTCCCTCCGTATCGCAGATGACGGGCCTGCGCGGACGCATCAGGCGATCCACCTTCGCATCGACAAACAGGTCCTGCAGCTTTCGGACATGCCCGCCAAACGTCGCCATGCGGTCGCCCGGCTCCGGCTGGCGGACGACGAGGGGCAGGCGCACGGCGTCTCTGTCGAACCATGCCTCCTTGGAGTCCAGCTGACGCAGGTCCGCGGGCACGTCGGCCGGCCCCCGTTCCTCAAAGGAGATGCGCCTGCGGAACCAGTCCACCGTGGCAGGGAACTGGCTCACCTCGCGCGGCTGCTCCACGCGGTCGGTGTATGCAGCGCCGTACACGTAGACATGCTGGTAGCCAACTTCCAGGCTCAGCCGGTCGTCCAGCGTGACGCGCCTGCCGGCCTGGCCCCTCCGGATGGCCGCCACGCTGCGTCTCAGGCGCTCGTAGCTGGGCCCCACGCCCGCCGTCTGGAACACATCCCCCAGCGCGAACTCGAGCAGCGCGTCGGGCAGACTGGCGAGAGCCTCCCTGCTCAGCCTCAGAGCCCCCGGATGCCTGCCGTCGCCGGCCTCCAGAATCTGGATGTTGTCGGTGACCTGCTCCGTCTGGCGGTCCAGAAGCTCGACAATCTCCCGTGCCATGTCCGCGGTCCTGGCGACCGCCTGGCGGGCCGCTGGAAACCGCGACTCGGCAAGGGGAATGAGCTGGCTCCGCACAAAGTTGCGCTCGAATCTTCCGTCGCTGTTTGAGGCATCCTCGCGCCATGCAAGGTTCTGCGAGACAAGCCACTCCTGCAGCTCCTGCTTGCTGAAGGGCAGCAGGGGCCGAATCATCATGCCGCTCCGCGGCGCCATGCCGGCCAGTCCGCGCACGCCTGTTCCCTTGAGCAGGCGGAACAGCACCGTCTCGGCCTGGTCATCCTGCGTATGTCCTGTCGCGATACGGTCGGCGGCCTGCGTGATGGCTGTCATGCGCAGGAAGCGCAGGCGCAGTTCTCGCGCCGCCTCCTCCTGGCTCAGCCGGTGCTCCGCTGCATAGGCATGGACGTCGTCCGTGCCCGTATCGCATGGGACACCCAGCGACGCTGCCAGGTTCTCGACAAAGGCCTGGTCGGCATCGCTGTCCGCGCCCCTCAGCCGGTGATTGAAGTGCGCGACGCTGACCTGCAGGCCGTACTGCTCCCGCAGAGCACACAGCAGGTGCACGAGCGCCACCGAGTCCGACCCGCCCGAAACGGCGACAACCACGCGCATCCCCGGCGCCAGCAGGCCCCGCGCCACACAGGACGACCAGACGTCACCAGGCAGCATGCGAGGTCTCACTCCTGCCCGAGCAGCTCGTCCAGCAGCTCATCCACGCGGGCATCACGCCGTCCCGAACGCACAAAGGACCGCAGGCACTCGATGGCCGTCGCGTGCCGCCCCCACTCGTCCATGATGCGCGCTGCACGCACCAGCAGGTCCGCATCGTCAGAGCGCAGCGCAACCGCCTTCTGCAGGAACATGGTGGCGCGCTCCGTCTCGCCCTCGGCGCCCAGTGCCATCGCCAGATTGAAGTAGCTTACGGCGGGAGCACCTGGCAGCGCGACTGCCCGCGCAAGGGCGGAAACGGCGGCTGAGGGCTTGGCCTGTGCCAGCGCGTTGGTTCCCTTGTGGTGCCAGTAGACGTACTCGGCGGGCGCCAGCTCCGTCGCCCGGGCGAACTCGGCCCCTGCCTCCTCCAGTCTGCCCGCACGGTGCAGGACAAGCCCGAATGCATTGTGCAGGGAGGCATCCTGGGGCGACTGCGCGACCAGCTCTGCAAAGATCTCGATGGCCTCGTCGTTCAAGCCGCATGCGCTCGAGGCAATCCCCAGGTTCTTCCGCGTCGCGGGGTCATCGGGAGCCTCGCGCGCCGCCTTGACGAAGAAGCTGCGAGCCTCCTCCCACCGCCCCTGCCCGAACAGATAGCTGCCGTACGCGTTGAGCGATGCCGCGTGATGGATGTCCCCAGCGGTTTCTCCGGGTTCGTCCGCAACCGGCTGAACTGGTGTTCCTGCCTTGCGTGCCATGTCAACCTCCGTCTCGGTCTGGCCTTTGCATCAGTGTAGCGGAAAACCCGCGCACACCAATGTGCTGCCGCCCGCTACCGGGCACGCAGGCGCGCGAGCACGGCACGCCCGACACGCAGGTAGCTCGTGACCTCGTCCTCCCGCAGCAGCAGCTCTGTGCCGCCGTAGGCGACAACACCGCAGACGATGAGCAGCAGGATGTGCAGGCGTCCCTGCAGAAGCAGCACCACGCCTCCCATCAGGAGCGTACCGGCTCCTATCTTGAGCACGTCCCGCAGAATGAGGACATAGTCGACCGCGCCGTACCGGCGGCGGTACACCACGTACATGAGCAGCATGCTCACGAGGGCAGCAAGAGAGGAGGCCACCGCCAGGCCGAACGCCCCCAGGCCAAGGACAAAGCCGAAGACATAGTTGAGGCCGACGTTGAGGCCCAGGCTGGCCATACTGATGAACATAGGGGTCAGCGTATTGCGCCGCGCATAGAACAGCCGCGTCTGGATGTACTGCACCGAACTGAACAGGAGCACGCCTGCATAGCCCTGCAGGACGCGCGCCACGAGCAGCGTGTTGTGCTCCGTGAAGGCCCCGCGCTGATAGATGATGCGCACGATGGGCTGGGCCAGAAGGACAAGTCCGGCCATCGCCGGCACGATGAGGAACAGGATGCGCTGGATGGCTCCTCTGGCCAGCTGGTAGCCCTTTCGCGTATCGCGGGCCGCGAAGGCCGAAACGATGAACGGATAGGACGACTCCGCAATCTGAACCGCCCAGACGCCCAGCGGCAGCAGGTAGATCTTCTGCGCGTAGGCAAGCGAAGCAATGGATCCCTCGGGCAGAAACGATGCCATTGTCCGGTCGATGAGCGTCAGCAGCATATCCGTCGCCGAGCCGATGAACAGGGGCCCTGCCTGCCGCAGCAGCGACTTCACCCGCGGGTCCCAGCTCCGGAACTTCGGTACCAGCGCCCACCGCTCACGCACCGCAAAGTACGTCCACAGGATGGCTGCCGCCGCAAGCTGCGCTGTCACCTTCAGGATGGGCAGCTCCTGCTGGCGCGCACCCAGCAGCAGCCCGGCGATGACCACGACATTCATGACCACATCGGCGAACGACAGGAGGACGAAGTCCTTGCGCACTGACAGCGCCGTCTTGAGCGTCGTCGAGACCACGATGATGATGGAGAGAGCGGCCAGCCAGCGGTACGTGTACTCCGCGTAGGCCAGCGTCGCCCCCTTGAAGCCGCCGCTGAAGAGCATGACGAACACCTGCGGAAACGCCACCACGAGGGCAAACAGCACGCCGCCCACGATGGAGAACAGGCCGAACACCGAGCTCAGCAGGTTGCGATAGTCGCGCTCGCTGCGCATCTGCGCCTGTGTGAGCTCCGGCACGAGGGGAATGGCGATGGGCGACGTGACGAACGTCACAATGCTGAGCAGGACATTCTCGACCAGCTGCGCGACGTCGGTCACGTACGTCGCCCCGAAGACCTTCGCCAGCAGGACATCCCGCGCGAAGCCCAGCAGCTTCGACAGGAACGAGCCCGACACCTTCCACAGCGCTGCCTGCCGCGGCGTGTTCTCGCGGCGCCGAACTACGCCCCTGCCCTTTTCCACGGTTCCCCTCTCACCCTCAGTCATGTCCCTTGAGTATAGCGCGACTCCCCGTAACACCTTGGGGACGGTTCCATTTTGTAACATTGGTGTAACATTGGGGAC